>NZ_CP097484.1:5132500-5432500 GCF_023546765.1 Methylobacterium tardum
CCTGGCCGGCCCACATGTCGGTGGCGGTGAACGTGTCGCCCGCGCAGTTCAAGAGCGACCGGCTCGTCGAGACCATCATCTCGGCCCTGGCCAGCTCGGGCCTGCCGGCCCGGCGCCTGGAGGTGGAGATCACCGAGGGCGTGCTGCTGCAGGAGAACGAGAAGACGCTCCAGACCCTGCACCGGCTCCGGGAGCTCGGGGTGCGCGTCTCCATGGACGATTTCGGCACCGGCTACTCGTCGCTGAGCTACCTGCGCTCGTTCCCGTTCGACAAGATCAAGATCGACCGCTCCTTCGTGAAGGACCTGACCAGCAAGCCTGACGGCGAGGCGATCATCCGGGCGATCGCCGGCCTCGGCAAGAGCCTCGGGATGACCACGGTCGCCGAGGGCGTGGAGACCTCCGAGCAGATGCAGCGCATCCGCCTGGAGGGCTGCACCGACGTCCAGGGCTACCTGATCAGCAAGCCCATCCCCACCGAAGACCTCGCCCAGGTCTTCGCCAGCTACCCGCAGGCCTGACCCTCTTTCTCCCGGACGCACCGCCATGAGCGACCTCTACCGCCTCGTCTACGCCAGCAAGAACCTGCTCCAGGGACCGGAAGCCGAGGTGACGGCGGCGGTCCGCCAGATCCTGGACGCCTCGCAGCGGAACAACCGGGAGGTCGGCGTGACCGGCGCGCTGATGTTCAACGCGGGCGCCTTCGCGCAGGTGCTGGAGGGCCCGCGCCGGGGAGTCGAGGCGACGTTCGAGCGGATCCAGCGCGATCTCCGCCACAGCGACGTGACGGTCCTGCAATGCGGACCGGCCGAGAGCCGCGGCTTCACCAACTGGTCGATGGCCTTCGTGGGCCAGTCGTCGCACGGGCAGGCCCGGTTTAACAGCCTCGCCTCCGAGAGCGGGTTCGATCTCACGCGTCTCGACGGCGACCGGGTCTTCGCCATGCTGCACGGCCTGGTCATGGAGGAGGAAGGGATCCCGGCCGCCGAGCTGGCCGCGCCGACCGCCGCGCCGGCACCCGAGACGCGCGGTGCGGCCGGGCTCGACGTCGCACAGGTGCGGGCCGAGATTGCCCAGCTCCGTCCGGATTCGGGGATGGCGGCCGCCGATATCCCGCCGGCGCCCGCCGCCGCGGAGGCGCGGCCCCGGAGCGAGGCGGCCCGGCCCGCCGGGGCCCGCGGGGCGACCGAGGCGGCCCTGTCGGTGCTCAAGGCGGCGCTGGCGAGCGAGCGGCAGCGCACCACCGACCTGCGGGCCGAGATCGACGCCCTTCAGGTCGCCCTGGCCGCGGCCGAGGACCGGCTCGGCGCCATGCGCGGCGCCCGCGACCTCTGGGCCGGGCGGGCCCGGCTTCTCGCCCAGGCCATGGCCCAGGAGGCCGCCGGCCTGGAGGACGGGGCCGAGGCCCAGGACAGCGCGCCGGCCGCGCAGGTCGAGAGCCGCGCCGCCTGACCGGGTCGGCGGGCGCGCCCCGCAGGGCGCAACCCCCTGCCCCCGCCAGCGCATGGCTCGGACCGGGCCGCGCGTGAAACCGCCACGTCCCGCGGTCGAATAGGCCCCATCGCGGCCTGTTGCCGACGGACTCGATGACGCTTCTGAACGACCTCACCGGGGCTCCGCCCGGGATGAGCCCGCGCGCCCTGCTGCTGCGCCTCGCCGCCATCGGCGCTGTGGTCGGCACGACGGCCGGCGCCTTCGCGGCCGCGGGGGGCTGGCTCTCGCCCGGCCGCCTCACCCCGGCGCGGGTCGTCGACCGCTTCGAGCAGGTGAACGGGCCGCATCCCGGTTTCCGGCGCAACCACGCCAAGGGCCTGTGCGTGGCGGGCACCTTCACCGGCAACGGCGCCGGATTGCGGCTGTCCCGGGCGGGCGTGTTCCCGGCGGGACGCGTGACGCCCGTCGAGGGGCGGGTCGCGCTGGCGGGCGGCCAGCCCTACGCGGCGGATGCCGGGGCCACCGTACGCAGCCTCGCCCTGCGCTTCCGTCTCCCGGACGGCGAGGAATGGCGCACCGGCGTGAACAATATCCCGGTCTTCCCCGTGCGCACCCCGGAGGATTTCTACGAACAGCTCCGCGCCGCCCAGCCCGATCCCGCCACCGGCAAGCCGGACCCGGAGCGCCTGAAGGCCTTCTTCGCCGCGCATCCCGAGAGCGCCAAGGCCGCCGCGCTGATCAAGGCCCGGATGGTGACATCGGGCTTTGCCGACAGCACCTACTGGAGCCTCAACGCCTTCCGGTTCGTGGCCGCCGACGGCAACACGCGGGCGGTGCGCTGGGCCTTCGTCCCGGACGGCATTTCGGCGCCCGAGACGGCCGCCCAGGCCGCGCAGGGCGACAAGAACTACCTGTTCGACGCGCTCGCCGCGCAGCTGCGGCAGGGCCCGCAACGCTGGCATCTCGTCGTGACGCTCGCGCAGGCGGAGGATCCGACCGCCGACGCGACCCGGCCCTGGCCCGCGGAGCGCGAGGCCATGGATCTCGGCACCCTGACCCTCACGGAAGCGACGCCCGAGGCGGCCGGCAATTGCCGCGACATCAACTTCGATCCCCTGGTGCTGCCGGACGGCATCGCGCCGAGCGACGACCCGCTCCTGAGCGCCCGCTCGGCCGCCTACGCGCAATCCTTCA
Organism: Methylobacterium tardum; assembly: GCF_023546765.1. NCBI lineage: Bacteria > Pseudomonadati > Pseudomonadota > Alphaproteobacteria > Hyphomicrobiales > Methylobacteriaceae > Methylobacterium > Methylobacterium tardum. The sequence continues at coordinate 5,135,129 of NZ_CP097484.1, forward strand.
CCCGCCGCGCCGGCGAGGCGAAGACGCCCAGCGCCGTCACGGACGGACCGCACCGGGGAGCCGGCCTATGACCGCCCCCGCCCGCTTCAACCGACCGGCGCGCCTGCTCCACTGGGGCATGGCGGCGCTGATCCTGGCCATGCTGCTGATCGGCGTCGCCATGGTCGCCTCGCTGGCCGACTACCACGCGCTGGTGGCGCTGCATCGGCCGCTCGGCATCCTGATCCTGCTGCTGGCCGTGCTGCGGCTGGCGAACCGCTGGCGGCGCCCACCCCGCCCCTGCCGCAGGACCTGCCGGCCTGGCAGCGTCGGGCCGCGCACGGCTCGCATCTCCTGCTCTACGCCCTGATGCTGGCGATGCCGCTGGTCGGCTGGGCCATGCTGTCGGCGGGCCGCTATCCGATCGTGCTCGCCGGCCCGGTCGTGTTGCCGCCGATCCTGCCAGGGAACCCGATGCTCTACGCGACCCTGCGGCAGCTCCACACCGTGCTGGCCTACGGCCTGTTCGGCGTGATCCTCGCCCATCTGGGGGCGGCACTGTTGCACGGGCTGATCCGCCGGGACGGCGTCTTCGCCAGCATGGCACCCTGGCGACCGCGCCGGGCCGACCTGCCCGTTGGGAAGACCTGATCGGCAGGATCGTTCTCTTGAAAGCCGGATCCGTTCTCCATAAAGAACGCGCCACGGATCCGGCGAGGAGAGAATCGATGTCCGAGGGATTAGCGGCCCGCACCGTCGCGGCGGCGAACGGCGTGGCCCAGGATGCGGCCTTCGGGGCCGTGATCGCGCCGATCCACCTGTCGGCGACCTTCAAGTTCCCGGTCTTCGAGCAGCCTGGACCCTACGATTACTCGCGCCTCGGCAACCCGACGCGGGACGCGCTGGCCGACACGATCGCCAAGCTCGAGGGCGGCGCCCGGGCCGTCATGGTCGCCAGCGGCATGGCGGCCCTCGACCTCGCCCTGTCGAGCCTGCGGCCGGGCGACCTGCTCGTCGCCCCGCATGATTGCTACGGCGGGACGCATCGCCTGCTCAGCTTCCGCAGCGCCCGGGGCCATTACCGGGTCGCCTTCGTCGACCAGACCGATCCGGACGCGCTCGCGGCGGCGCTGGCCGAGCGGCCGAAGGTCGTGCTCGTCGAGACGCCGAGCAACCCGCTGATGCGGGTCGTGGATATCCGCCGCATCACCGCGGACGCGAAGGCCGTGGGCGCGCTGGCGGTGGTCGACAATACCTTCCTGTCGCCGGCCCTGCAGCAGCCGATCGCCCTCGGGGCGGATCTCGTCGTCCACTCCACCACCAAGTTCCTGAACGGCCATTCCGATGTCATCGGCGGGGCGGTGATCGCCGCCGACAAGGCTGTGGGCGAGGAGCTGGCCGCCTGGGCGAACACGATCGGCGTCACCGGCTCGCCGCTGGACGCCTATCTGACCCTGCGGGGCCTGCGCACCCTGTTCGTCCGGGTGGAGCAGCAGCAGAAGAACGCCGCGGCCCTGGCCGCCTTCCTCGACGCACATCCCGCGGTGTCCCGCGTGCATTATCCGGGTCTGCCCACGCATCCGGGACACGCCCTGGCCAAGACCCAGCAGGCGGGCTTCGGCGCCATGCTGAGCTTCGAGCTGGCGGGCGGGCGCGACGCGGTAAAAAGCTTCGTCGCGGCGCTCCGGGTGTTCACGCTGGCCGAGTCGCTGGGCGGCGTCGAGAGCCTGGTCGCCCATCCGCCGACCATGACGCATGCCGCGATGGATCCGGATGCGCGGACGATCGCCGGCATCACCGACGGTCTGCTGCGCCTGTCGGTGGGACTAGAGGCCGAGGCCGACCTCCTGGCCGACCTGTCGCGGGCCCTGGAGGCCGTGGGCGGCTGAGCCTGTCGGCTCATGCCTCCTCGATTACCTCGAAGCCCGACTCGTCCTCGACCACGCGGAACCGAGACTGTCGCAGCGTCTGGGAGCGCTCGGCCGCCTCGTCGCGGCACTTGTCGACATGGACCGCCCGGTTGACGACCTGCAGGTTCGGCGTGCCCCAATAGGCGAGCAGCTCCGGCCAGGGCCGGGTGCGGTGCTCGCGCCAGACCCGGTAGAGCGGCAGGGCGTGGTCGACCTCGGCACTGCGCAGCAGCCGCTTGCCGGAGGTCGCGCAGCGGTGACGCTGGCGGAGCTTCAGCACCCGCACCTGCGCATGCGGGGCGATCCAGAACTTCCAGGCGGCGACACAGGCCGCGTGCCAGGCCGCGTTGGCGTTCGGCTGGCCGCGGTTCCACAGGTCTTGGTGCCAGCCGAACTTGTAGACCGGCTGGCCGCAGATGCAGCAGGCGCCCCGCCCCCGGGCGAAGGCCGGATCGCGGTAGGGCGCGGGCGGCATCCGGAAGCTGCCGGCGCGGCCCTCTGCGCCGAGCTGCCACGTCCAGCCATCGGGCGTCCCCGACCGGGCCGCCAGGGCGCGCGCCAGCCGGTCGGCCCGGAGGATGTGGGCGCGCCAGTAGCTCTCGACGGCGAGCCGCGGCGTCGGCGGGATCAGGGGCCGCGCCAGGGCGTGCTGCAGGACCGGCGCGGGAAAGACCGCCGGCAGGGCCCGCTCCAGCCGCGCCCGGGCCTTCTCGTTCCGAAGATCGCGCCAGCTCGATGTCGTCATGCTGTGACGTTGCTAGCCCGCCGCGCCCGGACCGGCGAGGACGCCGGAGCCACAGGGCCGGGCTCTCGTGCCGGCGACCGAACCAGAGCCGTTCCGTGAGGTTCTCCCTTCGGCCTTCCCATACGGGCTGGGGCCGGATGGAACAGGAGCGCGGGTGAAGATCGTCGTCTTCGGTCTGACCGTGAGCTCGTCCTGGGGCAACGGTCACGCCACCCTCTGGCGGGGACTGTGCCGGGCCATGGCCCGGCGCGGCCACCGGGTCGTGTTCTTCGAGCGCGACGTTCCGTACTACCGCGAACACCGCGATCTGACGGCGCTGCCGGGTGGCGACCTCGTGCTGTACGAGGCGTTCTCCGAGATCCGCGACCGCGCCGTGCGGGAGGTCGCCACGGCCGATGCGGCCCTGGTCACGTCCTATTGCCCGGATGCAAGCGCCGCCACCGAGATCGTGCTGGCGGCGCCCCGGGCCCGGCGCGTCTTCTACGATCTCGACACCCCCGTGACCCTGGCGCGCCTGCGGGCCGGCGAGACGGTGGACTATGTCGGTCCCGGCGGTCTGGCGGGGTTCGACCTCGTCCTCAGCTACACGGGTGGGGCGGCGCTCGACGCGCTGCGCGACGATCTCGGCGCCCGGTGCGCCCGGCCGCTCTACGGGCATGTCGACCCGGAGGTCCATCGCCCGGCGGCGCCGCAGCCGCAGTACCGCGCCGACCTCTCCTATCTCGGCACCTACGCGGCCGACCGGCAGGCGGCTCTGACCGAACTCTTCGTGGAACCGGCCCGGCAGCGCCCGGAGCAGCGCTTCCTGATCGGCGGCGCGCAATACCCGGCGGATTTTCCCTGGACGGAGAACATCCACTTCGTCCGCCACCTGCCGCCGAGGGAGCACCCGGCCTTCTTCTCCGCCTCGCGCCTCACCCTCAACGTCACCCGCGCCGCGATGGCCGCCATGGGCTGGTGCCCCTCCGGCCGCCTGTTCGAGGCGAGCGCCTGCGGCACCGCGCTGATCAGCGATGCCTGGGCGGGTCTCGACGCCTTCTTCCGGCCCGGCGAGGAGATCCTCATCGCCCGCGACCGGGCCGACGTGCTGGCGGCGCTCGACAGAAGCGAGGCCGAGATCCGCCGCATCGCCGAGGCGGGCCGAGCCCGCACCCTGGCGGACCACACCGCGGAGCGGCGCCTCGGCGATTTCGAGCGCGCGCTGGCGGAACGCGATTGTCCCGAACCCGCGGAGTGCGCCTGACATGTGGGGGATCGTACCGGCAGCCGGGCGGGGGAGCCGAATCCAGCCCCTCGCCTTCTCGAAGGAGCTGCTCCCGGTGGGCAGTCGCCTGCGCGACGGGGTTGAGCGGCCCTGCGCGGTCAGCGAGCACTTGGTCGAGCGGATGATCCGCGGCGGCGCGCGCAAGATCTGCTTTGTGATCTCCCCGGGCAAGTCGGACATCGTCGAGTATTTCGGCGCCGGCTACGGCGAGACCCCGATCGCCTACGTGGTGCAGCCGCGGCCGAGCGGCCTGTGCGACGCGATCTTCTCCGCCCTGCCGCTGATCGCCCCGGACGAGCCGGTGATCGTCGGCCTGCCGGACACGATCTGGCTGCCTCAGGACGCGCTGATCCAGCTGCCCGACGACACCCTGTCGTTCCTGCTCTTCCCCGTCGAGCGGCCGGAGAATTTCGACGCGGTGGTGACGGACCGGAGCGGCGCGGTGCGCGAGATCCAGGTCAAGCAGCCGGACGCCGCCACCAACTGGATCTGGGGCGCGTTCAAGATGCCGGGTCGCGTGCTGATCGAGCTGCACGCGCTCTGGCGCGCCCGGCTCTGCGCCGACGAGTATATCGGCACCCTGGTCAACGCCTATCTGGCGGCGGGGGGCCGGGCGCTGGGCGTGCGCGCGGGCTCGGCCTATGTCGATGTCGGGACGCTGGACGGCTATCGCGCGGCCATGACGCTCCTGACCGGCCCGGACGAGGCCGCCGCGCAGGCGCGGCTGACTCTGGGCACGCCGGCCGCGCAGGCTCCGGCCGCTCTGAGACCTGGGGGGTGAGCGCGGCGGGCTTGGTTAATGTTTCATGTGAAACATTTTGGTGTGCGCTTGGGCCACCGTTCCGGCCCTCGCGGCGCGGTCCCGGTGCCCTGCGCGTCCTGATCAGGACGCGGACCCGCGACGAGGTTCCGATGCCGTCGTTCCGTTTGGGTTTCCAGCCGGCGTTTTAGACGCCTTGCCGCGCACGAAGCGAAGCAACCCGGGGAAGCGCGAGGCTGGTGATCCTGGCGCTGCCCTGGAGTGCTTCGCTCCGCTCGCAGAGACGCGGGCCGCAATTACCGGGTGGGCACGGTGTGAGCCCTCAGGCGGCCCGCACCGTGGCGAGGAAGCGCGTGACCTCCGCCCCGAGGTGCTCGGACTGGCGCGAGAGCTCGGACGCCGCCGACAGAACCTGACTGGCGGCCGCCCCCGTCTCCTCCGAGGCCCGGGCCACGCCGACGATGTTGCTCGTCACCTCTCCGGCGCCCATCGCCGCCTGGCTGACGTTCCGGACGATCTCCTGCGTCGCCGCCCCCTGCTGCTCCACCGCCGCCGCGATGCTGGTGGCGACCGCGTCGATCTCACGGATCTGGCCGGTGATGCCGCCGATGGCCGAAACCGCCTGGTGCGTGACCCCCTGAACCTCGCCGATCTGCCGGGCGATCTCCTCGGTGGCCTTGCCGGTCTGCTCGGCGAGCGCCTTCACCTCGGAGGCGACGACGGCGAAGCCGCGACCGGCCGCGCCGGCCCGCGCCGCCTCGATCGTGGCGTTGAGCGCCAGAAGGTTCGTCTGCCCGGCGATGCCCGAGATCATCCCGACCATGTCGCCGATCCGGGCCGAGGTCTGGCTGAGCGCCTGGACGAGGGCGGCCGTCTGATCCGCCGCCAGAACCGCCTGCTGTGCCAGGCGCGCCGAGCCGCTGACCTGCCGGCCGATCTCCTGAACGGAGCTCCCCAATTCCTCGGCGGCGGCCGCCACGGTGTTGACGTTCGAGGCCGCCTCTTCCGCCGCCGCCGCCACGGTGGTCGACTGGGTCGCCGTCTCGGTCGCGGTGGCGGTCATGGTGCTGGCGGTCGCCTGCAGCTCGGTGGCCGACGACGACACGGTGCCGACGATGCCGCCCACCGCGCGCTCGAAGCCGTCGGCCAGCTCGACCATCGTGCGCCGCCGCTCAGCCGCGGCCGCGGCGTCGGCGCGGCGCTTGATCTCCGCCTCCTCGGCGGCCTTGCGGGCGACCATCGCCTTGATGCCCTCGACCGCCCGGCCGACCGCGCCGATCTCGTCGCCGCGCGCGGCCTCCTTGATCTCCGAGTCGATCTCGCCCTGCGCCATGCGTTGCAGCACGGCGACCAGATTGGCGAGGGGACGGGTGATGCCCTGGATGACGATCGCACCGAGCAGGCCGAACGCGATCAGCAAGCCGAGTGCCGCGCCCAGCGTCAGGGTCCGGCGCGCGGCCTCGGCGGTCTCCCCCGCCTTGACCTTCGCAGCCTCCAGATCCCGGATATTGGCCTCGACCCGCTTGGTCACCGCCTCGGCGATCTTCATCCGCGCCGGACGGACCTCGGTGTTCGACACCGTCGCGGCGGCCTCGTTCTGGTTCTTGAGCCCGAGGGCGATGGAGCGCTCGGCCACGGCGAAGAAGTCGAGCAGGCCCGCCTTGATGCCCGCGTTGGTCGTCCGGCGCGTCTCGGTGTCGGCCATCGCGATGAGCCGATCGATCGCCGTCACGGCCCGTTCCTTGGCGGCCTTGAAGTGCTCGAGATGGTCCGCCATCACGACGGCATCCGTCTCGATGATGACGTTCTTCTCACGAATGATCGCCTCGTCCACGGCAGTCTCAAGGCGCAGCGCAATGATGGCGCGCATCGCCTGCACGTCGACGATCTCGCGCGTATTGTCCTCCAGAGCACTGAGATTTACGCGCGCAATGAGCACGACGCTTCCGGCAACAATCGCCAATATCGAAGCCGGTATTGCGAGTTTTACGATGATCCTGAGGTTGCGGAATAAAGACATGATCCCAGCCCCCGCCGGGGGTTGCAGCAACAACCCGCAGACTCGTTAAGTGACATCTAAAACCTGATGCGCATTAATTAATGAATTGCGAATTCAGAAACTACGCGGAAACAAACGCGCAGAATAGTGACATTCCCGGCAGCACGCACGGAACGGCTCTTTAATCCGCCCGTCGATGCCGTGATCACCAAAATGTACGCGTGACCCGTCGCCGCCTCTCAGGACGGGAGAACCGAGAGGGAGAGCGAAGGCGCGGCGTGGATCAACGGCTGAATGATCGCGAGCCGTGCTCGCATTGGTCACGGCTGAACCGCCGGAGGCAAGGCTCGGGTCCGCCGCAATGTGCGGCCGCCTGGGTGGCGATGCGCCGACCCTCGTGAGCGAACGTCCGCTTCCGGACCGCACGACACGTCGCGGGTGACCGCGACCGGCCGGCCTCAATTGGTGATGCGCACCGACGCCAGGGCTGCGCTGAACAGCTGCTGCATCGCCTGGTTGATGTCGCCATCCGTCGAGACCGGGAAATACAGGCCGTCGCTCGCGCAGCTCTTCAGCAGGGGCCCGATGTTATTCTCGAAAGGCTTGACGTTCGTATTATAGAAGTCATTGTCATACAGCGGCAGATATTGCGTGTAGATGATACCGATCCGGATGTTGCTGTTCTTCATCGCCTGGCAGGTCGAGGGGCTGATCGGGCTGATGAACCGGTTGCTGTTGATCTTGAAGCCGGAACTCGCATTGCTCATCGTGCCGTCGATGGGCGTGTCCTGGACACCGTCTGTGACGAAGAACAGGAACCGGATCGGATCGGCGGTGGTCACGCCGGTACCGCTGGCCGGGATCACGCTGGTCATCTTCGCCATTGCCCGCTCGTAGGCGGTCTGGCTGTCGCGCTGATCCTGGTAGGAATACGCCAGATCGATCTGGGCGGCCGCGGTGCCGACCTGATCCAGCGACGACGTCAGCTGGATCAGCCGGGTCTGGATGTCGCTGAAGGTCCACATTTCCATCCGGAACTGCTGTGTCAGGCTCATGCTCGACTTTGCGGAGGTCACCAGGTTGGCGACGGCGTCACGCAGGACCTGGATCCGGAGCTTGATGTTGTTTTTCTTGGCGATGTTGTAATTGTCCTTGGTGTTCTCGGTACCGTTGCTGTTGAGAAGATGGCACGCGAAGGCGCAGGCCGGCGAGGTCACGCGCTTCATGTTGGCGATGTCGGCGGTGGTGGCGGCGAGCCCCATCGACGGCGAGTTGTCCAGGAGCAGGTAGAAATCGATGTATTGCGCGACGTTGCGCACGCTGGCCGACTGGCCGGCGATTTTCATCGTCACGACGTTCATCATGCTGCCGAGCGTCGTCCGCACGGTGGCGGTGTAGGTGGCGGTCAGGCCGACCTGCGTGGCGCCCGGCGCCGGGGTCAGGACGAACGAGGTGATCGTCACGCCCGGGACCTTCGCGGCATCCGCCAGGAACTGCGTGCGGGCGTTGGTGAGCATGACGTCGGTGAGCGTGTTGGTCTTCTGGGTGATCACCCCCAGGACGGCGGCGTCGACCGCGACATCGAGCTGGGTCTTGGCGGCGTTGCGCCGGCCGAGGTCGATGGCCGCCCCGGACGCGAACAGCATCGGGATGGCCATGACGGCGAAGAGGATCGCCACCTGCCGCTTCGCGCCTGCCCGAAGCCGGCTTCGGACTCGGGCCGGCGCGCCCGGGCGGCAAGCCAGGCCGAGAGACGGATCAGAAGTTCGGGCACTTCGCGCCTCCCGGCATGATCACCTCGCCCTTGTCGAGGCGCTGGGCCCACGAGACCTGGCGGCTGAACACCAGTCCCCGCCCGCCGAAGATCGAGCGGAACAGGGTCGAGCCGATGACCGGCGTGTAGGAGAGGGAGACCTCGGCCAGGATGTACCGGGCGCCGTCGTACTGGAAGGTCGCGGGTGTCGCCGGCAATCCGTTGCTGCCGTTGAGGGTGAGGACGGGGCGGGCATTCTGCGGATAGCTGGAGCAGACGCCGCCGAGCAGGTTCCCGGAGACGTTCTCGACGCCCATGGCGTGAATGGCGACCTGCAGGTCCGTCGTCGGGTAGGGCCGCATGATCGCGCCGGACGCGTTCAGGATCGCAGCCATGTCGCTCACCGTCGGGCTGCCGTTGGTGGCGCGCCCGGACAGGTCGGCGATGGTGCGTGCGTAGAGCGTGGCCTTGCGGCTGGTGTCGACGGCCCGCACGAGCTCGGTCATGCCGAAGTAGAGCGCGACGAGCACCGGCAGGACGAGCGCGAACTCGATGGCCGCCACGCCGCGCGCGTCAGCCCGAAACCGAGTCGGCCGCCCGGCGAGGCTCGGCAAGACAGGGCGTGCAAGACAGGCCCGGTCACGAGCTGGATGGGCAGGCGTTGGTCGAGGTGAACGGCTCGACCTGGAAGACGGCGGCGGCCTGGAGGACGCGACGCCCATTGGGCAGCGTGGCCTTGGCCGCACCGAGCAGCGGGAAGAAGACCGGCATGTCGACCGCCGCCTGGACGACAATGACGTCACTCGCCCGCGCGCAGGTGTACGACGCGAAGCCCGCATTCCAGTCCGAGACCCCGGTGTTCGGATTGATCGCCGTCGCCTGCACGGGTGCGGCCGTGTCGAAGCTCGCGGCCTTCGTGATGCTGATGCGCACGTTGGCGCAGGGGAAGAGCGTGACCCGCGGCTTGCCGCCGGGGGAGCACATGGCGGTGCGGAAGTTGTTGAGCAGCGTCGTGGAATTGGTGACGCCGGCATTGTTCGCCTGGAACTGGCCCGTGTAGATCTGGCGGCCGGCATCGGTCACCGCCTGCTGCAGGATCTCCTGCGCGAAATAGGTGATGCCGGCCTCCAGGGTGGCTCCGACCAGCGCCAGGAACGGCAACGCCACGATCGCGAACTCGACCGCCGAGGCGCCGTCCCGGCTGCGGGAAAAGGCCAGCAGGATGCGAGGCCCCAGGGGCCCAGGTCCCAGGGGGCTAGGTCCCGGAAGGCGATCCGCCCCGGTCGTCTCCGAAGGCGTCGCACGGCTCATGATGGCTGCCGTCTTGAGACCGATCCACATCGCTGGTGTGTCGCGCGGCCGTCCGGGATCCCCGCCGGCATGCCCCCTGCCGCCGCGCAACGATGGCGGCCAGACCTTGCCAATTCGTTGCCAGTGGGGCTGGAATCCTGCGGCTGACCCGACAGATCGGCACGCCAGTATCAGATGATCCGAAGATGTTCTGCGCAGTCCGCGTGGCCCCGAGACCGGCTCGAACGGCCCCGGGGCGAGCCGCGCAGCGGCGGGATCGGCGTTCCTTGGGCAGGAACCCGCAGCCGGGTCGGGGCCGCCTGCGGGCAGGATTCCAGGTCGCGTGTCAGGGCGCCGACCGGTCGAGGCGCGACTTGGCGGGGGCAGGCGGCTCACCGGCTGCCGCGGGGCCGGCGGAGCCCTCCCCGGCCAAGCCTCGGGCGTGGCGCCTGGCGGCGAGCATCCCGAGATCGCAGCTGTCTCCGCCGAGCGGCGTTGCGCCCGCCTCACAGGCCGTTCCCAAATCTGCCTCAATGTGGCGTGACCTTGGAGCTTCAGTATCCAGCTAACTAACATCTGTTATTTTCAGCATCGCTTGGCTGTCGAGCCGATCAATTCTGGTGGAGACCTGCATGAGATCCCTCGCGCGTGTGGCGGCAGCACCGCTCTGGATCGCCCAGCTCATGACGGGCGCCAAATCCTTCGCCGACAATCCGATTCTCGGCTCGGAGCGGCTCAACCGGGCCGGGCTGCACACGCTCCGGGTGCGCCTCGCCCACGCCATGGCGGGTTTCCGGCGCCGCCAGCTCGCGCATCTCGTGAGCGCGCAAGATCAGGCCGACTTCGCCCGCGACGGCTTCATACGGCGCGCCGACTTCATGCCAGCCGACCTGCACAGGGCCGTCTACGCCGAGGTCACCAGCGTCACCGCCGAGGGGCGCGAGCAGGTTCAGGGTGACACCGTCACCCGCCGCATCCCCCTCGATCCCGAGACGCTCAAGCGGATGCCGGCCATGCGCCAGCTCCTCGCACTGCCGGAGTGGAACAACCTGCTGCGCTACGTGGCCAGCTTCAACTGCGAGCCGATCCTGACCGTGCAGACGATCCTGTCGCACGTCACCGACGCGCCGCCGGACCCGCAGACCAACTTCCACATCGATACGTTCCACCCGACCATGAAGGCTTGGCTGTTCCTCACCGACGTCGCCGCCGACGAGGGGCCGTTCACCTACGTGCCGGGCTCGCACCGCCTGACGAAGCGGCGGCTCGCCTGGGAGCGGCGCACCGCCATCAACGCGGCGAGCGGTCTCGACCGGCTGAGCGGCCGCGGCTCGTTCCGGGCGAGCCCGGCGGAGCTGAAGCGGATGGGCTATGCCGACCCGGTGGCCTTCGCGGTGCCGGGCAACACGCTGGTGGTGGGCGATACGGTGGGCTTCCACGCCCGCGGCCCGTCGCTGCGGCCGGCGGTGCGGATCGAGGTCTGGGCCTATGACCGGCACAACCCGTTCCTGCCGCTCGCCGGCTTCGATGTCTGGTCGCTCACCGGCCTCGCCCGGTGGCGCACCCGGATCGGGTGGTGGGTCCTCGACCGGCTTGAGCAACTGGGGCTTCGCAAGAACGTCTGGCGCCCGGTCGGGCCCCTCACCGCAGATGCGCCGCCCCGGATCGTCTGAGGCGCGGGAGGGCGCGCCCTCCCCTACGCGGCATCCCGCCCGATCAGCTGCAGATAGGCCGGGTCGAACTCGGCGAGCGCGCGCAGCCGGGGCAGGTCGAGGATGCGCAGGCGGCGCTTGCGCAGCTCGATCAGGCCCTCGCGCCGCATGTCCTGGAGCGAGCGGTTGACGTGGACACTGGTCAGGCCGGTCGTGTCGGCCAGATCGATCTGGGTGATCGGCAGGGAAAAGCCGTCCTCGCTGACGAGGCCCACCGCCCGCAGCCGCACGTGCAGCTCGCAGAACAGGTGCGCCAGACGCTCGATCGCCGAGCGGCGGCCGACGCTGACCAGCCACGCGCGGGCGACCGCCGCATCGATCCGGCGGCTCATCTGCAGGGCGGCGGCAAGACTCCGGGACGCCAGCAGTAGCTCGATCGCCTCCGGGGCGAGCCGGGCCACCCGGCAGGCGGAGAGGGTGCCGACGGCGTGATCCGACCAGGCCAGGGCGGCCGCGTCGAGGCCGCAGATGTCCCCGGGGATGAGATAGGCGGTGATCTGGCGCATGCCGGTCTTGCGCAGCTTGTAGCGGCAGGCGAACCCGTCGAGCACCAGGAAGGCGCCGTCGGCCGGCTCGTCCTGCCGGATCAGGTCGCTCGTCGCGGTGACCCAGCGCGAATCTGCCGTGATCGCGCGCAGCAGCGCGCGGTCCGCCTCCGGCAGCGGGCCGAAGCGGTCGAGCTTGGCGAGGACGGGATCGGCGGCGGCCAGGAGCGGCCGCATCAGCGTGGCGTTCCGGCGGGGTGCGGCAGCTGCGCGAGCAGATCGACGATGTCGCGCGTCCAGGCGGGCTTGCAGAGGCGCGGCGCGCCCGCGAAGGCGTCCGGCAGGGTCTCGTGGATTGCGGAAGCCGTGTGGACCACGAAGGGGATCTGCCGGCGGCGCAGCACCTGAGCCGCCGTCGCGCTGGACCGGCCGGCGAGCTGGACGTCGAGCACCGCCACGGCCGGCGTCCAGCCGGCGAGCCACGCCTCGACCGCGGCGGCCGTCCGGAGCGGTCCGACGACGTGGTAGCCGGCCGTCTCCAACGCGTCCGCCAGATCGAGGCCGAGGACCGGATCCGTCTCGGCGACGAGGACGAGGCGCTGCGGGGTCGGATCCATGGCTCTCCTTGACCATTCAGGGTTCGGTGTGCACCGATCGCTCCGAACCTGATCCGCCCTCCAAGTATTGATGGTCAACAAGGTAGGTTATCATCCTCCTATGGTGCGATAATGAACCTTAAACGAGGATGATTTCGGGATAGAGACAAATTATAACGTCGGTTAGTTTCATCCGAATGCGTTCGCTCTATCCTGATCGCTGACGGCCACAGGCCGGGGATACGGCCGGGCCCGTCCTTCCGATTCAGAGGACCCGTGGACCACACGGTACAGCGCGACACGCGCAACCAGCTCTTGCAGGCGATGCGGGCCGAGGATCTCGCCGCGCTCCGGCCGCATCTGCGCTACGCGGACCTGCCGCTCGGGGAGCCGCTGATCCGGAGCCACCGGCCGGTCGAGGACCTGTATTTCCCGGACAGCGGCGTCGTCTCGATCACCGCCGAGGCCAGCCAGGGCCGGGTCGAGGTCGGCATGACCGGCCGGGAGGGGCTGATCGGGGCCGTGCCGGTCCTGCTCGGCTCCGACCGCGTGGCGAGCGACTGCTTCATCCAGATCCCGGGCGCGGCGTGGCGCATCCCGGCCGCCGCCCTGTCGGCGGCGGCCGAAGCCAGCCCAAGCCTGCGCCGCCTGCTCCTGCGCTACGTGCAGACCGAGCTCGTGCAGGCGCGGCACACGGCCTACGTCAACGCGACCTTCACGCTCGAGCCCCGCCTCGCGCGCTGGCTGCTGATGTGCCACGACCGCGTCGACGGGGACGACCTGCCGCTCAAGCACGAGTTCCTGTCGGTGATGCTCGGCGTGCAGCGCTCGGGCGTCACGCTGGCGCTGCAGGCCCTGGAGGGCGGCGGCGGCATCCGCGGCCGGCGGGGCCGCGTCCAGATCCTGGACCGGGAGCCGCTCAGGCAGGTGGCGGATGCCAGCTACGGGGCGGCGGAAGCGGAATACGCGCGGCTGATCGTGGGCGCCTGATGGGTCGATACTTCTTCAATCTCCACTACGGGGCCGGCACCGGCCGGATCGCCATCGACAAGGAGGGCAGCGTCCTGCCGGACGCCGCGGCGGCGCGGGCCTACGCGCTGCAGGCGGCCCGAGACCTGGTCCGCTGCGGCCGCTCGGACGCCGAGCGGGACTGGTTCGCCTGCGCGTTCGAGATCGTCGACGCGGCCGGCGAGCCGGTCCTGACGGTGCCGTTCAGCGAGACCGTCCCGGACGCGGCGGACGCATAGGGCATTCTCCCGTCGGCGCCTGCGCGGGCGGGGACCGATGGGTCCGCCCGTTGTCAGGATGGCGCGCTGCGCCTAGACGATCCCCGCGCTGGACTTGCGTTCCGCCACCGCTTTCCCATCAGGGGCTGCCCTTCCGTGATCACCGGTCCGTGCCTCATCGTCCAGCCGATCCACGCGGCGGGCCTCGACCGGCTGCGCGCGGCCGGGCTGGAGCCGCGCCCGGCCAGCGGCACCGACGCCGAGACCCTGGCGCGCGAGGTCGCCGGCTGCGTCGCCGTCATCACCCGCAACACCGGCTTCCCGGCCGGCGCCATCGCGGCGGCGCCGGACCTGCGGGTGATCGGCGTCCACGGGACCGGCACCGACCACGTCGCCAAGGCGGCGGCGACCGAGGCCGGGATCGTGGTGGTCAACACGCCGGGCGCCAACGCCGTCTCGGTGGCCGAGCAGACGCTGGCGCTGATCTTCGCCCTGGCCAAGGCCCTGCCCGGCGCCGACCGCTCGGTCCGGGCCGGCGACGACAGCTTCAAGTTCACCACCCGCCTCGCCGAGCTCGCCGGGCTGACGCTCGGTCTCGTCGGCTTCGGGGCGATCGGGCAGGCGACCGCGCGGCTCGGCGCCGCCCTGGGCCTGCGGGTGCTGGCCTACGGACCGAGCCGCCCCGACGCCGATTTCGCCAATGCCGGCGCGGTGCGGGCCGCCTCGATCGACGCGCTCCTCGCTGAGGCCGACATCGTCTCGCTGCACGTGCCGCTGACCCCGGAGACACGCGGCCTGATCGGCCGGGCGCAGCTCGCCCGGATGAAGCGGGACGCGTTCCTGATCAACACCAGCCGCGGCGGCCTGATCGACGAGGCGGCCCTGATCGAGGCGCTGGAGGCCGGCACGATCGCGGGCGCCGGGCTCGACGTGTTCGCGCAGGAGCCCCTGCCCGCCGACCATCCCCTCGCCCGCCAGGCGCGGGCGATCCTGACGCCCCATGTCGGCGGCTCCACCGAGGCGGCACTGATCCGCACCGCCGAGACTGCGGCGGGCCGGGTGGTCGACGTCCTCGCCGGCCGGCGACCCGCCGGGCTGGTCAACCCGGATGTCTGGCCGCACCGGCGCGCCCTGTGACGCCGCCCGGAGCCCCGCGATGATCGTCGACCTGAACTGCGACATGGGCGAGGGCTTCGGCGTCTACCGCCTGGGCGACGATGCCGAGATGCTGACCATCGCCACCTCGGCCAACATCGCCTGCGGCTTCCACGCCGGCGACCCGCTCGTCATGCACGAGACCCTGCGGCGCGCCGCCGCGAACGGCGTCCAGGCCGGAGCGCATCCGGGCTTCCTCGATCTCTGGGGCTTCGGCCGGCGCCCGATCCACGGCGAGCGGCCGGCGGATGTCGAGAAGGCCGTGCTCTACCAAGTCGGCGCCCTGCTGGCGCTGGCGCAGGATGCGGGCTGCCCGGTGCGGCACGTGAAGACCCACGGGGCGCTCGGCAACATCGCCAACGAGGACGCCGATCTCGCCCTGGCGGTGGCCCGGGCGATCCGGACGCTGGACCGCGACCTGATCTTCGTGGTGATGCCCGGCCTGGAGACCGAGCGCGCCGGCGAGCGGCTAGGCCTGCCCCTGGTCCGCGAGGTCTACGCCGACCGGGCTTACGCGGATAACGGCAACCTCGTCTCGCGCAAGCTGCCCGGGGCGGTGCTGCATGCGCCCGACGCGGTGGCCGAGCGCGTCGTGCGGATGCTCGGCGACGGGGCGATCACCTGCGCGTCCGGCGCGCGGATCCCGACCCGGATCGACAGCGTCTGCGTCCACGGCGACACGCCGGGCGCCGTGGCGATGGCCGCGCGGCTGCGCGACGCGCTCGCCGCACAGGGCATCGCGCTCAGGCCCATGGCCGCGGTGATCGGCGCCTGAGGGGAAGCGATCGCGTCCTCCGGAGCCCCGCGACCGAAGCCGCATCACCACCGTCAAACCGGGCCCGCGCAGCGGAGCCCGGACCCGGAGGGATTCGCCTGCGGCGCCCCGGAAAGACAGTGAGGACCATCAGCCAGGCGTATCCCGATCGTGGCAGAGGAAATGTCCGACGCGCGTGACCTTTAGCCGGCGCAGCTGAGGGGACCCCACGCGCCATCCTCCGGCTGCGTTGCCGAGCCCAGGCGCGCGACGTCAGCAGCCCGCGCGGCGACGCTTCCGCAATCGCGGCCGCGCCGAAGCCGGCCGATGCGCATCCGGATCACGACCTTTCGTCCCGGGCCGGCCGCCACCACGGTCGCGTGTCATGCAATCGTCGCAGACGGGCCGGAAAGCCACGCGCTGCATCCGAGGCCAGAGAGGGCTCCATGGACTTCCACCGCCGCTTCACGGTCCTGATGTGCGCCCCGGCCTTCGACCCGGACGATCTCGAGGGCGCGCGCGTCAACCAGATCGTGGCGGCCGTGGAGCAGCGCGGCTTCGAGGTGGTGCGCGCCCGGCGCGTCGAGGACGCGGCCATCGCGGTCCAGACCGACGCGGCGGTCGGCTGCCTCGTGGTCGACTGGGGCAAGCGCGGCCTCGACGGCAAGGCCGCCGCCCTCATCGACATGATGCGCCGGCGCGGCCTGGAGATGCCGATCGTCATCATGGTCCGCCGCAAGCGGCTGGAGGACATCCCGGTCGAGCTCCTCGACTTCATCGACGGCTACATCTTCCTCGCCGAGGAGACGCCCGAATTCATCGCCCGCGGCCTCGTCAGCCGGGTCACGCAATACGCCGAGACCCTCAAGACGCCGTTCTTCGGCGCGCTGGTCGACTACGCCGAGAAGGGCAACCAGCTCTGGACCTGCCCGGGCCACAACGGCGGCATCTTCTACAACCGCTCGCCGATCGGCCGGATCTTCGCCGAGCATCTGGGCGAGGCGATCTTCCGCGACGACCTCGACAACTCGGTCCTCGACCTCGGCGACCTGCTGACCCACGAGGGCCCGGCGCTGAAGGCCCAGAAGGAGGCCGCCAAGATCTTCGGGGCGGAGAAGACCTACTTCGTCCTCAACGGCACCTCGGCCTCCAACAAGATCGTCCTGTCCTCCCTGGTGGCGGAGGACGACCTCGTCCTGTTCGACCGCAACAACCACAAGGCGGCCCACCACGGCGCCCTGTTCCTGGGCGGCGGCATCCCGATCTTCCTGGAGACCGACCGCAACGCCTACGGGCTGATCGGGCCGATCTTCCACGAGGCCCTGGACGAGACCCGGATCCGGGAGAAGATCCGCCGCAACCCGCTGGTGACCGACCCGGAGGCGTGGCGCCGGGAGCGGCCGTTCCGCGTCGCGGTGATCGAGCAGTGCACCTACGACGGCACGATCTACGACGCCCAGGAGGTCCTGGAGAAGATCGGCCACCTCTGCGACTACATCCTGTTCGACGAGGCCTGGGCGGGCTTCATGAAGTTCCACCCGCTCTACGCGCGGCGCTTCGCCATGGGGCTGACCGGGCTCGACGAGACCTCGCCCGGCATCGTCGCCACGCAATCAACCCACAAGCAGCTCGCGAGCTTCAGTCAGGCCTCGCAGATCCACACCCGGGACGGGCATATCCGCGGCCAGACCCGGCGGGTCGAGCACAAGCGGCTCAACGAGAGCTTTCTGGTCCACGCCTCCACGTCACCCTTCTATCCCCTGTTCGCCTCCCTCGACGTCGGCGCCCAGATGATGAAGGGGCGCTCCGGCATGATCCTGTGGGACGACACGATCCGGCTCGGGATCGAGTGGCGCAAGAAGGTCCGGGCGATCCGGCGCGAGTTCGAGGAGAACGAGCGCGACCCGGCGCGGCGCTGGTTCTTCGACCCCTTCGTGCCGGACGTGACGGTGAACGCCGACGGCGCCGAGGTGCCGTGGGAGAGCGTGCCGACCGACGAGCTCGCCGCCACGCCGCGCCACTGGGAGCTGAAGCCGGGCGCGCGCTGGCACGGCTTCAGCCACGTGGCGCCGGGCTACGCCATCACCGACCCGAACAAGCTCACCGTGCTGACCCCCGGCTTCGACCGCCACACGGGCGCCTACGCCCAGCACGGCGTGCCGGCGCCGATCGTGGCCCAGTACCTGCGTGAGAACCGGATCGTCGCCGAGAAGAACGACCTGAACTCGCTGCTCTTCCTGCTGACCCCGGGGGTCGAATCCTCCAAGGCCGGCACGCTGATCTCGGGCCTCGTCGCCTTCAAGCGGCTCCACGACGACAACGTCGCGCTGGAGGAGGCCATGCCGGAATTCGTCAACCGCCGGCCGAACCGCTACCGCGGCGTGCGCCTGCGCGACCTCTGCAACGAGCTCCACGCCTTCCACCGGGAGGCCGGCACCTCGACGCTGCAACGGCGGCAATTCGCCCCCGAGCACCTGCCCGAGATGGTGATCCCGCCCAAGCGCGCCGCCCAGCTGCTGACCCGCAACAAGGTCGATTACGTGCCGATCGCCGAGGCCGAGGGGCGGATCGCCACCACGCTGATGCTGGTCTACCCGCCGGGCATCGGCACGGTGCTGCCGGGCGAGCGCCTGGACGAGCGGGCCAAGCCCATGCTCGATTATTTCAAGATGTTCGAGGCCTCCGCCAACCTGTTCCCGGGCTTCGAGGCCGAGATCCAGGGCGTCTACCGCGAGGTCGACCCGGATGGGCGGATCCGCTTCCACACCTACGTGGCGCGAGAGGGGGCCTGATGGAGATCGAGGTCGAGACGCCCGGCCTAATCCCGGCCCGTGCCTGCCCCGACATCGTCATCCGCGCCTCCTCGGACGCCGATGTCGAGGCGATGGTGGCGATCTACGAGCACCACATCAGCCGGGGCGTCAGCGATGTCGGCGTCGGCGAGGAGGACCGGCTGCTCCCCGACGACCTGAAGCGGCGGCGCAAGACCATGCGCAAGAAGCGCCTGCCGCACCTCGTGGCCGAGCGGGACGGCGCGGTGGCGGGCTACGCCTACGCGGTGCCGTTCCGGAAGCGGCCGGCCTACCGCTACACGCTCAAGCACTCGATCTACGTGCATCCCGACCATCTCCATGCCGGGATCGGCCGGCGGCTGCTGCCGGCCCTGATCGAGGCCTGCGCGGCGGGCGGCTACCGCCAGATGATCGGCTACATCGACGCCGAGAACGCGGCCTCCCTGCGGCTCCACGAAGCCTGCGGGTTCGAGCGGGTCGGCTACCTGCGGGCGGTGGGCTTCAAGTACGGCCACTGGTCGGACAGCGTCATGGTCCAGCGGGCGCTGGGGACGGGGTCGGAGGACCGGCCGGGGTAGCGGGCCGGGACCAGGCGGCCTCCGACGGCGCGTCCCGACGCGCGGCCGTCGTTGCGAGCGGAGCGAAGCAATCCAGCAGCGCCGGGCTCCCCGAAGTCGCGTTGCCCTGGGTCGCTTCGCCGCGCTCGCGATGACGGGGCCGGTCTCAGTGGCCGGCCGCCGGCTGCGCCGTCGCGACGATGTCGATTTCGACCCCGACGTCGAGCGCCACCCACTGGCCCGAGGCCCAGGCCCCCTGCCCGACGCCGAACTCGGTGCGGACGAGGCCGACGCGCCCCACGGCGTGCGCCGCCTCTCCGTCGCGGGTCAGGTGGAACGGCAGCGTCACGGGCCGGCTCGTGCCGCGGATCGTCAGCGTCCCGACCGCCGCGTAGTCGCCCTGCCCCTTGTCGACGAAGCGGGTCGCCTCGAAGCGCGCCTCGCTCCCCGCCTTGACGTCGAACCAGTCCTTCTGCGGCAGGGCTTGGTCGCGCTGGACGTCCCCGGTCCGCGCGCTGGCGAGGTCGACCAGCACGACCGCGTGCCCCGCCTCGGGCTTGGCGGGGTCGAAATCGACCGTGGCCTTGAACCGCTCGAACCGTCCGGTGAACGGCACGCCGACCTGAACACCGGAGAACCGGATCGCGCTCTTGGCCGGATCCACCGCCCACTCGGCGGCGGCGGCCGGCAGGGTGGCGGCCTGGAGAGCCGCGAGCAGGCAGAGGTGACGCGCGTTCATCGGGTCGGCTCCACGGTCGGGGAAGCGGTCAAGGTCCGGCGCCCCGGCAGCATGCGGCGCAGCACGTCGTCGCGCAGGAGGAGGTGGTGGCGCAGGGCCGCCGCCACGTGAACGGCGAGCAAAGCCGCCAGGAACCACGCCCCCAGGGCGTGGAGCCGCTTGAGGAGACCCTCGGCGGCGCCCGGGTCGGGGACGAGGTCCGCCAGCGGCAGGTGCGGCCAGGGCACGAGCCCGTACAGCACCGTCGGGATGTTGAACGGCGACAGCGACACCACGGCCCAGCCGGTGAGCGGCAGCCCGACGAGGAGCAGGTACAGGAGGTGATGGGCCGCCGCGGCGGCCCGGCGCTCCCGCGCCGGCATCCCGGCCGGGTGCGGCGGCGGCCGGTGGGTCAGGCGCCAGAGGACGCGCAGGGCCGTCAGCGCCAGCACGGTGATCCCGACGGACTTGTGCCACTGGTAGAGCTGGAACTGGCGCAGCGGCGCCAACCCCGCATGAGTCATGGTCAGGCCGAGGCCGATCAGGACGAGCACGCCCAGCGCGCTCGCCCAGTGCAGCAGGATCGCCACGGCGGAGTACCGCCGCGCGGAAACTCCTCTCGCCATGGCGGATCCTCTCAGGTCAGGTCCTGCTTCTCGAAGGCGCCCGCGATGGTGAGGTGCAGCTCGTCGCCGATCAGCGGCACGTAGGTCTTCACGCCGAACTCGGAGCGCTTGAGCGTGCCGGTGGCCTCGAAGCCGACCGTGTATTTCTTGCTCAGCGGGTTCACGCCCGCGCCGACCAGGGTGACGTCGAGCGTCACCGGCTTGGTCACGCCGTGGAGCGTCAGGTCACCCGTCACCTTCGCGTGGTCCTTGCCGGCGGGCGCGACCTTGGTGGACACGAAGGTCATGTCGGGGAACTTGGCGGCGTCGAGCCACTGGTCGCCCTTGAGCTCGTCGGTGAGCTTGGCGCTGGTGGTCGTCACCGAGGCGACCGGGATCTTCACCGACAGCTTGGCGGCGGCCGGGTTCTTCGGCTGCAGCTCCAGCGTGCCGGACACGTCCGAGAAGCCGCCCGCGTAGTTCGAGAAGCCCATATGGGAGACCCGCCAGCCGACCTGGGTGTGGCCGGGATCGACCGCGTAGGTTCCGGCCTGGATCTGCGCGGGGTCGCGGGTCGGCGGGGTCTGGGCCAGCACCGGGGTGGCGACCAGCAGGGCCAGAAGGCCGGAGGCGAGAATCGACTTCAAGGGTGTCTCCTGCAGAGCAGACGGTCGAGCGCGATTCGTTGCGCCGCAGCAGCCGTGTAGCCCCGTTCACGGCCCCGGTTGAGCCTGCTATCCGGAACCCCATGGTTGCGAGAACGGAAACCTTCCGGGGCGGGCTGGACGATGTGCGGGCCTTCTGCACGGTGGTCGATCTCGGCACGGTCACGGCCGCGGCGGCCAGCCTGCGCGAGACCAAAGGCAGCGTCAGCCGGCGGATCTCCCGGCTGGAGCGGGCGCTCGGTGCCCGGCTGATGGCGCGGACCTCACGGGCGGTCTCGCCGACGGCCGAGGGACTGGCCTTCTACGCCAAGGCCCAGGAGAGCCTGACGCTCCTCGACGAGGCGGCCGAGACCGCGCGCGACGCCCGCACGGTGCCGGCCGGGCATCTGCGATTCACCACCTCGATCGATTTCGGGATCGAAGTGATGCCCGAGATCGTCGCGAGCTTCCGGGACGCCTACCCGCAGATCACCGTGGAGATGCTGAACACCGACGCGCGCCTCGACCTCGCAGCCAACCGGATCGACCTCGCCCTGCGGCTCGGCGGCGCCGAGGAGACCGGCTACCGCGCGCTGGTCCTGGCGACCCTGGCGGTCGGCCTCTACGCCGCCCCCGCCTACCTCGCGCGCCGCCCGGCCCCGGCCGATCTCGCCGGCCTGCGCGACCACGACCTGATCCTCGCGCGCGAGCGGTTCGGCACGGCGGGGCTGCCCCTCTCCGACGGGCAGGGCCGCACGGAGCCGCTCTCCGTGAGCCCAGCGATCCGGGTCAGCGACTTCGCCAGCGCGCACCGCCTGACCCTGGCGGGCGCCGGGATCGGTCATCTGCCGACCCTGGTCGCCGCCCGGGCGGTGGAATCGGGCGCGCTCGTGCGTGTCCTGGCGCCCTGGGCGACCCGCGGGGCGGCGCTGCGGGCCGTGACCCTGGCGGGACGCGAGCTGCCGGCCCGGGTCAACGTGTTCCGGGAGCATGTGCGCGCGGCGCTCGCCGCCCGCGATTGCCGCCGTGAACACTCTGATCCTGTAAACGAATACAGTTAAACAGATTAGTATTTCAATATACGTCGCGAGCAGCCCGTGAGATCGCTAAAATTTTATCGCGTCGCGTATCGGGATGTTGAGGGGTGCCGGGCAGGATGCAGGGCAGCGGATCCCGGACCGCTCGACGATCGACCCCTCCGTCCCGGGACGCCTCGGATTTCGCGCGGACACCCGTCATGCCCCTTTGCAGCAGGTGCCTGCGCCCCACGCTCATCATCGGGACACTCGCGCTGGCCGCTTCGGGCTACGCCGGCGGGTCGGCCTGGGCGATGCTTTCGGACACGGTCCGGATCGTCCTGCAGAAGGGGCGCCATTACACGCCGACCGACCTCTACCTGCGCCGCGGCGACACGATCACCCTGCGCAACGGCGACGAGAGCCTGACCCATCATGCCTTCATCGAGGCGGACCGGTTCTCGTTCGATGCCGGCGACCAGGAGCCCGGCACCGAGACGCGCCTGACGCTCAAGGAGCCCGGCGATTTCGTGATCCAGTGCGGCATTCACCCGAAGATGAAGCTGACCATCCACGTCGATTAGGCGCCCCGGTTTTGGCGACCGAGGCCGACTGTGGTCAGCTGTCGCGGCCGAAGCCGAGGCCGCGGATGATGTCGCCGATCGGGTCGATCCGCGTGGCCGAATCCGGCGCGGCCTGCGCGGGGCGGGCGGCCGGCGGCGCGATGGCAGCCCGATCGACCTGAGCGGTCCGGGCGTGACGCAGGCGGGCCACGCGGCGCACCGCGCGCTCGGATCCGCGGACACGATGGACGACAGACGCC
Source organism: Methylobacterium tardum (assembly GCF_023546765.1). NCBI lineage: Bacteria > Pseudomonadati > Pseudomonadota > Alphaproteobacteria > Hyphomicrobiales > Methylobacteriaceae > Methylobacterium > Methylobacterium tardum. Next base: position 5,157,912 of record NZ_CP097484.1, read on the forward strand.
TTGGGAAGCGACTCGGCCGAATTCGCCATCTCGCGCGGGAGCGGCAGGGCCGGCGCGGCAACCGGCGGGGTCACCGCAGCCAATTGCGGAGCCGGGACGGCGGACGGGAGCGCGCTCGGGGCCTCAGCGGCGCGCCGGATCGCGCCGGTCGTCTCGGGCCCGGCGATCCGGGCCGGCGGATCGGTCCAGGCAACCGGAGCCGCGACCGGAGCAGAGATCGGACGCGCTGGGCGCGTCTGCACCTCGTAATTGCTCGGATGCAGAGTATGCGCCGCCACAACCAGCCCGAATACGGCAATGGCGGTGGTCGCCAGGGTGGAGCGATAGTGTTCCATGGCGGGAAAAACGAACCGCCAAGCTCCTGGTTCCGCGTGATCCAGGCCGAATCTGCGGAAACAAAAAAGGCCACTCCCGAAGGAGCGGCCCGAAGTCTAGGGAGGAAACGCCCAAGAAGGGCAGCGGGAGGGCGACGCCATCGCCATCCCGCACTGCACAGATAGGATAGTGCATTGCGGCAGGCAATGGCCCGGCGGTCCGGAAGGTATGCATAAGCGACGCGATCGCACCGCATCTGTATGCGCGAAAAGCATGGAACGACGCGTCTAGGTCTCGCCCGACTGTCCATCATGGCCGATCATGCGCTCGACCTCGGCCAGCGCCACGGCGCGGGCGGCATGCTCGGACGCGTGCGGACGGTACGAACCCCGCACCAGCTTGCCCCGGTCGCGGATCGCCCAGGTGAAACGGCCCGGATCATGCCGGCTCGGCCTGACCTCGACCGTGTAGAGATGCCCGCCATTCGCACCCATCCGTAGAATGTGCGGAACATCGCGGTGCCGGCCTAGGGGGTGCGACCGTGAGCGGCACCGATCCTAGACGGACCGGGCCGCCCGCGGCTGATTGGAGCGTGGACGAACGGTCTCGGCGGGCCCGTCGGTCCGGGTCCCGAGCCAGACCACGTGCTTGGGCCCGCTGCCGCGACCGCTGGCATGGACCCGCTGCTCGTCGACCGCGAAGCCGGAACGCTGCATCCGGCTCTTGAACTTCCGGTCCGGCGCGCCCGACCAGACGCCCAGGATGCCGCCCGGCCGGAGCGCCCACCGGGCGCGCTTGAGCCCCCAATTGTCGTAGAGCCGGTCGTTCGACCGGCGCATCAGCCCCTCCGGGCCGTTGTCGACATCGAGGAGGATCGCGTCGTAGCGCTCCGGCCCCGCCTGGATCAGGCGGTTCACGTCGGCTTCCTGCAGGTCGACGCGCGGGTCGTCCAGGCAGCCGGCAAAGACGTGCGCCAGCGGGCCGCGGGCCCAGGCGATCACGGCCGGCACCAGCTCGGCCACCACGACCCGCGCGTCCGGACCGAGATTCTCGAGCGCCGCCCGCAGGGTGAAGCCCATCCCGAGGCCGCCGATCAGGATCCGGGCCCGGGGCCGATCCTTGAGCCGCGCGCAGGTCAGCGCCGCGAGCGCGACCTCGGAGCCGCTGCGGCGGTTGTTCATCAGCTCGATCGTGTCGGCGAGGATCGCGAACTCGTCGCCGCGCCGCATCAGGCGCAGATCCGTGCCGCCGCCGGGCACCGACCCGGTATCGAGATGAACCCAGGGTATCACGGGAGCCGTCCTCGGTTGGTGACAGGGCCGCCCGTCCGGGACGGGCAGCAGGGTCGGTCGCGGCCCGCGGAGCGGCGCCGAGTGCGGCTTGTGTGCGGCACGTGCGCGCCGTGCAACCCTGCGACCGTCGCCGCGCCTTGCCGCGAGCGATTCCGGCGGCGTATCAGCACCCATGGCCAAGCGCATCAAGTCGAGACCGCAGGAGCGGGGCTTCGTCCTGTTCGATATCGTCTACACGGACGGCTCCCGAGCCTCGAACCGGCGCGTCCCGGTCGAGATCCTCGGCGGCCTGGACGGCGACGAGCCCGCCCGGCAGCTCATCGCCGAGCAGGAGGAGGAGATCGCCCGCAAGTCGGGGCGGCCCGGTCGCGAGATCGAGAGCCTGTCGCGCTCCCCCATCGTCAAGCCGAAGCCGGTCGTCTGAACCGAGCATGGCCGAGACCGCCTAGGCGGTCTCGGCCATCCGGCGGGCGACCTCGTCGCGCACCGCCTCGTTCATCGCGGCGAACCGGGCCTGCGTGCGGGTCCGCAGCCAGGGGAACAGGCCGGGCGCGAGCAGGCCCGTGACGGCCACCGCCTGGACGAGGCTGACCCCCTGGCGGGTCTCGGTGATCCGGACGTCGTGCGTGCCCGTGAGCAGGTGGGGCATCGCCGGAATGCCGCCGCGCCAGGTCAGCCGCCGGCCGGGCTCCCAGCAGGTCACCTGCACGCGCAGGGTCAGGTAGGCGCGGCCGTTCAGGGTCAGCTCCAGGCGCCAGCGCGCGCCCGCGCGCCGGGGGCCCTCCGCCTTGCGGATGAACGGGTTCCACGCCGGGTAGGATTCGAGGTCCGTCAGCACGGACCAGACCATCCCGGCCCGGGCCGGGATCGGAAGCTCGGTGCTGCTGACCCTGCCGACCGTCATTCCTCCCGCCTTCCTCCCAACGAACCGCCGCCCGTTCGGGCTCGCGGCCTCCCGCGCGCGGCGCCTCCTGGAGAACACGCTCCGCGGGAGCCGGTGCGGTTCAAGGCGCGCCCTCGACCACCTCCAGCGCCCGCAGGATCGCGAAGCCGATCCGCTCCGCCTCGGCCTCCGCGTCGGCGGTCGCGGGCAGCAGCGCCACGGTCTCGACGACGGGCGCATCCTCCGGCCCCACGACGACGCGGACCACGTCGCCCTCCGCCGCCGACGGGTCGCGGATCAGGCCGACCCGGTGGCCGGCCCCCGCCCCGAGGATGCGCAGGGCATTCTGCAAGGAAGCGTCCAGGGAATCTTGGAGATGCTCCTGCGCGGGTTCGGGCCCCGAGGCCGGCGCGGCCGTGCGCGGGACCCCGAAGGCCGGACGGATCACGTTGTCGTCGGGCATGCCGGGCTCCCTCCCGCCTGTCAGCGCCGCGCGATCCCGGCCGTCGCGAGAACCGCGTCGGCCAGGACCTCCATGCCGGCCCGCGCCCATTCGGGCGTGATGCTCTCAGCCTCGTTGTGGCTGATGCCCCCGTGGCAGGGGCAGAACACCAGGGCCGCCGGCACCGCGCGGGCGCAGTAAACCGCGTCGTGGTAGATCGCGGTCGGCATCCGCGTCCAGGCATGGCCGCGCGCTTCGGCCGCGTCCTGGACCCGGTCCACCAGCACCGGGTCGAACGGGGTCGGCGGCGCGCGCCAGAACTCCGCGACGCGGATCGTGACGTCGCGCTCGGCCGCCAGCGCGTCGGCCCGGGCCAGGATCCGCGCCCGCATCGCCTCCAGCTGGGCGGTGTCGCCGTGACGGGTGTCGAGGCTGAACCAGACCCGGCCCGGCGTGATGTTGCGGCTCGACGGCTCGGCGGTCAGGACGCCGACGGTGGCGCGGCCGCGCTCGTCGCCGGCGCCGACCGCCTCGCGGGCGATGTCCTCCAGGGACGCGATCAGCGCCGCCGCGGCCATCATCGCGTCCCGGCGGCCGGCCATGGGGCTGCCGGCATGGGCCTCCTCGCCCTGCACGGTGATCTCGTACCAGATCTGGGCGAGCGCCCGGTCGACCACCCCGATGGTCAGGCCGGCATCCTCCAGGCGCTTGCCCTGCTCGATATGCAATTCGAAATAGGCGCCGATCTCCCGCAGGCCGGCTGGATCGGCCGCGCCCTGCCAGCCGATGCGCCGCAGCTCGTCGCCGAAGACGTGGCCGGCCAGGTCTCGGGTCGCCAGGATGTCGGCCTCGGGAACGATGCCCATGGCGACGCCGCTGCCGCTCATCGGCGGGGCGAAGCGTGCGCCCTCTTCGTTGCACCAGTTGATCAGCAGGAGCGGCGCCTCGGTCTCGATCCCGGCCTCGTGCAGGGCGCGCATGATCTCCAGCCCCGCGAGCACGCCGAGCGGCCCGTCGAACTTGCCCCCGGTGGGCTGGGTGTCGAGGTGGCTGCCGATCGCCACGGGCTTCAGGCTCGGATCCCGCCCGGGGCGGCGGAAGATCATGTTGCCGATCCGATCCACGGTGAGCGTCAGCCCCACCGCCTCGCCCCAGCGCTGGAACAGAGCCCGCCCCTCGGCGTCGCGATCGGTCAGGGTCTGGCGGTCGTTGCCGCCGTTGGGCAGCGCGCCGATCCGCGCGAGTTCCATCAGGCTGTCCCAGAGCCGGTCCTGCGAGAGCGGGAGGTTGGTGCGCTGCGAACCGTGATTCATGATGCCTCTGCCCGACACGTATCGGAAGTTGCAAGGTTAGGACGCCAACCGGGCCGGCACCAGGGACCGCCGGGGCGGACCTTCCGGAAGTCCGGGCGCCGTCACGATCCTGCGGCGCGGCCGATCCAGGAGATCACGGCGCGGCGCGGAGGCGTTGCGGCGCCACCCGGCCGTCCTCTCCCCCAAGCTCGACAAGTATCCGCCAACGCAAACCGCGGCATTCGCCTGCCGTCGTGCCGCCGACGACTGCTCGATATGGCTTCTTCAAGTTGCCGACGTTCTTGAAGCCTCGTATGGGACTGTCCGGACGGCCGCGACGACATGTCCGGGGCCGCGCCATGACCAACGCGCCTATGCCCGCTGGACATCCCGGCGGCTGGGTGCCTGTCTCGCCGCGGGTCCGTCTCCAACCATACGATCGCCGGTCATGCCGGTCAGGGAGGTTTGATGCTTCTGGCTTCCACGGCAGCCCCTGCCCTGCAGGCCGCAGGGTTCGTCGGCACCTGGGATACGGATGTGCCCGCCGGCCGGTCCGTGCTCGACGCCGGCGCCGCCACGATGCTGGCGGGCGACCTGAGCCTCGCCGGCCGGCCCCTGCCCCTCGACGTCGCCCTCGGGCGCGTCCATCCGGAGGATCGCGACTGGGTCTTCGGGAAGATCCGGCGCGTCCGGCAGGAAGGCGGGCCGGTCTCCCTCGAGTTCCGCATCGTGACCGGGACCGGCGAGACCCGGTGGATCCTCAACCGGGGCTGCCTGACCCCCGACGCGGCCGGCACCCTGCGCGGGCGCGGCGCCTATATCGACATCACGGACCTCCACAGCCGGTCGGCGGCGCTGCCGGATGGCAGCGGTGCGCCCGAGCCCTCGGAGGCGGAACATCTGGACGCGGCGGCCGATCACTGCCTCCGGGTTCACACCGCCCTGGAGCACCACGGCGACACCTATCTGCGGATGATCTCCGGCATGCTGCTCCTGGGGATCGGCCGCGCGATCGCGCGGCGCGCCCCCTGAGCGCCGTTCGGCTCAGGTCCGCCAGGGATGGGCCGGCAGCTCCGTGCGTCCGATCGCCTTGGCGCCGGCCTCCGCGACGGCATGGTCGTTCTCCACCGTCGAGCCGCTGACGCCGATCGCCCCCGACATGACGCCGTCGGCGTCGACGATCGGGATTCCGCCCGGGAAGGTGATCAGGCCGTCATTCGAGTGCTCGATCCCGTAGAGCGGGCCGCCGGGCTGAGACAGCTGGCCGATCTGGCCGGTCATCATGCCGAAGAACACCGACGTCTTGGCCTTCTTGTGGGCGATGTCGATCGACCCGACCCAGGCGTCGTCCATGCGGTGGAACGCCTTCAGGTTGCCGCCGGAATCGACCACCGCGATGCACATCTGGGTGCCGAGCTCGGTCGCCTTCGCCCGGGCGGCGGCGATAGCCTTCTCGGCCTGCTCAATGGTGACGTGCATGGGACACTCCCGTTCGCGTTTCTCCCGGGACAGCCTGTGACGGTTTGTCCAGCCTCGCGCAAGCTCAGCCGGCGCTGTCCCGGGCGGCGCGGATGCGGTCGAGGAGATCGGCCGCCAGCGTCGCGCAGGCGGCGGCGTCGGGACAGGGCCGCTTCCAGACCACGCGGCCCTCGCGCAGGACGATCCCGTCCTCCACCGCCAGGGCGGGGAGCGGCCGGTCGGGCCTGAGATCGGCCGCGACGCCCTGCGGACCGCCCCGGAGCCGGGCCACGCCCAGCTCGCAGCAGGCGGCGCGCAGCCGCGCGAGGTCGAACAGCGCGAGAACCGGGGCCGGGGCCGCGCCGAACCGGTCCTCGACCTCGCCGGCCAGCGCCTCGATCGCCTCGGCCTCGCGCAGGCGCAGCAGCCGCGTGTACAGGCTCAGGCGGATCTCCGGCTCGGGGACGTAATCCTCGGGGATCCGGCTCGGCAGCCCGAGCTCGATCTCCGGGCTCCAATCCTCGGCGCGCTCGCCCTTGGCGGCGGTGATCGCCAACTGCAGCAGGTGCTGGTAGAGGCCGAGACCGACGAGCTTGGCGTGCCCCGCCTGGTCCTCGCCGACGAGGTCGCCGGCGCCGCGCAGGTCGAGGTCGCGGGCGCTCACCGCGAAGCCGGCGCCGAGCCGGTCGAGGGCCTCCAGGGCGCGCAGGCGCTGCAGGGCCGCCGCCGGCGGGGGCGAGGCCGGGTCGCTCAGCAGGTGGACCGTGCCGCGGCGCTGGCCGCGGCCGACGCGGCCTCGGAGCTGGTGGAGCTGCGCCAGCCCGAACCGGGCGGCGTCCCAGACCAGCATGGTGTTGGCCCGGGGCACGTCGAGCCCGCTCTCGACGATGGCGGTGGCGAGCAGCACGTCGCCGTCGCCCTCGGCGAAGCGGACCATGACCTCGTCCATGGCCGACGGCTTCAGGTCGCCGTGCGCCACCAGGATGTCGAGGCCCGGCACGAGGGCGCGCAGGCGCTCGGCCATCGGGGCGATGTCCTCGATCCGCGGGCAGACCACGAAGCTCTGGCCGCTCCGGCGGTGCTCGCGGATCAGCGCCTCGCGGACCGCGTCCGCGTCGAAGGGCGCCACCACGGTGCGGACCGGCTGGCGCAAAGCCGGGGGCGTGGCGAGCACGCTGAGGCTCTGGAGGCCGACCAGCGCCGCCTGGAGCGTGCGCGGGATCGGGGTCGCGGTGAGCGTCAGCACGTGGCCGCCTTCGGCGAGGCGGCGCAGGTCGGCCTTCATCTTGGCGCCGAAGCGCTGCTCCTCGTCGATCACCGTCAGGCCGAGATCGGCGAAGCGCACGCCGCTGCCGGCGAGCGCGTGGGTGCCGACCACCAGCCGGATCGTGCCGTCGGCCAGCCCCGCCTTGACGCGCTTGGCCTCGGCCGGCGCCACGAGGCGCGAGAGCTGCGCGACCTCGACGCCGAACCGGCCGAAGCGGCGGCGCAGGGTCTCGGCATGCTGGCGCGCCAGCACGGTGGTCGGGGCGATCAATGCCGCCTGCTTGCCCGAGAAGACCGCGGCCGCGAGCGCCCGCAACGCCACCTCGGTCTTGCCGAAGCCGACATCGCCGCAGACCAGCCGGTCCATCGGCCTGCCGGAGGCGAGGTCGGCCATCAGCGCGTCGACCGCGGCGGCCTGGTCGGGGGTCGGGGCGAAGCCGAAACCGGCGGCGAAGCGCTCCAGGTCGCGGGCCGGCGGCGCCAGGACCGGCGCCGCGGTCTCCCGGCGGGCGCGGGCGGCCTCCAGCATCAGCCGGGCGGTCCGCGCCATGGTGGCCTCTGCCTCCAGGCGGCGGCGGGGCCAGGTGCCGCCGTCGAGCTTGTCGAGGGTGACGGCGTCGGGCTCCGGGCCGTAGCGCCAGATCCGGTCCGCCTGAGACACCGGCACCATCAGGATCGCGTCGCCGGCAAAGCGCAGGCGCAGGGCCTCGGACGGCGCCTCGCCCTGCGTCGCCACCGGCTCCAGCCCGTCGAACACGCACAGGCCGTGGTCGCGGTCGACGGCGACGTCGCCGGGGCGCAGATCGACCTCGCCCATCGGCAGCATCGCCCGCGCGCCGCCCGTGACGGCGGCATCCGGACCGAACAGGTCGGCGGCGGCGATCACGGTGGCACCCTGCTCGGGGACCCGGAAGCCCGCGCCCAGCGGCGCCTCCAGGGCGAGGACGTCGCCCGGCGCCGCCCCGGCGACATCGACCCAGCCGTCGATCAGGCGGATCGGGCGCTCGGCGATCCGGCTGACCTGGCGCACGAGGCGGCGGAGCGGGCGGACCGTGCCGGCGAGCACGACGACGTCGCCGGCCTTCAGCCGCTCGCGCAGGATCTTGGCGAAGGCCGTTCCCGGCCGACGCTCCCCGGTGAAGATCGGCATCGCGCGGGACTCGCCGGCCGCCTCGGTGGCGGCGAGCCGGGCATGCGCCGCCACGAGGTCCCGCCACGCGTCGGGCGCGAGGTAGAGGCCCGCGCCGGCCTGCCCGCGGTCGTCGCGGGCCTTCAGCCGCGCCCGGGCCTCGTCCATCTGCTCGAAGAAGGCGTCGATCCGGGCCTGCGTGCCGTCCTCGACCACGAGGCTGGCCTCGGGCACGTAATCCAGCAGGGTGACGAGGCGCGGGTAGTAGCGGTCCAGGCGATGCTCCTGGCCGGTGAAGGGCTCGAAGCTCTGGTTGGAGCCGGGCTGCAGGATGATCTCGGTGGCCGGGTCGATCACCAGCGTGTCCGCCTCCGCCACCGAGCGCTGCGAGATCGGATCGTAGGAGCGGATCGCGGTGACCCGGCCCTCCGCGTGCTCGATCCGGCAGGGGCGCGGCGCGGCCGCCGGGAAGACCTCCACGGTCCGCCCGCGCACGGCGATCTCGCCGGGCTCGCCGACCCGCTCGTCGAGGATGTAGCCGAGGCGCTTCAGGTCGGCCGTCACCGCGGCGACGTCGAGGGGATCGCCGACCCGAAGGGTCACGCGGGCCGTGGCCCAGGTCTCCGGCGGCGGCACGCGCTGGACGAGGGCCGGGGCCGTGGTCAGCACGAAGTCCGGCAGCGCGTCCCGGTCGGTCAGCCAGCGCATCACGGCCGCCCGGGCGCCCATCGTGGCCCGCGACGGCGAGGCATGGTCGAAGGGCAGGCAGTCCCATTCGGGATAGACCGCGACCTGCGCGTCGGGATCGAGTGCGCGAAGGGTCGCGGCGAGATCCTCCAGGCGCCGCGCGTCCCGGGCGACGTGCACGACCGGGCGGGCCGTCTCGGCGAATCCGAGGAGCGCCACCGCGAGCGCCCCGGTGGGCATCAGCGGTGCCTCCTCCAGCGCCTGCTGCGCGCCCGCCTTCGTCCTGCGCTTGGCCATGCCCGATCCGAACCTTCCCCTTTGAGCCGGCAACGCCGCACCCGCCGCCGGGGCTCCCGGCCGCGGCGATCCGATCCACAGACGGCACCGTCCGCCCAGCGCTGCCGAAACCGCCGGTGCGACACTGGGAACACGCAAACGTGACCGAGGCGGCGCGGGCCGCTGCCGACTGCCTCGGCCGGTTCGGCCCATGGCCCCGATATGCAATCAGGAATTGCAGATACTGGTATCCATCGCCGCCGCGCTCGACTATCGGACAATCCGAAAAGCCAGGGCCGCGACGGGATCCAGCGCGGCTCATCAGAAGCTTACCGTCGTGGAACCGGCCAGGGCGCCACGCCCCGGCGCTGCGTTGCAGGGACTCACTTGGGAGGGTCAGGGACGTGAGCTATGACGCTCCCGTGTCGCAGAACAAGCCAATGCCCCGCTCGTCGGGTTTCGAGCCCCAGCATCCCCAGCGGCTCGCCGCTCTGCGCGCCTACGCCATCCTGGACACGCCCCCCGAGCGGGCCTTCGACGAGATCGCCGAGATGGCCGCCCAGGCCTGCGGCACGCCGATGGCGCACATCAATTTCATCGACGCCGACCGGCAGTGGATCAAGGCCGCGTTCGGCCACGCGGCGCGGTCGATGCCCCTCGATTTCGGCTTCTGCACCGAGGCGATGCGCGAGGACGGCATCCTGGTGCTGCCGGATCTGACGGCGGAGCCGGAGAGCGCCGCCAATCCCCTCGTGACCGGCGAGCCGCACCTGCGCTTCTACGCCGGCGTGCCCCTCGTGACACCGGACGGGTGGGCGCTCGGGACGCTCTGCGTCCTTGACCGCGAGCCGCGCACGCTGTCCGACCAGCAGATCTTCATCCTCAAGGCGCTCGCCCGGACGGTGATGACGCAGCTGGAGACCCGCTGCGCCGAGGCCGCCCTGCGCCGGAGCGAGGAGCGTTACCGCTCGCTGTTCGAGTCCATCGATGCCGGCTTCTGCCTGATCGAGATGAAGTTCGCGGACGGCGACCGCCCGGTCGATTACCGCTTCCTGGAGGTCAACCCCGCCTTCGCGCAGCAGACCGGCCTGACGGACGTGGTCGGCCGCTGGATGCGGGATCTCGCCCCGGATCACGAGCAGCACTGGTTCGACCTCTACGGCCGGGTCGCGCGCACCGGAGAGCCGGTCCGCTTCGAGCAGGCGGCCGCGGCCCTCGGCCGCTGGTACGACGTGCATGCCTACCGGGTCGACGGGCCGGTGCGGAACCACGTCGCCGTCCTGTTCAACGACATCACGGAGCGCCGCCGGAGCGAGCTGGCGCTCCAGGCGCGGGAGGCCGAGCTCCGGCTGGTCGCGGATGCGATGCCGGTGCTGATCGCCTTCATCGACCGCAACCTCGTCTACCAGTTCGCCAACGCCGCCTACGAGACCTGGACGGGCCATGCCGCCTTGGCGGTCGTCGGGAAGACGGTGCGCGGCCTCCTCGGCGCGGAAGCCTTCGAGGCGCGGCGCCCCGCCATCGAGCAGGTGCTGGCCGGCCGCGAGATCCGGCACGAGTGGGCCTGGACCTTCCCCAACGGCGAGGCCCGGATCGCCGATACCCGCTACCTCCCGCGGCGGGGGCCGGACGGTGCGGTCGACGGCTTCTACGTCTTCGCCCACGACGTCTCCGAGCGGAAGCGGAGCGAGATCCTGCTCCAGTCCCGGGCGGAGCGCCTGGAGGCCCAGGTGGCCGCGCAGACTCGCGACCGCGACCGGGTCTGGACCCTCTCGCCGGTGCTGAAGCTCGTCTCGGACCGGGCGGGGCAGGTCCAGTCGGTGAACCCGTCCTGGAGCCGGGCGCTCGGCTGGTCCGAGGAGGAGACCCTGGGCCGCACCGCCCTGGATTTCATCGCGCCTCCGGAGCGCGAGGCCGCCCAGGCGGCCCTGCGGCCGCTCTGCGAGGATCGCCGGGTCGAGGATGTCGAACTGGCCTGCCTGACCCGCGCCGGCGAGCCGCGGCGGGTGCTCTGGACCGTGGTCCCGGAAGACGGGCTGTTCTACGGCTTCGGCCGCGACATCACCGAGCAGCGCCAGGCCGAGGAGGCGCTGCGGCAGTCGCAGAAGCTCGAGGCGATCGGCCAGCTGACCGGCGGCGTGGCGCACGACTTCAACAACCTGCTGACCATCATCCGCTCCTCCGTGGAGTTCCTGCGCCGGCCCGACCTCGCGGAGGAGCGGCGGCGCCGCTACCTCGACGCGGTCTCCGACACCGTCGATCGCGCCGCCAAGCTCACGGGACAGCTCCTCGCCTTCGCCCGGCGGCAGGCCCTCAAGCCGCAGGTCTTCGACATCTGCACGCGCCTGCGCAGCATCGCCGACATGCTCGATTCGGTGACCGGGGCGCGCATCCGCGTCGCCATCGACCTGCCGGAGGCGCCCCGCTTCGTGCGCGCGGACGAGAGCCAGTTCGAGACGGCGCTGATCAACATGGCGGTCAACGCCCGGGACGCGATGGACGGGGAAGGCATCCTGACCCTGCACCTCGATGGCGATCACCCGATGCCGCCGATCCGCGGGCATGCCGGTGCCCCGGGGCCGTTCGTGGCCGTGCGGGTCACCGATACCGGGGCGGGCATCCCCGCCCCGGATCTCGGGCGGATCTTCGAGCCGTTCTTCACCACCAAGGAGATCGGCAAGGGGACCGGGCTCGGCCTCAGCCAGGTGATCGGCTTCGCCAAGCAGTCCGGCGGCGACATCGACGTGGAGAGCGCGGTCGGCCGCGGCACCACCTTCAGCCTCTACCTGCCGCAGGTCGAGGCGCCCTCGGGGGCCGCCGAGGCCGCCGGCGACGACCGGCGGGAGGCGGAGCCGCAACGGGGCCTGTGCATCCTCGTCGTGGAGGACAATCTCGGGGTCGGGCGGTTCTGCACCCAGATCCTGGAGGATCTCGGCCACGCGCCGATCTGGGCGAAATCCGCCGAGGAGGCGCTCACCGAACTCGACCGGACACCGGACCGCTTCGACGTGGTCTTCTCGGACGTGGTCATGCCCGGCATGGGCGGCTTCGCCCTCGCCCGGCAGTTGCAGGCCAGCCGCCCCGACCTGCCGGTGGTGCTGACCTCGGGCTACAGCCACGTCCTGGCCAAGGACGACGCGCACGGCTTCGCCCTCGTGCGCAAACCCTATTCGGCCGAGCAGCTCGCCCAGGTTCTCTACGAGTCGGCGAAGCGGCGCGGGCGGCCGTCCGCCGTCGCCCGCTACGCCGAGGCGGAAGACATCACGCAAGATTAACGGTTTTGACTGATCTTGGGAGCGTCTTAACCTGGACTGTTTCCGGTCGCTCGAGACAGATGTAGTCCAGGAGCCTCGAAGATCGAGGCTCGACACAGCCATGCCCCTGACCGGACGTTTCTGGTTCCGCCGGACCTGGACCGGCAAGCTGATCCTGCTGGTCGAGGAGGAGCGCGGGCGCTGGTTTCGCCGACGCCGCGGCAGCAAGCTGCGCTGGCGCGACGCCAAGCTGCTCGATCTCGCGGAGGCGCCCTTGCGCGGCCTGATGACCCTGGAGCGGACCTACCGGCCCGCGTTCGGCCCCGGGGAGGCACGCCGTCCGCACGGTGTCCCGGCTACCCTCACGCCGCCGCGCAGCGCCGGCTCCGTGTGAGACGGCGAATCTCGGAACAAGGCCATGGGTCTCGGGTTGACGCAGTGCAGCACAGCGATGGCGTCGCTGTCCTGCAGCCCCTCGTGGGCGTTTCCTCCCTAGACTTCGGACCGCCTCTTTCGGGGACGGTCCTTTTTTTGGTCGGCGGGGGTCAACGCGGCCTGCGACAAAAAGTTCTCAGAAATGTCTCAGGTTTGATCCGGCGCCGCGGCAGCGCCCGGAGCGGGACCGCGTCAGGCCTCGAGCGCCAGCAGCGCGAAGCTCGCGAGCCAGTGCTCACCCATGTAGTCGCCGGTCACGTGCGGGAGCGCCGCCCCGAGGTGGGCCTCGGCCGCCGCGGCGAGCGGCGGACACCGGGGATCGGCGGGATCCAGCGCGGCGGCGAGCGCCCGGAAGCACCAGGCGCGGCTGAGATTCAGGCCGTCGAGATGGGCGATCTTCCCGTCGCTGCGGTCGGTCACGTCGGCCGGCTGGAACAGCGTGGCCGGCCGGCCCGCCGCCAGATCGGGGAGGAAGCGGTCGAACCAGGGCCGGAACCGCACCGGCGGCAGGAGCCGGCGCATGCACTCGGCCTCGATCAGCGCGGAGGACAGGAAATCGTCCCCGCCCGGCTCGCCCCAGGCGGGGCAGCCCGCGTCCGCGCCGTACCAGCGCTCGGCGGTCTCCAGCAGCAGGGCGCCGAGCGCCGCCTCCCCCGCCCCCTCGGCGTAATCGGCCGCGAGGCGCAGCGCGAAGGCGGTGTTGAAATGGGTCCCGACCCGGACCGGATAGGGCGCGATCGGCAGGAAGTCCCCGAACCGCCGGACGATGAGCGCGGCGAGCGGCGCGAGGGCCTCGGACCAGCGGGTTTCTGGCAGGCGGGCGAGTTCGTCGGCGAGCTTCAGGAGCCACGCCCAGCCGTAGGGCCGCTCGAAGCCGCGCGCATGCGGGGCGGCGAAGGAGGCGCATTCGCCCGCCACCCGGTCGGGGGTCAGCCGCGCGTCGAACTGCGCGCGGATCGCGCCGGCCTGCGCGCCGTCCGGGAACCGCCGCAGCACCCGCGCGAGCAGCCAGTACCCGTGGACGCAGGAATGCCAGTCGTAGCTGCCGTGGAAGATCGGGTGCAGGTCGGCGGGCGTGCGCGCATCCGCCGGACCCGCCAGGACATGGCCCGGCTTGTACGGGTATTCGCGGCTGACATGGCCGAGCGCGACCGCGGCGAAGCGGGCGCCGATCTCCGGGGTGAGCGCACGCGCCATCGGGGGCTCCGGGTTCGGGACGGGCCGGGATAGCGGGTTTCCGGCCCGGCGTCAGGGCATCCGGACGCTTTGCCGGCACGGGCCCGGATCGGCTATCGCGGAACCTGGCCGAGCGGGGCAGTCCCGACCGGCGTCTCCGGGAGCTCCCATGCGCCGCGCGCTGCTCGTCGCCCTCGTCGTCGCGGTCTCGATGCCGGCCTCGGCCGCGCCGGATCCGAGCCGCGACGTCCTGTGGGCCGCCCTGAAGACCTGCGTGCTCGCCAAGCGGATCGCCAACCGGACCTTTCCGTGCCTCTCGGTCGACCTGGGCGACACGGATCGGCCCGGCTCGGCGGTGCTGCGCGCGCCGGGCGAGCCGACCCATATCGTCGTCATGCCCACCGACACCGTCGCGGGCCTCGAGGCCCCGGTCCTGCGCGGCCCGTCCGGAATCGCCTACTGGCGGGCGGCGCTCGCCGCGCGGCCGTTCGTGTCCGACGTGCTGAAGGGGCGGCTGACGCCCGAGGCGGTGGGACTTGCGGTCAACTCGGCCCGGGGCCGCAGCCAGGACCAGCTTCACATCCATCTCGACTGCCTGAGGCCCAGCGTGCTGGCCGCCCTCAAGGCGCATGGCCGCCAGATCCGCACGACTTGGTCCCGCTTCCCGGTGCCGCTGGCCGGCGACCGCTATTTCGCGCTGCGCGTGCCGGAGGCGGAGGTGGCGCGCTTCAACCCGTTCGCGGTCCTGTACACCCTGCCGGGCGGGCGGCCGAACCTGCACCGGACGAGCTTCGCGGCCGTGGCGACCCTGCCGGGCGACCCCGAGCCGGGCCTCCTCCTGCTGGCCTACCGGGTGCCCAGCGCCAGCGCCGAGGACGTGATGGATCACAGCTGCACGGTTGCAAATCGGGGCGCCTGACCCCTCATCGGCTGCCCGGCCTCCGACTCAGACCTTCCCGCCGGTAGAACCGGGCCAGAGCCTGCGGCGTGTCGAGCTGCAGCGTCGGGAGGCCGGTCTCCTCGAACATCCGCGCGTAGCGTTTCCGGTTCGCCGGCGTGGTGACGACGATGTGGCGGATCATGGACCATTTCATGCTGTCTCGGCCGCCCTCGAGGGTGCCGTGGCGGTCGCGCTCGAACCACGTCCGGCGCAGGTAGCGGACGAGGCTGAGGGCGGTCGGGACATCGAGCACGATGACGCCCGTCGCCCGCTCCAGACGCTGCGGCAGGCAGCGGGAGTAGTTGCCGTCCATGACCCAGTGCGGGCCCAGGATGGCGGCGTCGTGCAGCGCCTGGAACTCCGCGGCCGGGCAGGGCTCCCAATCGGTGTTCGGCCGATGGTAGAGCTGATCGAGATGGATCGGCGGCAGGTCGCGCGCCCGGCCGATCGCCGTCGCCAGGGTGGATTTTCCGCTGTTCGACGGCCCGATGATGCAGATGCGCGGGCCGAGCGCGTCGAGTCTCATGTCGATGGCGCGATGTCGTAGGTCGAGGGTACGAATCCGATCGATCCGGTCAAGCACATCCGGGCCGCCGGGCCAATCTGTTCTTCGTCAGAGCTTCGCGCGGCGCCACTGCGTCTCGACAGGACTCGATCAGGACGCGACTGGCGGCGGCAGCGCATCGGTGAGCTGGCGCAGGAAGGCCCGCACCGCCTTCGGGAGCCGCCGGTCGCGCATGGCCTGGACCTGGATCCCGCGGGCGAGGCTCGCCCGGGCGTGGATCGGCAGGCTGACCAGCTCGTTCAGGCGCAGCGGCGTCGTCACCGAGAGCGCCGACATCAGCGCCAGCCCGCGGGAGCGCCGGACGAAGGGCAGCAGCGCCGAGAGCTTGTTGGCGGTCAGAACCGGCTCGACCGCGAGGCCTTCGAGGGCGCAGGCGGCATCGAAGACCTGGCGCAGGGTCGTGTCCCGGGTCGGCAGGGCCAGCGGGTAGTTCGACAGGTCGGCGAGGCGCAGGGCCGGCGCCCGCGCCAGGGGATGATCGGGTGCGGCGAGCGCCAGCATGTCCACCTGCCCGTCATAGAGCACCTCCACCTGCGGGCTGGGCGTGAGCGCGAAGGTGATGCCGAGATCGGCATCGCCCACCGCCACTGTCTGGGTCACCTGCGCGGGCGGCAGCACCGTCACCTCGAAGCGGATGCCGGGATGGGCCGTGTGGAAGGCTGCGATGGCGTTCGGCACGATGTCGAGGGCGAAGCCCTCGGAACTCGCCACCCGGATCAGGCCGCGGGCGAGCCCTTCGAGCTCACGGATCTCGGTGACCACCTGCTCGGAGCGGATCAGCACCTGATGGGCGTGCTGCGCCAGCAGCTCCCCGGCCGGGCTCGGTACCATGCCGCGCGGGCGCCGCTCGAACAGCACGCAGTCGAGCTCGGCCTCCAGGTTGGCGATCTGCCGGCTGATCGCCGAGGCCGCCACGTTGAGCTGGTCCGAGGCGGCGGCGATCGAGCCCGTCCGGGCCACGGCCAGGAAGTAGCGCAGCCCGGTCGTCTGCATTATCCTGCCCCAAAGGAGCTATTTCGTCAGGTTCGTTGCCGAAACGGCAACGCAGCACTCGCCAAATTCTACTTGTTGCGATCCCAGATGCACAACACCATGGCAGGGTGAAAAACGCGGCAGCCGCGGAACCATCCGCCGGACCTGTTCGCCGCGCCGTCGGAGCCTGCATGCCGCTACGGACTCTCACCCGGGCCGCGACCTTCGCCGCCTCATTCGCCGCTCTGATCGCCGCGCACCCGGCGCTCGCCGGCAAGGCCAACGACACGCTGGTCTACGCGTCGGACAGCGAGCCCGAGAACGTCAGCCCGTATCACAACAGCGCCCGCGAGGGCGTCATCCTGGCCCGGAACTGCTGGGACACGCTGCTGTACCGGGATCCCAAGGACGGGACCTACAAGCCGTTTCTGGCGACCGCCTGGACCTGGGCGGACGACACGACCCTCGATCTCACGATCCGCGAGGGCGTGGTCTTCCACAACGGCGACCCGCTCGGGCCGGAGGACGTGGCCTTCACGTTCAACTACGTGCTGACGCCGGAGGCGCGCACCGTCACCCGCCAGAACGTCGACTGGATGAAGTCGGTGGAGGTGACCGGCCCGCATACGGTCCGGATCCACCTCAAGGCGCCGTTCCCGGCGGCGCTCGAATACCTCGCCGGCCCGACCCCGATCTTCCCGGCCAACTACTTCAAGAAGGTCGGCCTCGACGGCTTCGCCAAGGCGCCGGTCGGCAGCGGACCCTACCGGATCACCAAGGTCGACAGCGGCCGCGGCGTCAGCATGGAACGCTTCGACAAGTACTGGGCGGAGAGCCCGCTCGGGAAACCGAAGATCGGCAAGCTGCAGTTCCGGGTCATCCCGGACGGCGAGAGCCGGATGGCCGAGCTGATGACCGGCGGCGTCGACTGGATCTGGCGGGTGCCGAGCGACCAGGCCGAGCAGCTGCGCGCCGCGCCGAACATCACGGTGCTCAATTCCGAGACGATGCGGGTCGGCTTCCTGCAATTCGACACGCTGGGCCGGGCGAAGGAGAACTCGCCGCTCAAGGACGTGCGCGTCCGGCAGGCGATCTCCTACGCCATCGACCGCAAGGCGATGGTCGACAACCTCGTGCGCGGCGCCTCGCGGGTGATGAACGCGCTGTGCTTCGCCGACCAGTTCGGCTGCACCGACCAGGGCGTGCCGCGTTATGCCTACGACCCCGCCAAGGCCAAGGCGCTGCTCAAGGAAGCTGGCTACGAGAAGGGCTTCGAGATCGATCTCGGCGCCTATCGCGAGCGGGACTACGCCGAGGCGGTGATCGGCTATCTGGGCGCCGTCGGCATCAAGGTCCGGCTGAACTACCTGCGCTACGCGGCGTTCCGGGATTCGCTGCGCGCCGGCAAGGTCTCGATCGGCTACCAGACCTGGGGGTCGTTCTCGGTCCTGGACGTCTCGGCCTTCGACGGGGTGTATTTCCGCGGCGGCGAGGAGGATCTGACCCGGGATCCGCAGGTGATCGCCGATCTTCAGAAGGGCGACAGCTCGACCGATCCGGAGACGCGCAAGGCCGCCTACGCGAAGGCGCTCCAGCGGATCGCCGCGGAGGCTTACGCCCTGCCGATGTTCTCCTACTCGACCAATTACGCCTTCACGTCGGACCTGAACTTCACCGCCCAGCCCGACGAGGTGGCGCGCTTCTACGCGGCGTCGTGGAAGTGACGGCGGTGGCTCAACGCTCTTCCCCTCCCCCTTGTGGGGAGGGGTCAGGGGTGGGGGTGGTGCAGACGGCACCGCACCGATCCATCCGGCACCACCCCCACCTCCGGCTCCTCCCCACAGGGGGGAGGAGAGGACGCTTCGTCCTGATCGGGCGCGATCGTCATCGCCAGAAAGGAGCCTGAGCCATGCTGGCCTTCACGGTCCGGCGCGTGCTGGTCGCCCTGGCGGTGGCCTTTACGGTCTCGGTGGCGAGCTTCCTGCTCCTCCACCTCTCGGGCGACCTCGCGACCGCCATCGCCGGCCCGGAGGCCACCGGGCCGCAGATCGCGCAGATCCGCCAGGATTACGGCCTGGACCAGCCGCTGCTGACCCAGTTCCTCACCTGGGGCTGGCGGGCTCTGCACCTCGATTTCGGCAACTCCTTCTACTTCCGCGAGAGCGTGATCGACCTGCTCGCCGCCCGCCTGCCGATCACCCTCTATCTCGGCATCATCGCGCTGGCCGTGGCCCTGTTCGTGGCCATCCCGCTCGGCGTCGTCGCCGCCGTGAAGCGGGACACGTGGATCGACCGGACGGCGCTCGCCGTCTCGGTTCTCGGCCAGGCGATGCCGAGCTTCTGGTTCGGCCTGACGCTGATCCTGATCTTCTCCGTCAACCTCCGCTGGCTGCCGGTCTCCGGCAACGCCACGTGGAAGAACTTCGTCCTGCCCGCGGTCGCGCTCGGCTACTACGCGATGCCCGCCGTAATGCGGCTCACCCGCAACGGCATGCTGGAGGTGCTGGCCTCCGACTACGTCCGCACCGCCCGCGCCAAGGGCCTGCCGCCCCGGAAGATCCTGGTGCGGCACGCCCTGCGCAACGCCGTGATCCCGGTGATCGCCCTCTCGGCGGTGCAGTTCGGCTTCATGCTCGGCGGCTCGATCGTGATCGAGGCGGTGTTCTCGCTCCAGGGCCTCGGGCAGCTCGCCTGGGAATCCATCGCCCGCAACGACTTCCCGGTCGTCCAGGCGATCGTGCTGGTGCTCGCCATGATCTACATCGGCCTGACGCTGGCGGCCGACCTGCTGAACGCCCTCCTCGATCCGCGCCTGCGCCAATCGTGAGGATGGAGCCTGCCATGAGCCTCCCCCGACACGGCGGCGCTCGCCGCCCCCGCCCTGCCCCCGGACGCGCCGATCGCGCTGGCGCCGGTTCCCTCCCCCACCCGCTCGATCCTGCGGCGGGGCCTGCGCCATACCGGCTTCCTGATCGGCGCCGGGATCCTCGGGCTGATCGTGCTGGCAGCGCTCGCCGCCCCGCTCATCGCCCCGCACGACCCCTACGCGCAGGACGTGTCCCGCCGCCTGATCCCGCCGGTCTGGCAGACCAAGGGCACCTGGGACCACGTGCTCGGCACCGACAAGCTCGGCCGCGACTACCTGAGCCGCCTGCTCTATGGCGGCCAGATCTCGCTGCTGATCGGGATCTCGGCGGCGCTGATCTCCGGGCTGATCGGCACGACGCTGGGCCTCTGCGCCGGCTATTTCGGCGGCTGGGTCGACTCGGTGGTGAGCTACATCGTGACCACACGGCTCGCCATGCCGGTGGTGCTGGTGGCGCTCGCCATGGCGGCGCTGGTCGGCGGTTCGCTCAAAGTGGTGGTGCTGGTGCTGGGCTTCCTGCTCTGGGACCGCTTCGCCGTGGTGACCCGGGCCGCGACCCAGCAGATCCGCAACCAGGATTTCGTCTCGGCCGCCCGCGCCGCCGGGCTGACCGACCTGCGGATCATCCGCCAGGAGATCCTGCCCAACATCATGAATGCGCTGATCGTCGTGGCGACCCTGGAGATGGCCCACGCGATCCTGCTGGAAGCCGCCCTGTCGTTCCTTGGCCTCGGCGTGCAGCCGCCCCTGCCCTCCTGGGGCCTGATGATCGCCGAGGGCAAGCAGTACATGTTCTTCCAGCCCTGGGTGATCACCATCCCGGGCGTGGCGCTCCTCCTGCTCGTGCTGGCGATCAACCTCTTAGGCGACGGCCTGCGCGATATCACGGCGCCCGAGGCGCGCCACTGATGTCGCTCCACTCCGTCATTCCGGGGCTCGCCGGAGGCGAGAGCCCGGAATCCAGAGCCGCCCCGGCCGATCGGACAGGCGATCCGGCTCCGCGTCATCCTGTTGCCTCCGCGGCTCTGGATCCCGGGCTCCGCTGCGCGGCCCCGGGATGACGGGATTGGAGCTGCCGCCCCTGATGCCCGTCCTCACGAAACACCCGTCCACCGAGATCACACCATGACGCGAGACGCCGCCATCGCGCGCGCCACAGAGGCCTTCGACTCGGGCGCGTTCCTCGCGCTCCTGCGGGAGGCCGTGGCGATGCCCACCGAGAGCCAAGCCCCCGGCCAGGAGGCGGCGCTCCGCGCCTATCTCGACGCCTTCATCGCGCCGCTGGTCGCCCGCCTCGGCTTCGACGCGCCGAAGATCTTCCCGAACCCCGATGGGGTGCACGGCCCGTTCCTGATCGCCGAGCGTCACGAGGGCGCGGACCTGCCGACCGTGCTGATCTACGGCCACGGCGACACGGTGCGGGGCTATCCCGAGCAGTGGCGGGAAGGACTCGGGCCCTGGGAGATCGTGGTCGAGGGCGACCGTTGGTACGGGCGCGGCACCGCCGACAACAAGGGCCAGCACGTCCTCAACCTCGCCGCCCTGGAGCAGGTGATCGCGGCCCGCGGGGGCCGTCTCGGCTTCAACGTGAAGCTGCTGATCGAGATGGGTGAGGAATCGGGCTCCCCGGGCCTGCGGCCGTTCTGCCGGGAGCAGGCCGAGGCCCTGCGCTCCGACGTGCTGATCGCCTCGGACGGCCCCCGCCTCAACGGCGAGCGCCCGACCCTCTTCCTGGGCTCCCGCGGCGCCTACAATTTCGAGCTCAGCCTGAACCTGCGGGAGGGTCCGCACCATTCCGGCAACTGGGGCGGGCTGCTGCGCAACCCCGGCACGGTGCTGGCCTCGGCGATTGCCTCGATGGTTGACGCGCGCGGCAGCATCCTGGTGGACGCCCTGCGGCCACCGCCGATCCCCGACGGCGTGCGCGCGGCGCTCGCCGACATCCGCGTCGGCGAGGACCCGACCGCGCCGACGATCGATTCCGACTGGGGCGAGCCGGGCCTGACGCCGGCCGAGCGGGTCTTCGCCTGGAACACGCTCGAGGTCCTGGCCTTCAAGACCGGCGACCCGGACGGGCCGCTCAACGCCGTGCCACCCCACGCCAAGGCAACCCTGCAGCTGCGCTTCGTGGTCGGCACCGACTGGCAGAACCTCATCCGGAACGTCCGCGCCCATCTCGACGCGCACGGCTTCCCGATGATCGAGGTCCGGCCGGCCCGCGCCGCGGAGGTGTTTCAGGCGACACGGCTGCCCGTGGAGGATCCGTGGGTCGAGTGGGCCCTCGAGTCGATCGAGGCGAGCTCCGGCAAGAAGCCGGCGCTGCTGCCCAATCTCGGCGGCTCGCTGCCGAACGACGCCTTCTCGGAGATCTTAGGCCTGCCGACCCTCTGGGTGCCGCATTCCTACCCGGCCTGCCGCCAGCACGGGCCCGACGAGCACATGCTCGCCTCCGGCACCCGCGAGGGCCTGGCGATCATGGCCGGCCTGTTCTGGGATCTCGGTGAGGCCGGACCCGACATCCTCCGCCGCCGCAAAGCGAGGGCCTGACACGATGAGCGAGCCGGTCGTCCGCATCCGCGATCTGACGATCGCGCTCCCCAAGGGCGCCGACCGCCCGCACGCGGTCGAGGGCCTGAACCTCGACCTCGAGGCCGGGAAGATCCTGTGCGTGGTCGGGGAATCGGGCTCGGGCAAGTCGATGAGCGCCTACGCGCTCACGGGCCTCCTGCCCCGGGCGCTGAAGCCGACGTCCGGCACGATCCTGTTCGAGGGCCGGGACCTCCTGACCCTCGACGAGCCCGCGTGGCGCGGCCTGCGGGGCCGGCGGATCGCCATGGTGTTCCAAGAGCCGATGACGGCCCTGAACCCGGTGATGCGGATCGGCGACCAGATCGCCGAGATGTTCGAGGCGCACAACCTGCTCACCCGCAGCGAGCGCTGGGCCCGGGCGGTGGCGCTCGCCACAGAGGTCGGCCTGCCGAACCCCGAGGAGGCGGTGCGGGCCTACCCGCACCAGCTCTCCGGCGGCCAGCGGCAGCGGGCGATGATCGCCATGGCGCTGGCGCTGGAGCCCTCGGTGCTGGTCGCCGACGAGCCGACCACGGCCCTCGACGTCACCACCCAGGCCCAGATCCTCCGGCTGATCCGCGACCTGCAGCAGAAGCGCGGGATGAGCGTCCTGTTCATCACCCACGATTTCGGCGTGGTGGCGGAGATCGCCGACCACGTGGCGGTGCTCCAGCGCGGGCGGCTCGTGGAATCCGGTACCGCCGAGGCCGTCCTGCGCAACCCGCAGGCGCCCTACACCAAAGCCTTGCTCGCCGCCGTCCCGAGCCTGACGCCGCCACCGCGCGCGCCCGTGGAAGCGGCCCCGGTCGCCCTCTCGGTGACCGGGCTGTCCAAGACCTATTCCGGGCGCTCCGGCCTGTTCGGCAAGCCTCGGGTCGTGGCGGCGGTCAGGCAAGTCTCCTTCGACGTCCGCCGCGGCGAGACATTGGGGATCGTGGGCGAATCCGGCTCCGGCAAATCGACCACCGCGCGGCTGGCGATCCGCCTGATCGAGCCCGACGGCGGAACGGTCCGGCTGGGGGATCTCGACTACACGGCTCTCGGGAAGGCCGAGCTGCGCGACAAACGCAGCCGCATCCAGATGATCTTCCAGGACCCGTTCGCGTCGCTCAACCCGCGGCGCACCGTGGAGCAGATCATCACGGCGGGGCCGATCGCCCACGGGGTCCCGGCCGCCGAGGCGCGGGCTCGGGCGCGCAGCCTCCTCGACCTCGTCGGCCTCGATCCGAAGGCCGCCGCCCGCTACCCGAACGCCTTCTCGGGCGGGCAGCGCCAGCGCATCGGCATCGCCCGGGCGCTCGCCATGGAGCCGGACGTGCTGGTGGCGGACGAAGCGGTCTCGGCGCTGGACGTCTCGGTCCAGCGGCAGGTGCTGGACCTGCTGGAGGACCTGAAGCAGCGCCTGTCGCTGGCGATGCTGTTCATCACCCATGACCTGCGGGTGGCCGCCACGATCTGCGACCGGATCGCCGTGATGCACCGGGGTGCCGTCGTGGAGATGCGCGGGACCGCCGACCTGTTCGCGGCACCGGAGCACGCCTACACGCGCAGCCTGCTGGCCGCCGTGCCGGGCGCGCGCGCATCCTGAGCCGCCGCGGCCCGGATCGGGGCCGATCTGGGACGCAGAGACAAGTTTTTTGGACGGAGTCGCCCTACCCGGTTGCGCACAACCGGGTAGGATGAGGGGGCATTGTCGAGGGTTGAGCACCCCGGCGGATCCACGGCCAAACCCGCTGCCCGTCCCCCGCTCGCGCCTCGAACGCGGACGGGGGTTTTTCAGCGTGTCGACCTCAGACAAGCCCGATGACGTCCAGCCGGCCTGCCAGCGCCTGGAGCCGCTGCTCCGGCGCGGGAAGCGGGCCGAGCGCTGGATCGGTTCCGGTCAGCGCAAGTCGCCCGCCGCGAACAGGGCCGACGACAGCGCCGCTGAAGCCCTGAGCGGCCGCGTCATCAAATTGCGCTGGGCCGATACGTTCGGCCGGCCGGCGCGTCCCGATCCCGCCAAGTGGGGCCGGCCCGCTCCGGTCTCCGCACAGGTGCTGCCGTTCCAGAGCCCCGCGGACCGGAGCGACCGGACGCGGCGCGGTGCCGCCGATCAGCCGTTCGTGCCGGTCCCGCGCTGACTGGCCCGGCCGCCGGGCACACCGAGACCGATGGCCTTCGCGAGCGCTGAACGCTGGGCGGCGTAGCCCGGCGCGGTCATCGGGTAATCCTCCGGCAGACCGTAGCGCTCGCGGTAGCGCTCCGGGGTCAGGCCGTGGGCGTTGAGGTGACGCTTCAGCGTCTTGTAGGATCGGCCGTCGATGAAGCTGACGATCCCGTCCTCCTGGACCGACTTGCGGATCTGCGCGGGCGTCGGCTGCTCGACGGCGGGAAGCGCTTCGGCGTGCGGCGTTCCGGTGAGGGCCGCCAGGGTCCCGTGCACGCTCGCCATCAGCTCGGGCAGCGCGGCCGGCGGAACGGAATTGTTCGAGACGTAAGCCGCAACGATCTCACCGACCAGCGTGACGAGCTTGATGGAGCGCTCGGGATTTTTTTCGGGCACTGCGCGAGTCCACTTGAAGGTTTCGACGATGACGCCGCGGGTTCCAAAAGCAGAAACCCCTGAAGTGTCAAGATGGTCGCGGCAGTTTGCCAGCGGCGGGAGGCGCATTTTGGTGCAGGACGACCAACGCCTGCCCCCGGACGGAGCCGGTCACCTGCACAGGAGCGGCGATCCCCGGGCGTTTACAGCCGGGATCTGCGCGGCCGGACGGGAATACGGCATCGCGGCATGAGCGGCGGGCCCCGGTCGGTCCGGAGACCCAGCGGGGTCATCCGATGCCGAGGCCGCGGATCAGCGCAAGGCTGAGGACGACGAGCACCGCCAGCGAGGCGGTCACCGCCAGGGTGACCCGGCCGCCGACCCGGGCGAGGATGCGCACGTCGACGCCGAGGCCGAGCGCGGCCATCGACAGGACCGTGAGCACTCCGGCGAGCTGCGTCAGGGGCTTCACCGCCGCATCCGGGATGAGGCCCGACGAGCGCAGGGTCGCCAGGGCCAGGAAGCCGAGGATGAACCACGGGACCAGCTTGGTGAGCCCGGGCCGGCTCGGGGCCGGTGGGGCGCCTGCCACCCGCGGCAGGCGGGGCGCGATCAGCGAGAATGCCACCACCACCGGGCCGAGCATCAGGACGCGCACGAGCTTCACCAGGGTGCCGATCTGCGTCGACAGCAGGCTCACCGGTACGGTGGCGGCCAGCACCTGCGGCACGGCGTAGACGGTCAGCCCTGCCAGCACCCCGTACTGGCTGTCGTTCATGCCGGCGAGCGGGACGAACAGCGGAAGCCCGAGCACCATCAGGACGCCGAGCACCGCCGTGAACGCGATAGCGGCGGCGATGTCCTTCGGCTCCGCGCCGATGACGGGCGCCACCGCGGCGATGGCCGAGTTGCCGCAGATGGCGTTGCCGCAGGCCACCAAGATCGCCATCCGGGCCGGCAGGCCGAGCGCCCGGCAGATCGCCACGCTGGCGGCGATGCCGAGCACCACGGTGGCGACGATGCCGGCGAGCAGGGCCGGGCCGGAGGCGAGGATCGCCCCGAGGCTCAGGGAGGCGCCGAGCAGGACGACGGCGGCCTCGAGGAGCTGCTTGGCCGAGAAGGCGATGCCGGTCCGGAACCGGGCATGGGGCGTCCAGGCGGTCCGCACTGCGATGCCGATCAGGATCGCCAGGACCAGGGCCTCGACATAGGGATGGCCCGCGACGCGCTCCTCCAAGGCCTGCGCGGCCATCGCCACGGCGGTGATCGCCGCGCACAGGCCGATTCCCGGCAGGACCGAGGCGGCAGGACTCGACTGGCTGCCCCCGCCGGAGAGGGCGACAGGCGGGGCGTTGCGGGAGGGGGCGTCAGGACTCACAGGACAGAGCTCCGGGGTCGTCCCAGAGGGTATAGGAAGAAAACGTCTGCCGCACGCGACAATGGGAGATATTTTATCTCTAATGCAGGTATTTTATAGGCAATGTCACTCTAAACCCCCTGAACGTCGGCGAGACTTGATGCCCGGGTGTCTCCGTTGGCGAACCGCTTTCGTCTCTCGTTCGGGCAGATCGCTCGATCCCCTCTGTGGAGACACAACGGAGCCGCTTCAATCCTGTCATTCCGGGGCCGCCCAGCGGAGCCCGGAATCCAGACCCGCCGACGCGCCAAGGTCCGGCACGGCCAGGGGGTCTGGTTTCCGGGCTCGCCTGCGGCGCCCCGGAATGACGGCGTCGACCGTCAAGACGCAGGGGAATGTTCCAGACCGTGCAGTCCTGAGCCTCTGCGGAAGAGGGAGGGCGCGTGTCGCGCCCCGGACCGCTTTCCCTCACGCCTGCATGCCCCAGCGCTGAACCGTGCGCCGCTCGATCGTCTGGAAGATCAGGTTCTCGGCGACGAGGCCGATCAGGATGACGGTGAGCAGCCCGGCGAACACGTTCGGGATGTCGAGCATGTTCTTGTTCTCGAAGATGAACCAGCCGAGCCCGCCCGCTCCCGAAGAGACACCGAAGACCAGCTCGGCCGCGATCAAGGTGCGCCACGCGAACGCCCAGCCGACCTTCAGGCCGGTGAGGATCGACGGGAAGGCCGCCGGGATCAGGATCTTGCCGATCAGCCGCGGACCGGACAGCCCGTAATTGCGGCCGACCATCTTCAGCGTCCGGCTCACCGACAGGAAGCCCGAATGGGTGTTCAGCGCGATCGCCCAGGTCACCGAGTGGACGAGAACGAAGATCAGGCTGCCGTTGCCCAGGCCGAACCAGATCAGCGCCAGCGGCAGCAGCGCGATCGCCGGCAGCGGATTGAACATCGAGGTCAGCGTCTCGAGGAAGTCGGTCCCGATCCGCGACGCGATGGCGATGCCGGTGAGCGCGGTCGCGAGCGCGACGCCCGCGGCGTAGCCCATCAGCAGGACCTTGAGCGAGGTCCAGGCGCGGGCCGGCAGCGTGCCGTCCGCGATGCCGCGGACAAACGCCTCCACGGTGGCCGAGAAGGTCGGGAACAGGAGATCGTTGTCGAGGTAGCGCCCGTAGGCCTCCCAGATCCCGGCCAGGACGAGCAGGATCACGATCTTGCGCAGCCACGCCTGGTTGTAGAGCCGCTCGGCGACCGACAGGGGCTTCTCCACCACCGTGGCGCCGTGGGCGTGGCCGGTCTCGCGCACGATCTCGGGACGGCTCGACTCCGCGGCGGACGGGCGCGCGGGTGCGGCGCGCGGCAGGCCGGTCAGGACGGGCGCGCTAGACATTCTCCGCCTCCTCGATCTCTTCCGAGAACAGCATCTGCTGGATCCGGTTCTCCAGCCCCATCGCGGCCTCCGGCGAGTCCGCGCTGTTGAGCTCCGCCTTCACCTCGCCGGGATGGGGCGAGAGCAGCAGGATGCGCGAGCCGACCTTGATCGCCTCCGGGATGGAGTGGGTGACGAACAGCACGGTGAAGCGCGTGCCCTCCCACAGCATCAGCAGCTCGTCCTGCATGCGCCGCCGGGTCAGGGCGTCGAGCGCCGCGAAGGGCTCGTCCATCAGCAGGATGTCGGGCTCCATCGCCATGCCGCGGGCGATGGCGACGCGCTGCTTCATGCCGCCCGAGAGGGTGTGCGGGTAGCTGTCGGCGAACTTCGTGAGATTGACCTTGTCGATGTAGAGGTTCGCCCGCTCCAGGGCCTCGCGGCCTTTCAGCCGGCCGGAGGCTTCGAGGGCGAAGACCACGTTCTGCCGGACCGTCTTCCAGGGCAGGAGCTGGTCGAATTCCTGAAACACCATCATCCGGTCGGGGCCGGGCTCGGTCACGGGCCGGCCCTTGAGCCGGATCTCGCCCTCGGTGGGGGCCATGTAGCCGCCCACCGCCTTGAGCAGGGTCGACTTCCCGCAGCCCGAAGGCCCGAGCAGCACGAACCGGTCTCCGGGCCAGACCCGGAAGCTCACCCGGTAGGTGGCCGTGACGAGGTGATCGGGCGTCTTGTAGCGGAGCGTGACGCCGTCGACTTCCAGCAGGGGCTGACCCGTGTCCATCCATCCTCCCTGGCGCCGCGGCTTGGGCCGCGTGTCGCTGACGGCCGGAGATGGTCCGGCCCTCACAAAAACGTGTATCGGTCGTCATCCGAGCCTGTAAAGGCGGACCCGCTCCGGAATCCGGAGCGGACGGCCCGTGTGTCAGGCCGCGCGGCGGGAATCCGATGCTCCTGTACGGCCGGGAACGCCGGGCCGGTCGGCCGAGCCGCGCACCATGATGTCTTGGCCGAGACGACTTGGCTGAGACGACTTGCCCGAACCAGCCCGCGCGCAAGATCCGGAGGCCCAGCAGAACAGATCCGCGCAGTGTTCGGCCGCAACGTGGCCTGTCCGGCAACGTCGACACGCAGGGGTTCCTTAATTAATATCTCGCACTTCTGACCCCGCTAGGTCTAAACGCGGCCTTACCGGTCTAGACCGAGAGCAATTTTCGGGGTCTCTCAATGCGATTTCAGTTGTCCATCAAGGCGGCCCTGATCGGAGCTTTCGGGTGCCTTGCCCTCATCGCGGCAGGACAGGGCACACTCTCCCTGATCAAGCTTTCCGGTATCCGTTTCTCTGTGAACGAGGTCACAAAGAATTGGCTACCATCAGTATTGATATTGGGGACGATACAGAACGACGTTGCCGATATTCGCGTCAAACAATTTCGCATGCTCACATACAACGCCACGCCGGAGCAGCGGGCCGACAACCAGAAGCTTCAGGCAACGGCCATGGCCAAGCTCGCGGCGGACCGGGCCCTCTACGAGCCGATGATCGCCTCGCCCGAGGAGCGGGCCCTGTGGGCGACGTTCGGCGCGCTGTGGACGCAGTACGAGGCCTCCAACCGCACGATGACCCAGCTCCTTGAGCAGGGCCAGCCGGCGGAGGCGCTGGCGCTCATCGGCGGCCGCGATCAGCTCGATATGTACAACCGCATGCGCGAGGCCCTGGCGGCGGACGCGGAACTGAACAACCGCAGCGCGCACCAGGAATCCAGCTCCGCCCTGGCGCAGGCCGATGCCGCCATGATCGCCGCCTACGTGGCGGTGGCGTTCGCGGTGGCGGCGGCGCTCGCGGCTTCCCTGTTCGGGATGTTGCGGGTGTCCCGCCCGATCACGGTCATCACCCAGGCCATGGCGGTCCTGGCTCGCGGCGACGCGGCCGCCGCGGTGCCGTACCGGGACCGCCGGGACGAGATCGGCGCGATGGCCGCCGCCGTTCAGGTGTTCAAGGACAACCTGATCCGCACCCGGCAGCTCGAGGCCGAGACCGCCGAGGCGCGCCTCGCCGCGGAGGAGCAGCGCAGGAGCGGCATGCGCCAGATGGCCGACAGCTTCGAGCGGGCGGTCGGCGGCATCATCGGCCTGGTCTCGTCCTCGGCCACCGAGCTGCAGGCCACCGCCGGGTCGATGTCGGCCATGGCGGCCCAGACCTCGGCCCAGTCCACGACCGTGGCGGCCGCGGCCGAGGAGGCGGCCTCGAACGTCAACACGGTCGCGGCCGCCGCCGAGGAATTGGGAAGTTCCGTGCAGGAGATCGGCCGGCAGGTGGACGGCTCGGCGGAGCTCGCCCGGCGGGCCGTGGGCGAGGTCGACCGGACCGGCGCGCTGGTGCAGGAGCTGAGCACGGCCGTCACCCGCATCGGCGACGTGGTCGGCCTGATCTCGTCCATTGCCGGGCAGACGAACCTTCTGGCGCTCAACGCCACGATCGAGGCGGCCCGCGCGGGTGCTGCGGGGCGGGGTTTCGCCGTGGTGGCGTCCGAGGTGAAGGCCCTGGCCGAGCAGACCGCCAAGGCGACCGAGGAGATCTCCGGGCAGATCGCGCGGGTTCAGGATTCGACCGGTCAGACGGTCACGGCGATCGGCGCGATCACCGGGCGGATCCAGGAGATCAGCGGCGTGGCGACCACGATCGCCGCGGCCGTGGAGGAGCAGGGCGCGGCGACCCAGGAGATCGTCCGCAACGTCACCCAGGCGGCGCAGGGCACCGGCGCGGTGACCAGCACCATCACTGGGGTGGCGGGCGCGGCCGAGGAGACCGGGGCTGCGGCGAGCCGTGGTTCTGGGCGCGGCCTCCGAGCTGTCGCGCCAGTCCGAGCACCTGTCCGCCGAGGTCGGCCGCTTCCTGGCGACGGTCCGGGCCGCGTGAGGCTCCGGCCTTCTGGCCCCCGGCTCAGGCCGGGTGCCACCACCGGCCCTTCAGCACCACGCCCTCGGCGGTGATCCGCTGGGCGCCCTCCATGTGCTCGCCCCTTGTGTCGACGTAGTCGAAGGCGCCGTCCCGCACCGCCAGCACGGTGGCGTCGCCGAGCGCCCCGACTTTCAGGGTCCCGTACTCCATCCGCTTCAGCGCCACGGCGGCGTTCACCGTCGAGGCGGCGATCACGTCGGTGAGGCTCATGCCGAGGCAGAGCATCTTGGACATGGTGGTGACCTGGTCGAAGGCCGGTCCCTCGATGCAGAGCTGGTGCACGTCGGACGAGATCGTGTCCGGCAGGAAGCCGCCCGCCAGCATGGCCCGCGCCGTCTTGAAGGCGAACGAGCCCTTGCCGTGGCCGATGTCGAACAGCACGCCCCGCGCCCGCGCCTCGCGGAGCGCCGGCTTCACCGCTCCTTGAGCGGTCACCGGCGAATTCGGGAACGGCCGGAACGCGTGGGTCAGCACGTCGCCGGGGCGCAGCATGGCCAGGACCTGCTCGTAGCTCGGCGGCGGCTCGTCCGATATGGGCCATCAGCGGCAAGCCGGTCTCTTCCGCGACCTGCAGGGCGATGTCGAGGGGCGCGGTGCCCTGGTCGCCCGAGGCGTGGCGCCCGACCCGGACCTTGATGCCGACGATCACGTCCCGGTTGGCCTCGGCGACCTCGACCGCCTCCCGGGGCGCCATCAGCCGCGGATCCTCGCTCTCGCCGACCATGATGGTCTTCGAGAAGCCGAAGATCCCGGCGAAGGAGACGTGCAGGTAGGCGAGGATCCGCGCCTGCGACCGCTCGATCACGTGACTGCGGAAGCCCGCGAAGTTGCCGGGCCCGGCGCTGCCGGTATCGACCGAGGTGGTCACCCCGGAGGTCCGGCAGAACGCGTCGGCGTCGATGCCGAGCGAGGTGCCGCCCCAGTAGACATGGGTGTGCAGGTCGATCAGGCCCGGCGTGACGATGGCGCCTTCCATGTCGCGCACCTGCGTGCCCGGGCCGGCCGGGAGGTCCCGGCCGAAGCCCGAGACGCGGCCGTCCGCGAAGGCGACGTCGCAGATCCCGTCGTGGTTCTGCGACGGGTCGATGACCCGCGCGCCCTTCAGGATGAGGTCGTGCTGCACGGTTGTCTCCAAAAGCCGTCTGCAGGGATCCGATCCGTCAGGCCGCCCGGGCGGGGGCGGCCACGTCGTTGAGGTGGCAGGCGGCGAAGTGGCCGGCGCCCACGGGATCGAGGCCCGGCACCTCGGTCCGGCAGCGGTCGAAGGCGTGCGGGCAGCGGGTGTGGAAGCGGCAGCCCGACGGCGGGTTGATCGGGCTCGGCACGTCGCCCTTGAGCACGATCCGGGTGCGTCCGGCCCCGGGTTCCGGGATCGGCACCGCCGAGAGCAGGGCCTGGGTGTAGGGGTGCTTGGGCGCCAGGAACAGGTCGCGGCGCGGGCCAATCTCGACGATCTTGCCGAGATACATCACCGCGACGCGGTGGGTCATGTGCTCGACGATGGCCGGTCGTGCGAGATGAACAGCATCGCGAGGTCGAGTTCGCGCTGCAGATCGCGCAGCAGGTTGACGATCTGCGCCTTCACCGAGACGTCCAGCGCCGAGACCGCCTCGTCGCAGATGATCAGGTCCGGCTCGGCGGCGAGCGCCCGGGCGATGCCGATGCGCTGGCGCTGGCCGCCCGAGAACTCGTGCGGGTACCGGCCGAGCGCCTCCCGCGGCAGGCCGACCCGCTCCATCAGGCTGGCCAGCCGGCTCTCCAGGTCGGCGGCGTTGTGGGCCAGCCCGAAATTGCGGATCGGCTCGGCCAGGATCGCCCGCACCCGCATCCGCGGGTTGAGCGACGAGAACGGGTCCTGGAACACCATCTGGATATGGCGCCGCAGGGGACGCAGCGCCCCCGCCGAGAGGTCGCCGATGCGCCGCCCGTCGAGCACCACCTGTCCGGCGGTGGGCGCGTAGAGGCGCATCAGCGCCTTGGCGACGGTGGACTTGCCGCAGCCGGATTCGCCGACGAGCGACAGGGTCTCGCCGCGGGCGACCGTGAAGGACAAGCCGTCCACGGCCTTCAGCACGCGGGTCTGCCGGCCGAGCAGGCCGCCGCCGAGGGCGAAGTGCTTCTTGAGGTCATTGACCTCCAGCAGGGTGCGGGCGGCGGGTGCGGGCGTGGCGCTCATGCCGCGAGGGCGTCCTTCGGCGCGTAGTGGCAGGCGGCGAGGTGGCCCGGCGCCTTCGGCTCCAGGGCCGGCGCGTAGGCGCGGCACAGGTCGGTGACGTCCGGGCAGCGCCCGGCGAAGACGCAGCCCTCGATCCGGCCTTTGAGGCTCGGCACCATGCCGGGGATCTCGGCGAGCCGCGCGTCGGCGCCGTGCTCGACGGCGCCGAGCTTCGGCACCGCCCCCATCAGGCCGCGGGTGTAGGGGTGGCGCGGCGAGCGGAACAGGTCGCGGACCGGCGCCTCCTCGACCTTGCGGCCGGCATACATCACCACCACCCGGTCGGCGACCTCCGCGACCACGCCGAGATCGTGGGTGATCAGCATGATCGCGGCGCCGACCCGGGCCTTCAGGTCGCGCATCAGGTCGAGGATCTGGGCCTGGATGGTCACATCGAGCGCCGTGGTCGGCTCGTCGGCGATCAGGAGCTTCGGCGAGCAGGCGAGCGCGATGGCGATCATCACCCGCTGGCGCATGCCGCCGGAGAGCTGGTGCGGGTATTCCCGCACCCGGCGCCGCGGCTCGGGGATGCCGACCAGCGTCAGCATCTCCACGGCCCGCTCCTCGGCCTCGCGGCGGCCGAGGCCCTGGTGCAGCCGCAGGGTCTCGCCGATCTGACGGCCGACCGTCAGCACCGGGTTCAGCGAGGTCATCGGCTCCTGGAAGATCACGCTGATGTCGTTGCCGCGGATCTTGCGCATGGCGCTGTTCGGCAGGTCGAGGAGGTTTTTTCCTTCGAACTTGATCGCGCCGGCGATGCGGGCCGGCGGCTCGGGCAGGAGCCGCAGGATCGACATCGAGGTCACCGACTTGCCGCAGCCGGACTCGCCCACGATCGCCAGGGTCTCGCCCGACTGGATCGCGAACGAGACCCCGTCCACCGCCCGGTTCACCCCGTCAGGGGTGCGGAAATGGACCTGCAGGTTCTCGATCGACAGGAGGGGGTGCCGCTCATGCTGCCGGTCCTCATCACACGTGCGGTCTCAGACATCTTTGGCCATGCGGGGATCGAGGGCGTCGCGCAGGCCGTCGCCGACGAGGTTCACGGCGAGCACCGTCATCGAGAGGAAGATGGCCGGGAACAGGATGATGTAGAACTTCACCTGCCAGAGGGCCCGGCCCTCGGCCATGATGTTGCCCCAGGACGGCGTCGAGGGCGGCACGCCCGCGCCGATGAACGACAGGATTGCCTCGGTGATCATCGCGGAGGCGCAGATGTAGGTCGCCTGCACGGTCATGGGTGCCAGCGTGTTGGGCAGGATGTGGCGCCAGATGATCGCCGGCATCCGGGTGCCGGTGGTCACCGCCGCCTCGACGTAGGGCTGCTCGCGGAGCGACAGGACCACGCCGCGCACGAGGCGGGCGACGCGCGGGATCTCCGCGATGGTGATCGCGATGATCACGTTCTGGATCGAGCCGCGGGTCAGCGCCATCAGCGCGACCGCCAGCAGGATCGGCGGGATCGACATCATGCCGTCGACGATCCGCATGATGATCCCATCGAGCCAGCGCACCATGCCGGAGACGAGCCCGACCGCGAGGCCGGCGATCGAGGCGAGGAACGCCACCGAGAAGCCGACCAGCAGCGAGACCCGGGCGCCGTAGACCACCCGCGAGTAGACGTCGCGGCCGAGCATGTCGGTGCCGAACCAGTACTGCGCGGATGGCACCCGGGTGCGCTTGGCCGGCGCCAGGGCGGTCGGATCGACGGTGCCGAGCCACGGCGCCAGCACCGCCATCAGGAACACGATGAGGAGCAGCACGCCGCCGACCACGATAGTCGGGTTTCGGCGGACATAGGACCAGACCCGGCCCCGGCGCTTGCGCACCGGGATGACGTCCGGCAGCGGCGCCGCGACCGCGAGGCCCGGCGGGGGCGGTGCCTTCGGAGAGGCCTCTGCGGGCGGGAGGCCCGTGGGCCGGGCGCTGTCGGGGTAAGGCGCGGCGGTCGCGGTCAATAGCGGATCCTCGGGTCGAGCAAGGTGTAGGACAGGTCGATGGCGAGGTTCACGAGCACGTAGACGAAGCTGAACAGCAGCACGACGCCCTGGATGACCGGGTAATCGCGCCGGAGGATCGCATCGACCGTGAGACGGCCGAGACCGGGAATCGCGAACACCGTCTCGGTCACGACGGCGCCGCCGATCAGCAACGCAATGCCGATGCCGATCACGGTGACGATCGGCACCGCGGCGTTCTTCAGGGCATGGATGAACAGGACCGGACCCTGCGACAGCCCCTTGGCCCGGGCGGTGCGCACGTAATCCTGCTGGAGCACGTCGAGCATGGTCGCCCGGGTCACCCGGGCGATCAGCGCGATGTAGACGAGGCCCAGCGTCACCGCCGGCAGGATCAGGTTCGACAGCCAGGGCCAGAACCCCTGCTCGATCGGCGTGTAGCCCTGCACGGGCAGCCAGCCGAGTTCGAGGGCGAACACGTAGGCCAGCACGTAGCCGACCACGAAGACCGGCACCGAGAAGCCCATCACGGCGAGCCCCATGACGAGGCGGTCGATCAGGCTGCCGGCCTTCCAGGCGGCGACGACGCCGAGCGGGACCGCCACCACGATGGCGAAGACCAGGGTGACGAGCATGAGCGAGACGGTGGGCTGCACCCGCTGGCCGATCATGGTGGTGACCGGCAGGTTGGTGAAGATCGAGGTGCCGAGATCGCCGTGCAGGATCTGCCACGACCATTCCCAGAACCGCACCAGGAACGGCCGGTCGAGGCCGAGCGTGGCGCGGATGCGGGCGACGTCGTCGGGCGTCGCCTGGTCGCCCGCGATGATCGCCGCCGGGTCGCCGGGGGCGAAGTAG
This sequence comes from Methylobacterium tardum, assembly GCF_023546765.1. Lineage (NCBI taxonomy): Bacteria > Pseudomonadati > Pseudomonadota > Alphaproteobacteria > Hyphomicrobiales > Methylobacteriaceae > Methylobacterium > Methylobacterium tardum. Next base: position 5,192,970 of record NZ_CP097484.1, read on the forward strand.
AGGAGGCTGAAGACGAACAGCCCGACCACCGCCATGACCGGGATGGTGGCGAGGATGCGCCTGCCGATATAGCCGAGCATGGGGCGCCTCCGGTCCTAAGCCTTCGACACGCCCCAGGTGAAGGGAATCGGCCCCTTCACGATGCCCGAGACGTTCTTGCGCCACGCCTGGTAGCCCAGGAAGAACCCGGTCGGGACGTAGACCACGCCCTCGCAGGCGGCGGCGTTGACCTTGTCGATGGCGGCCTTCTCGGAGGCCGGATCGGCCGCGTCGAACCACTCGGTGATCCCCGCCTCCACGGGCGGGATGTCCGGCCAGCCGAACCACGCCTTGTCGCCGTTGGCGCGCACCGCCGGATAACCCGCCGGGTTGATGGTGTCGGCGCCGGCGTGCCACGTGTGGAACATGTTCCAGCCGCCCTGGGCGGGGGCGCCTTCGAGGCGCGGCGGGTGCCGGTGGTGCCCCAGTCGGTGGCGACGAAGTCGACGTTGAAGCCCATCTGCTTCAGGAGGTCGGCGGTGATGTCGCCCTGCGCCTTGGTGATCGGCTGGTCCTGCGCCACGATGCAGGTGACGGGCTCGCCCTTGTAGCCGGCTTCCTTGAGCAGCTTGCGGCCGAGCGCGATGTCGCCCTTGCCGACATTGCCGCCGCCCGCCTCGCTGTAGAGCGCCGTGCCCGGCGTGAAGAAGCCCGGGAGCTTCTTCCAGAGGCTGTCGTCGTCGCCGACGATCGCCCGCATGTAATCTTCCTGGCTCATGGCGGCCATGACGGCTTGGCGGATCTTCGGGTTATCGAAGGGCGGGTGCAGGTGGTTCATCCGGAACGACCCGACATTGCCCAGCGGATCAGCGATATCGACGTTGAGGTTGGCGTTCTTGCGCAGGAGCGGCACGAGGTCGGAGATCGGGTTCTCCCACCAGTCGACCTCGCCGTTCTGCAGGGCCGCCGAGGCGGTGGCGGGGTCCGGCATGATCACCCACTCGACCCGGTCGATCAGGATGCGCTTGCCGCCCGCCAGCCAGGAATTCGGCTCCTCACGGGGCTTGTAGCCGGCGAATTTCTCGAACACCGCCCGGGCGCCCGGCACCCACTCGTTGCGGACGAACTTCATCGGGCCCGAGCCGACATACTCGGTGATCTGCGTGAACGGGTCGGTCTTGGCGATCCGCTCCGGCATCATCAGCGCCATCGGGGCGTTGGTCTTGCCGAGCGCGTAGAGGAGCTTCGGGAACGGCTTCTTCAGGCGCCAGCGGAAGGTCCGGTCATCGGTCGCCGCCAGCTCGTCCTGGACGCCGCGGATCATCAGGCCGATCGGATCCCGGGCCATCCAGCGGGTGAGGCTCGCCACCACGTCCTTGGCGGTCACCGGCTCGCCGTCATGCCACGTGAGGCCGGGCCGCAGCCGGAAGGTCCAGGTCAGCTTGTCGCCCGAGACCTCCTCGGACTCGACCATCTGCCGCTGCGGCTTCAACTGGTCGTCGACGCCGTACAGCATGTCCCAGACGAGGGTGCCGGCGTTGCGCACGACGTACTGGGTGCCCCAGATCGGATCGAAATTGGCGAGGTTCGCCTGCGGGACGAAGCGCAGCACCTTGGCGCCCTGGGCGAGCGCCGGGCGTGCGATCTGCGGTGCGGCCAGCCCGAGCGCGGCCGAGCCCTTCAGGAACGTCCTGCGGTCCATCGTCTTCTCCCTGGCGATGCGGGTCTCAAGCACTGATCGCCGGCCCACACCTTGTGGGCGAGTTTGAACGGTTCTGACGCGGGGGCGCAATGGCCCGGCGTGACAACGGGGCCCGGGCACGCGTCGGCCCAGCCGCCGACCGCGCGGCGGCGACAGGATGGGCGTCGTTGGTCTCGGTGCGGATCGGGCTCACGGACAGCGTCTCGCAAGCCCCGCGCCAGCCAGGCCGGGAGTGCGTTATGTATTCAGATTGGCGGGGGATTTGTCCGCGCCCGGATACGGGGCCCGGCGCCTGCGCGGCCGTTGCCCCGATCCCGTCCGCTCACGGGTCCGACAGCTTGGATCAGTCGCCGACCCGGGACGGGAATCGTTCGGTCCGGCTCCCGGAGCACGCCGAGCGAAGCCGCTCCACCCCGTCATTCCGGGGCCGCGCAGCGGAGCCCGGGATCCAGAACCGCCGACGCGTCAAGGGCTGGCACAACCTGCGCGTCTGGATTCCGGGCTCGCCTGCGGCGCCCCGGAATGACGGCGCGGAGGATCGGGCGCCTCAGCCGACCTGGCGCAGATGCCCGCCGCGCGCGCCGGGCACCGCCTGCATGGCGCGGATGAAGGCCGCGATGCGCGGCGCGATCACCGCCCGGTAGCGGGAGCCGTTGAACACGCCGTAATGGCCGACGCCGGCCTGGAGGTGGTAGCCTTTGCGCGCCTCGGGCAAGTTCGGCGTCAGGTCGAGGGCCGCCTTGGTCTGGCCGACGCCGGAGATGTCGTCGTTCTCGCCCTCGACCGCGAGGATCGCGCAGCGCCGGATCACCCCGGGATCGACCGGCACGCCGCGATGCCGCATCTGCCCCTTCGGCAGAGCGTGATCGGCGAACACGGTCTGGACGGTCTGGAGATAGTACTCGGCGGTGAGGTCCATCACCGCGAGATACTCGTCGTAGAACTCCCGGTGCTTCTCGGCCGAGTCGCCGTCGCCCGTCACCAGGTGGTCGAACATGTCCGAATGGGCGGTGACGTGGCGGTCGAGGTTCATCGCCATGAAGCCCGACAGCTGCAGGAAGCCCGGATAGACCTGGCGCCAGGCCCCCGGATAGATCGGCGGCACGAGGCTGATCGTGTTCTTCTCGAACCACGCCTGTCCGCGCTCCTGCGCGAGGCAGTTCACCGCGGTGGGCGAGCGGCGCGTGTCGATCGGGCCGCCCATCAGGGTCATCGAGACCGGCACGGCGGGCTCGTCGGCCGCCTCCATCAGCGCCACCGCGGCGAAGACCGGCACCGCCGGCTGGCACACGGCCATGACGTGCAGGTCCGGCCCGAGGACCGCGAACATCTCCTGCAGGTAGTCGATGTAATCGTCGAGATCGAACCGGCCGGCGACGACCGGCACCATCCGGGCGTCGGTCCAGTCGGTGATGAACACCCGGTGGTTCGGCAGCATCGCCTCCACGGTGCCGCGCAGCAGCGTCGCGTAATGCCCCGACATCGGCGCGACGATCAGCAGCTTCGGCTGCGGCTCGGCCGGGGCGGCCGGAAAGGCGCGGTCGAAGGCGATCAGGCGGCAGAACGGCCGCTCCCAGACCACCCGCTCGGTGACCGGAACCGCCGCGCCGTCCACGACCGTCTCGGTGAACCCGAAGGCGGGCTTGCCGTACTGGCGGGTGACGCGCTCGAACATCTCGCAGCCGGCGCTGACCGCGCGGGCATAGGGTCCGTAGGCCAGGGGATTGCCGGGCATCTGCAGCCCGTAGCGCGTGAGGTCCGCGGCGACCCGGGCCGGCGCCATCAAGGCGCGGGCACCCTCGTACATCGAGTAGGCCAGGAGCATCGTTACCTCGCGGTCTCGGACCCGGCCGCTGGCGTCCAGCCTCGCGGCCCGGAAGGCGGGAACCCGGATCACCAGGATAATGTTCCAGCCTGAACGATTATGGAACATCCTTGCGCCGGGCGGACTTGCCCGTCACGACGTCAGCCCGCGACAATTCGGCCGGACCGCCATGCTGGGACGGATTGCCGGACTCCCTGCCTCCGCGCCATGCGGTAGGACTCCGCGCGCCAACCGCACCGGAACCGCCGGTCCGGCGCCGCACCGAAACAGCCCATGCCCGACACCGACCTCAGCGGCCTCGGCCGCGACGCCCGACACCTGCGGCTCGACACCTTCGTCCGCCTCCGCTGGCTCGCCATCACCGGCCAGAGCGCGGCGGTCGTAGGGGCGCAGTTCGGCCTCGGCCTGCCGCTGCCGTTCGGCTGGTGCTTCCTGGTGATCGCCACCTCGTCCTGGCTGAACCTCGCCCTGCGGATCCGCTTCCCGGCGAGCTACCGGCTCAGCGACGATTCCGCGGCCCTGCTGCTGGCCTTCGACATCGTCCAGCTCGCAGCCCTGCTATTCCTCACCGGCGGCCTGCAGAACCCGTTCTCGCTGCTGTTCCTCGCCCCGGTGCTGATCTCCGCGACCGCCCTGCCGCCGGAGCGGACGCTGGCGCTCGGCCTGCTGGCGGTGGGACTCGCGACCCTGCTGGCCCTGGTCCACCGGCCCCTGCCCTGGTTCGCGGACGGGCGGATCGAGCTGCCGTTCCTGTACGTCTCCGGCGTCTGGACCGCGATCCTGCTCGGCACCGCCTTCACGGGCGTCTACGCGTGGCGGGTGGCCGAGGAGACGCGGCTCCTCGCCCAGGCGCTGGCCGCCACCGAGCTGGTGCTGGCGCGCGAGCAGCACCTGTCGCAGCTCGACGGGCTGGCGGCCGCGGCTGCCCACGAATTGGGCACGCCGCTGGGCACCATCATGGTGGTGACCAAGGAGCTGATCCGCCAGCTCGGGCCCACCGCCTCCCCGGCGGTCGCGGAGGATCTGAATCTCCTGCGCGAGCAGGTCGACCGCTGCCGGGGCATCCTCGGCAAGCTCACCTCCCTCGACGGGGACGGGGCCGGCGCCGGCTTCCTGGAGACGGTCACGTTCAGCCACCTCGTGGAGGAGCTGGTCGCCCCGCAGCGGGCGCTCGGCGCCGGGCTCGACGTCAGCAGCGCCGGCGACGGCCCGGAGCCGGCCTGCCGCCGCAACCCCGGCGTGATGTTCGGCCTCGCCAACATCCTCGACAACGCCGTCGATTTCGCCGAGGCCCGCGTCTCCGTGGAGGGGCGCTGGTCAGCCGAGCGGGTCTGGATCGAGATCCGCGACGACGGGCCGGGCTTCTCCAGCGAGGTGCTGCTGCGGGCGGGCGAGCCCTACGTGACGACCCGCAGCCACGACCGGCCGCAATCCGGCGAGACCGTGGGCGCGGGGCTCGGCCTCGGGCTGTTCATCGCCAAAACCCTGATCGAGCGCTCGGGCGCCCAGCTCGCCCTGATGAACGTCGCGGCGCCGGACGCGCACGGGGCGGTCGTGCGCGTCTCCTGGGCCCGCCACATCTTCGAGCGGGGTGCAGTGCCGCGGCATTCTCCGGAACTCAATATCCGCCCCCCCCTGCCACCGCGCGATGTCGTCCCTATATGAGGGACAGACCAAGAACCCGACGACGAAAACTCGAAAGGAGTGCCGGATGCTTACGCAGCCCGGGACCTCGGCGGCGACCGACGCTGCCGTGATCAACGATGCCGATCCGCTGGCCGCCTTCTCCGACCGCAGCCTGCTGATCGTCGACGACGACAAGCCCTTCTCGACGCGCCTCGCCCGCGCGATGGAGAGCCGCGGCTACCACGTGCAGGTGGCCGACAGCGTCGCCGACGGCGTCTCGGCCGTCGAGGCGCGGGCTCCGGCCTTCGCGGTGATCGACATGCGCCTCGGCGACGGCAACGGCCTCGACGTGATCGCCCGCCTCAAGGAGCGCCGCCCGGAAGCGCGCGGCGTGATCCTGACCGGCTACGGCAACATCGCCACCGCGGTGACCGCCGTGAAGCTCGGCGCCTTCGACTACCTCGCCAAGCCCGCGGACGCGGACGAGATCCACGGCACGCTGATGGCGCAGCCGGGCGAGCGGGCCGACCCGCCCGAGAACCCGATGTCGGCGGACCGGGTGCGCTGGGAGCATATCCAGCGCGTCTACGAGCTGTGCAGCCGCAACGTCAGCGAGACCGCCCGACGCCTGAACATGCACCGGCGGACGCTGCAGCGGATCCTGGCCAAGCGCGCGCCGCGCTGACGTCAGGACTCGCCATTCAGGTTCGCGGCACGCGGCCTTCAGGTCGTCGCCTGTGGGACAGCCATCGTCCTGTCATTCCGGGGCGCCGCAGGCGAGCCCGGAATGACGAGGCTGGCTACTCTAAGGTGCGGGCTTGTCGCGTTGCTCCGCCTTTGTTGCCAGCGCGATAACACACACTCGGTTGCGTCGGCTGGCCTGTGTGGGCTAGCTGCACGGGTCCCGGGCGGTTCCGTCCGGGACCCGGACTGGTTTTGAGGGCGGATTTCGTGAACGGGCGCAACGCCATCACCATCGTGAGCATGATGGTCCTCGTGGGCACCGAGGTGTTCGCCGTGGCGATCGCGGCCGGCTGGGCCGTCGCCGGCATCTTCGATCTCGGCGACCGGGTCGGCCATGTCCTGATGGGGATCTTCAGTCTGTTCGCGGCCTGGATCATGGTCCAGCTGTGGCGCCGGGCGACCAGCATCGAGCCGCTGAGAAGCGGTGCGCCGACGCCGCGTCGACCGGCATGAAGCCTTTAGGAATACGCAGCTTCAACTTGCAATTGAGAGAACGATCCCTCCCATGCGCCTGACGCGTTCGACAGTCCGGGGTCGTTCCTGCTAGATACCGCCCGCGGTGCGTAACGATGCCGCAGGTCATGCTCTTGTCCCGGCTATCCGTGAGACCCGTCGATCCATGAAAGCCCGTATCATCGTCACCCTGAAGACCGGTGTGCTGGACCCGCAGGGTAAGGCGATCGAGGCCGCCCTCAAGTCCCTCGCCATCGAGGGCGTCGACGGCGTACGGCAGGGCAAGGTCTTCGACATCGAGGTGTCGGCCGCCGACAGCGCCGCCGCCGAGGCGACCCTGCGCACGGCCTGCGAGAAGCTCCTGGCCAACACCGTCGCCGAGAACTACGCGATCGAGATCCTCTGATGCACGCCGCGGTTGTCGTCTTCCCTGGTTCCAACCGCGAGACGGACGTCGTCCGGGCCCTGCGCCGGTCGGGGGCACAGGTCAGCCTGGTCTGGCACGCCGACCACGAGCTCCCGGCCGGCACCGACCTGGCCGTCCTGCCGGGCGGCTTCTCGTACGGCGACTACCTGCGCTGCGGCGCCATCGCCGGCCGGGCGGCCGCGATGGATGCCGTCCGGGCCCACGCGGCGCGCGGCGGCCTCGTGCTCGGCATCTGCAACGGCTTCCAGATCCTGTGCGAATCGGGGCTGCTGCCGGGCGTGCTGATGCGCAACGTCAACCGGCGCTTCATCTGCCACCGGCAGACTCTCCGGGTCGAGCGCGCGGACACCCGCTTCACCAGCGCCTACCGGCAGGGTCAGGTCATCGACGTCTGCGTCGCCCACGGCGAAGGCAACTACTTCGCCGATCCCGAGACGCTGGCGCGGATCGAGGCCGAGGGTCGCGTGGCGTTCCGGTACTGCGACGCGGACGGGACCATCACCGTGGAGGCGAACCGCAACGGCTCGCTCAACGCGATCGCGGGCGTGTTCTCCGAGAACCGCAACGTCCTCGGCATGATGCCCCATCCGGAGAACTTCGTCGAAGGCCTGATCGGCGGGACCGATGGGCGCGGCCTGTTCGACAGTCTGGCCGCGTAGAAACGGCAGAGAAAACTGATATTAACTGACCATTAAGGTTTTCGAGGCATGAAGGGGCATCCAGAGATCTGGATGTCGAGTTGGACATCTCGTCCGCTCTGTTTGATGCCTCCCTGAAGACTCCTCGAAGCCGCTCCGTCCGGGGCGGCTTTTTTCTGTGCCGCGCCGCACGAACGGGTTCGCGGTGGAACCGACGGCGCTGCCCGCATCGCGGGCGGACGGTCCGTCTCCCGTGTGCTCCGGCGCATCCAGGCCGGCCCGGCGATCCTCAGGTGTTCGAGGCGGTCCAGCGGCCCTCCATCTCGGCCCGGCGCGCCAGCATCTTCGCCTGAAGGCGGCTGCGGCGGGCGGCGATGACCGTGCCGTTGATCTCGCCGCCGAACAGGAACATGGCGGCGAGCCAGTAGAGGAAGACCAGGAACACCATCGCGGTGGCCAGCCCCCCGTAGGTCGACGCGTAGGCGTTGGAGAACCGGTCGAGGTAGTAGCCGAAGCCGAGGCCCGCGAAGAACCACAGGACCAGCGTCACGCCGATCCCCGGCAGCACCGACAGGATCGAGCGCCGCCCGGCCGCGACGAACTTATGGGCGATCACCAGGATCACCGCGAGCAGCAGGGCCGTGACGCCGATCCGCCCGATCGCCACGGCGAGTCCCAGCGGCTCAAGCCCCGGCGCCACCAGGACGATGCTGCGCCAGATCAGGGGGCCCAGCACTACGAGCAGCGCGAAGGCCAGCATGGCGAAGGCGCCGCAGATCACGTAGCCGATCGATTCGAGCCGGGTCAGCCACCAGGGCCGGCTCTCCCGCAGGCCGTAGGCGCGGTTCAGCCCGACCCGCAGGCTCTCGACCCCCGAGGACGAGAAGTACAGGGCGAACAGCGCGCCGAGCGTCAGCACGCCGCTGCGCTGCTCGGTGAGCACCCGGTGCACCTCGCCGACGATCGGCTTGGCGATCTCCCGGGGCCACGCGTCGAAGATCAGCACCCCGGCCTCGTCGGCGAGCGACTGCGTGCCGAACAGGCCGGCGAGCGCCGCGAGCAGGATCAGGAACGGGAACAGCGAGGTCAGGGTCGAGAGGGCGATGTGGCTCGCGATCGCCCAGCCGTCGTGGGCGACGAAGCGCTGCGCGGCGAGGCCCGCGACCTGGGATCCAGAGCGGAGAGGGTTCACGGGCGTTCAACGATCCTCAGGCTCACGTTACGCAAGCGCACAATCCTTGGGCGGAGCGGCCCGCCGATGAACGGCGCCGGGGCCCGCCCGTCAACGCCGCCGGCCCGATCCGGTCCCGAACGCCGTCCGGTGACGCGTCCGCGCCACGCCGGACCCGCGCGGGCGCGGCGCACGGGCCGGACGACCGAATCGGCGTTGCGATTCACCGGCCGGATACCGCTTAGATCGCGCCATGCTGACTCCCGCACGACCGTCGCGCCTCGCGGCCGGCGCCCTCCCGGCCCTGTTCGTCCCGATCTGGGCGACCGGCTTCATCTCGGCGCGGGCCGTGGTGCCGCACGCCGACCCGTTCGCGTTCACCGCGGTCCGCTTCACCGCCGTCGCGCTGATCCTGGCCGGGATCGCGGCGGCGTCCCGGGTCCGGTGGCCGGCCGACCGGGCCGGCTGGCGCGATCCGGTGATCGCGGGCTTCCTGATGCAGGGCGTCTACCTGTCGAGCACCTTCTGGGCGGTGAGCCACGGGCTGCCGGCCGGGATCGCGGCGCTCGTCGGCAGCCTGCAGCCGCTGCTCACCGCCCTCCTGGCGCAGCCGCTGCTCGGCGAGCGCGTCAGCGGCCGCCGGGCGCTGGGCATCCTGATGGGCTTTGCCGGCGCCGGCCTCGTGCTCGCCCCCAAGCTCGGCGCCACGGATCCGTCCGGGATCCCGCCGCGGGCGCTGGCGGTCAGCTTCCTGGCGGTGCTGGCCCTGACCTTCGGCACCCTCTGGCAGAAGCGGACCGGCGGCCGGGGCGACCTGCTTGCCGGCGCCACGCTCCAGTTCGTCGGCGGCATGGCCTGCGCGATCCCCCTGGCGCTGGCCTTCGGCAGCCCCGCGATCGATCCCGTGCCGACCCTGTGGCTCGGCCTCGCCTGGGCGGTCCTGATCAACTCGGTGGCGGGGATCCTGCTGCTGCTGGCGCTGATCCGGCGCGGCGCGGTGGCGGGGGTGGCCGCGCTGTTCTTCCTGGTGCCGCCGGTGGCGGCGATCCTCGGCTACCTGTTGTTCGGCGAGGTGCTGACCCCCGTGCAGGGTGCCGGGATGGCGCTCGCCGCCCTGGGCGTCGCGGTCGCCAGCCGCGGCTGAGGGGCCGGGCCTGCGACGGAAGGCCCGGAAACCCTTCGCGGTCTCGCGGTTTGGTGCGCGGGTCACGACGGCCCGGGCCGGCACCGAGCGAGGCGCGGATGGATCAGGACAAGCCCCGCGAGATCCGTCTCGCCCTCGACGCGATCCCCCTCGGCGGCAAGGCCGAGGGCAAGGCGGGAGAGGATGCCGTCCTGTTCGTGCGCGACGCCGACGGGGTGCGCGCCTTCCAGGCGAAATGCCCGCATCTCGGCGCACCCCTCGCCAAGGGCGAGATCTGCGGCGGCCGGCTCTACTGCCCGTGGCACAAGGCGGCCTTCGCGGTCGCCGACGGCAGCCTGGAGGAGCCGCCGGCGCTGGAGGCGCTCACCCGCTATCCGGTCCGGATCGAGGGCGGCGAGGCGGTGGCTTTGCTGACCCCGGAACCCGCCCCGGCCAAGCGCGCCGAGACGCCCGTCTCTCATGTGCTGATCGTCGGCACCGGCGCGGCGGCGGTCGCCTGCGTCACGACCCTGCGCCGGGAGGGCTATGCCGGCACGATCACGATGGTCGGCCGCGAGGCCTCTCCGCCCTACGACCGGACCAAGCTGTCCAAGCAGTTCCTGGCCAAGCCCACGCCCGCGGAGAAGACCCTGCTGGAGCCGGATTTCGCCGCCGCCCACCGGGTCGAGCGGATCGAGGCCGAGGCGACCCGGATCGATCCCGCCGCCCGCAGCGTCACCCTGGCGGACGGGCGGGTGCTCACCGGCGACGCCCTTCTGATCGCCACCGGCAGCCGCGCCGTCGTGCCGGACTTCGCCGGCCGGGACCTCGACGGCGTGATGACCCTGCGCAGCCTCGACGACGCCGTGCGGCTCAGCGCGGCGGCCGAGCACGCCCGGCGCGTGGTGGTGATCGGCGCGGGCTTCATCGGCCTGGAGGCCGCGGCCTTCCTGACCAAGCGCGGCCTGTCCGTGACAATCCTGTCCCGGGAGGAAATCCCCTTCGCCAAGCGCTTCGGCGAGGCCATCGGCGCGGCCCTGAAGCGCTACCATGCCGGCAACGGAGTGACCTTCGTCACGGGCAGCGTCGCGCGCATCACCGGCACCGGCTCCGTCGAGGCGGTCGAGACCGAGGCCGGGGCGCGGCTCCCGGCCGACATCGTGCTGATCGGCGCCGGCGCCGCGCCGGAGACCGGGATCGTCGCCGGGGTGGAGCCCGACGAACACGGCGGCCTGCCGGTCGGCGCCGACCTGAGGCTCGCCGAGGGCGTCTGGGTCGCCGGCGACATCGCGGCCTTCCCGGAGCGCGGCAGCGGGGTCACCGCCCGGATCGAGCACTGGCGGCTGGCGGAGCAGCACGGAACCCACGCGGCCCGGGCGATCCTGGGCGCGACCGACGTGTTCTCCGGTGCGCCGTTCTTCTGGAGCAATCAGGGGGACAAGCGGCTGGATTACGGCGGTTACGCGCCGGATTTCGACCGCATCATCCTGCATGGTGATCCCGATGCGCTCGACTTCATCGCCTATTACGTCCGTGCGGGACGCGCCGTCGCAGCCTGCAGCATCGGCCGCAACCCGGCCTTCACGGCGTTCCTGCACCTGCTGGGCGAGAACCGGGTACCGAGCCCGGAGATGATCGAGGCCGGCGCGGATCTTCCGGCGCTGGTGTGACGCGCGCTCTCATCGCGCGCGGCGAAGGGGCTATGGACGCGCCACGCTGGGAGGGGGCGCGACACTGCGTTGCTTTGCGCCGCCAGCAAGGTCGGGGCATCCGGTCCGGTGGAACCAGGCCTGACGGATCCTTCTTTCGGTAGACGCCGCCCGCCGTCCGACAAGCCGGGCTTCTGGGAGGCATCATGAATTCAATTATCGTCGTCGCCCTGATCTGTGCCGCCTCCGTCCAGGCGCCCGACTGCTCGCGCGACACCGCCACCGACGTGATCACCGGCCCGGCCCACACGCTTCAGGAATGCCTGGTCCAGGGACCGGTCCTGGCGGCCAATGCCGGCTTCAAGGGTGAGGACGGGGCCTACGTAAAGACGCGGTGCGAGCAGAAACGCTGAATCGGGGCCGGCCGGGCTCCTTCGAGGACTTCGCTGCGCATCCGGGCACTCGGATGAGGTCGAGCAGGATCAAGGCGAGGCTCGGAGTTTCCAAGTCGAGCAGGCCCTCGCCAAGTCGCCGGGCATTCAACTTCAGTTCAAGGCGCCGCAAACGAAATCTGCTTCGGCCCGGGATCCGAACAGGTTAAAAGGACCCGATCCAAGAAGACGCCACGCGAGCAAAAAACCATGTCCGCATCCCCTGCCATCCAGACCGAGCCGCAGGACCTCGTGTCCCTGACCAAGAGCGCCGGCGCGAGCGCCAAGGCGCTGGCCGCCGAGGCCACGCGGCGGGTGCGCACGCGGATCCTCGGGACGGATGGGCGGATCGACGCGGCCAAGCTCGAGAGCCAGCAGCACGCCGCCCACGGGCTCGCCTGGCTGGCGACCTACGCGGAGGCGGTCGCCGAGCTCGGCGGCTATGCCGAGCGCCTCCAGGCCGAGGGCCGGTTCGGCGAGACCGAGGCGCTCCTCGTCCGGATCGGCGCCGGCGAGTATCTCGACCAGCTCTTCTCCGGCATCCCGATGAGCCAGGGCGAGATGGTCCGCCTCACCGGCTCCCTCGGCCTGTCCGCCAAGGAGGTGGCCCCGTATCGCACCGACGCGGTCGAGACCCTGATCGCCGAGGGCAACACGCCCGAGAACCGCGCCGCCCTGGTCGCCCAGATGCGCGACGGCAGCGGCGCGGCGACCGTCGGCGCCTCGGGCCTCGGCGAGGACATGGAGGCGATCCGTTCCGAGATGCGCCGCTTCGGCAAGGCCGAGGTGGTCGATCAGGCGCATGAGTGGCACCTGAAGAACGCCTACATCCCGATGGAGATCGTGACCAAGATGGCCGAGCTCGGCGTCTTCGGCCTGACGATCCCGGAGGAGTACGGCGGCATGGGCCTGCCGAAGACCGCCATGTGCGTGGTCTCGGAGGAGCTGTCCCGGGCCTATATCGGCGTCGGCTCGCTGGGCACCCGCTCGGAGATCGCCGCCGAGCTGATCCTGTGCGGCGGCACCGAGGAGCAGAAGCAGCGCTTCCTGCCGAAGATCGCCAGCGGCGACATCCTGCCCACCGCCGTCTTCACCGAGCCGAACACGGGTTCGGATCTGGCCAGCTTGCGCACCCGGGCCGTCAAGGACGGCGACACGTGGAAGATCACCGGCAACAAGACCTGGATCACCCACCCGGTCCGCGCCGACATCATGACCGTCCTGGTCCGGACCAAGCCGGAGGAGAAGGGCCACCGCGGCCTCTCCATGCTGATCGCCGAGAAGCCGCGCGGGACGGATGAGGATCCGTTTCCGGTCCAGGGCCTGTCGGGCGGCGAGATCGAGGTGCTCGGCTACCGCGGCATGAAGGAGTACGAGCTGGCCTTCGAGGGCTTCGAGGTCCCGGCCGGCAACCTCCTGGGCGAGGTCGAAGGCAAGGGCTTCGCCCAGCTGATGCAGACCTTCGAGTCGGCCCGCATCCAGACGGCGGCCCGCGCGATCGGCGTCGCACAGTCGGCCCTCGACGTCGGCCTGCGCTACGCCGAGGAGCGCGTCCAGTTCGGCAAGGCGCTGGTCAGCTTCCCGCGGGTCGCCGACAAGCTCGCCATGATGGCGGTGGAGATCAACATCGCCCGCCAGCTCACTTATTTCTCGGCCCGCGAGAAGGACGAGGGCAAGCGCTGCGACCTGGAGGCCGGGATGGCCAAGCTGCTCGGCGCCCGCGTCGCCTGGGCGGCGGCCGACAACGCCCTGCAGATCCACGGCGGCAACGGCTTCGCGCTGGAATACCCGGTGAGCCGGATCCTGTGCGACGCCCGCATCCTCTCGATCTTCGAGGGCGCGGCGGAGATTCAGGCCCAGGTGATCGCCCGCAGGCTGCTGGAAGCCGCCTGAATACCAGTATAAATCTGGGGAATAGCGTCGTTCATGGGATTATAAGCCAGCGCATGAACTTCGCTTAAACGAAGTCCCCTGCTTGCTGGCCCCGGTCAACGACTGGGGCGGCTCAGTGAGCGCGCAGCACGCAAACCTGCAGACCGGGAAGAGCCTCCTGCGCCACTGGCAGGAGTGTCGATCGCCGGGAGACCCCCTGCCGTCCTACGAGGCTGTCGTCCTGGGCAGCCTCGGGCGGCTCGCCGACCGGGCCGCCCTTGTGACGACCTGCGACGGCCGGCCACCGGGATCCTCTGGGCCGGCCAGGATTTCGGCGCCTGGCTGGCGCAGGATCCGGCCGGCCGGCCGGTCGCACCCGTCCCGGTCGAGTCCGTCCCGGTTCACGCCTTCCCGGTCGATCTCCGTCAGCCCATCGGCGAGGTCGTGGCGGCCGCGCTCGCCACCGGCGAGCCGGCCCACGGCCGGTGCGACCGCCTCGCCGCCGGCGTCGTCACCTCGACCAGCCTGGTCGGCCTGCCCCTGGGCAACCGCTGGGGCGAGCCCTTCGTGCTGCTCGGGCTCGACGCCGCGAGCGTCCGCACCGAGCTCGTCCAGGCGATGTTCACCGCCACCGACCAGGGCATCCTGGCCCTGAGCACCGTCCGGGACGGCGACGGGCGCCCGGTCGATTTCAAGATCGTCGCCCTCAACGAAGGGGCCGAGCGCCTTCTGGAGCGTCCCGCGTCCGTCCTGCAATGGCAGCGCGTGGGTCACCTGTTCCCGGGGACGATCACCGCCCGGACGATCGCCACGCTGGCCGCCATGGTCGAGCGGGGTGGCCGCGAGGCCTTCGAGTTGAGCCGGCCCCGCTCCGACGGCGGGACCCTGTACCTCAAGGTCGAGGCGGGCTGCGTCGGCGACCTCCTGTCGATCACCATGACGGATGTCGGCGACATCAAGGCCCGGGAGGCCTCGTTCCGGCTCCTGTTCGAGAACAACCCGGTGCCGATGTGGGTCGTGGCCGAGGCGCGCGACCGGTTCCTGGCGGTCAACGACGCGGCCATCGCCCATTACGGCTATAGCCGCGATCAGTTCCTGGCCCGCGCGCCCGCCGATCTGGTCATCGCTCCCGAGGAGGCGGCGGGCCTCGGCCTGCCCGCCACCGGCGCGCTGCACCGCCGCGCCGACGGCTCGGCCATCGAGGTCTCCCTGTTCGAGCGGGCCCTGCCGTTCGGCGGAGAGCAGGCCGTCCTTGAGGCCGCGATCGACATGACCGAGCGCCGCCTGGCGGAGGCGCGCATCGCCCACATGGCCCACCACGACGCGCTCACCGGCCTGCCGAACCGGGTGCTGTTCCGGGACCGCCTCGGCGAGGCGATCGCGCGCCACGCCCGGAACGGCGAGGAATCGGTGCTGCTCTGCCTCGACCTCGACAAGTTCAAGATCGTGAACGACACGCTCGGCCATCCGGTCGGCGACGCGCTGCTGCGCGAGGCCGCCGAGCGGATCGCCGGATGCCTGAACAAGGACGACCTGGTCGCCCGGCTCGGCGGCGACGAGTTCGCGATCCTCGTGCGCGGGATCGGCCTGCCGGTGCTCGCCGACGGGCTGATCGCGCGCGTGATCGCCGAGCTCGCCCGTCCATTCCGCCTGGACGGCCAGGACTGCCATATCGGCACCAGCATCGGCGTGGCCTGCCTGCCCCGCGACGGGACCGATCCCGAGACGCTGATGAAGAACGCCGACCTCGCCCTGTACCGGGCGAAGGCGGAGGGCGGCGGCACCTTCCGGTGCTTCGAGCCGGAGATGGATGCCTGGGTCCAGGCGCGGCGGCGGCGCGAGAACGAGCTGCGCGAGGCCCTGGCCCGGGAGCAGTTCTCGCTCGTCTACCAGCCGCTGATGAGCGCGCAGGCCGACCGGATCCTCGCCTTCGAGGCGCTGCTGCGCTGGCACCACCCCGAGCACGGTCCGGTCTCGCCGGCCGAGTTCGTGCCGCTCGCCGAGGAGACGGGCCTGATCGTTCCGATCGGGGCCTGGGTGATGCAAACCGCCTTCGCCGAGGCGGCCGCCTGGCCGGAGGCGATCCGGCTCGCGGTCAACCTCTCTCCGGTCCAGTTCCGCAACCGCAGCCTCGCCGAGACTGTGCGCGACGCGCTCGCGGCCTCCGGGCTCGACCCGCGTCGTCTCGAGCTGGAGATCACCGAGTCGGTCCTGCTGGCCGACAGCGCCGCCAATCTGGCGACCCTGCACGCGCTCCGGGCGATGGGGATCCGCATCGCCATGGACGATTTCGGAACCGGCTATTCGAGCCTCAGCTACCTGCGCAGCTTCCCGTTCGACAAGATCAAGCTCGACCGGTCCTTCGTCAGCCAGGTCGGCGAGAACACCCATTGCACGGCGATCGTGCGGGCGGTGGCGAGCCTCGGCACGAGCCTGGGCATCGCCACGACGGCGGAAGGCGTCGAGACCGCCGAGCAGCTCGCGATGCTGCGCGCCGAGGGCTACGACGAGGTCCAGGGCTTCCTGTTCAGTCGTCCGGTCCCGGCGCCGGCGGCGCGGCAGCTGATCGCGCGCGCCGTGGACGGTTTCTTCGGCGGCCGGGCGGCCTGACGCCACCCGGCAGGCGCCTGCGGAACGCCTATTTGGTGATCTTCACCGAGACCGGGTCGCTCGACGGGAAAGTCTCCTCCAGGGCGTCGTCCAGGCGCTCGTTCAGCTTCTCCTGCTTGTTGTCGGGATTCTTCGCGTCGCCCGGCTTGGCGCTGCCCTGCTGGAAGCCCGGCTTGGTCTCGTTCGGCTTGTGGTCCTCGGCCATGTCGGTCGCTCATCGGTGACGGGGGCACGCAAGGGTGCCGGTGCGCATCAACGCGAGGCGCGGCGGGTGTTTCCGATCTTTCCGGGCCGGCGCGTCAATCCGGCCGACCGCTTCGGATGGGCATCGCAGCGGGCTGCGCGGCTGCGCATGATCCTCAACTGAATGACGGCCTCTCGCGCGCCGTCATTCCGGGGCGCCGCAGGCGAGCCCGGACCCAAAGGGGCACGCCGGAGGCGGGCAATCCAGAACCACTGTCGGAGCAAATCATTGACACCTCGGCGGGTCTGGATCCCGGGCTCCGCTGCGCGGCCCCGGGATGACGGATGGGTGTCATCCGGCGCAGGTTCCGGCTCGGAGCGCGCGATGGTCCGACCCAGACGGTTCAGGCGGTCGCGAGCGGCCGCTCAACCGGGCCGCCGATCGCCGCGCGGGCGGCGGCCCCGCGCAGCACCGTCTCGTAGACGTCTCCGAGGCGGTCGAGATGCGCGTCGAGGCTCAGCGGTGCCGCCCAGTAGCGATCGTAGGCAGCCCGGCCCATGCGGGCGGCCAGGGCGTCGTCCGAAAGGCGCCGCAGATGGGCAGCGAGCGCGTCCGGATCGCCCGAGCGGAACCAGAAGCCGGTCTCGCCGTCGGTGACCGCCTCGCGGCCCGCGCAGGCGTCGCTCACGATCACCGGCGTGCCGCAGGCCAGGGCCTCGTAGACGGTGAGCGGCTGGCCCTCGTACCAGACGCTCGGGAAGACCAGGGCCCGGGCCTGTCGCATCAGCGCCTGCACGCCGGCCGCGTCGCGCCAGCCGCGCATCTCAGCCTCAGGATAGCGCGCAGCGAGGTCGGCCCGCTCCGGACCGTCGCCCACGAACACCGCCCGCACCCCCGCCCGCCGGGCCGCCTCGGCGAAGATCGGCGCGCCCTTCTCGGTGGAGATCCGCCCCACGAACAGGAAATCGCCCGGCGCGTCTCCGGGCACCGGCGCCCGCGCCACAGCGATCGGGTTGTCGACCCGGTGGAACACGGTGCCGGGGGGCATCAGCGGCCGGACGACGCTCTCCTGGAGGTCGCTGATGGTGACGACGTGGGAAAACAGCTCCGGCAGCCGGGCCACATGGCTAAGCCCGATATGGCGGATCATCCGGGCAACCTTGCGCGGATAGCTGCGCGCGTCGCAATGCGCCCCGATGCAGGCGGCCGACATCGGGGTCCGGTGGCAGATCCGCTGCTCCGGATAGGCGTAGAAGCCGCCGGTGGGGCAGACCAGGAAGAACTCGTGCATCGTGTAGAGGCAGGGCAGGCCCGAGGCCCGCAACGCCGTGCCGATCGACGGCGACAGCGCCTTGGCGAAGGCGTGGACGTGCACCACGGTGTCGCGGGGATCGCAGGCGGCGAGTTCCCGGGCAAGGGCGCGGCGCGCCGCACCGTTCCAGATCGCCTGGGCCGCGAAGGCCAGCTTGCTGCGCGCCGTGGTGACGTCGTCCTGCTCCAGGCAGACCACCCGGATGCCGGCGGGCTCCAGGCGCGGATCCACCGGGCCGACGGCCGCGAACAGGCTGACCCGGACGCCGCGGGCGGCGAGCCCCAGGGCGGATTCGATCGCCACCTTGGCCTGCCGCCGTTGATCGCGGCGTGATCTGCGACGAGGACGACGTGCACGTCAGGAACTCCGCCGCTCCGATCCGGGATCGAAGTCTGTAACCTGCCGCGGTTGATCGCCCGTAAACCGGTTTCCGCCATCGTTCCGGCCGCTGATGTCGGGACGATCTCCAATGCACGTCGTGATCCTGGCCGAATTCGCGGCCGCCAGCGGCGGGGCCGAGAAGGTCGCGCTGGAATCGGCCCGCGGCCTCGCCGAGGCCGGTCTCGCGGTCAGCTTCATCCAGGCCATCGCGGGTCCGGTGGACCCGCTCCTCGACCACCCCGGCATCCGGCGGATCGTCCTCGGCCTGCCGGATATCTGGTCCCTCGGCGGCGTCCGGGCGGCGGCGGCGGGGATCTGGCACGCGGACGCGGCGCGCCGGCTCGCCGCGGCGCTCGACGGCCTGCCGATGCGGCCGGACTGCATCCACCTGCACCAGTGGACCCGCACCCTGTCGCCCGCGATCTTCCCGGTCCTGTCGGGCGCCGGCGTGCCGCTGGTCGTCACCCTCCACGATTACGCCCTGGCCTGCCCGAACGGCGTCTACTACCGGTTCGACCAGGCCGAGCCCTGCGGCCTCGCGCCCCTGTCGGCCGCCTGCCTCGCGGCCCCCTGCGACCCGCGCAGCCGCGCCCACAAGCTCGTGCGCGTCGCCCGGGCCGCGGCGCTGCGGCAGGTGACCCGGCGGCGCCCGCTCCATGTCGTCCATGTCTGCGACGCCAGCCGACAGCGGCTCGGAGACCTGCTCGGCGGCTACGCCGTCACGCACCACCGGGTCGACAATCCCGTGCGGGTCGCGGACCGGCCGCCGGCCGAGCCGGGGCGCGGCGACGCCGTGGCGTATGTCGGCCGCCTGACCCGCGAGAAGGGCGCCGACCTCGTGGCTGACGCCGCCCGGGCCGCCGGCTTGCCCGCCCTGTTCATCGGCGCCGGCCCCCTGGAGGCGGAGCTGCGCGCCCGGGACGGGGTCACGGTCATCGGGTGGCAGAGCCCCGAGCGGGTCTGGGAGATTCTGCGGTCCCGCGCCCGGGCGCTGGCCGCGCCGTCACGCTGGTACGAGACCGGGCCGCTCACCGTCTACGAGGCGCTGGCGGCCGGGATCCCGGTGGTCGCCTCCGACCGGTCCGGCGCCGCCGAGAAGGTCCGGCACGGTCGGACCGGCTTCGTGGTCGTCCCGGAGGTCGGGCCGCTGGCGGCGGCCTTCACGGCCCTGCGGGACGATGCCCTGGCCGCCGCCCTCGGGGCGGAGGCTTATAGGATGTCTCGCGATGCGCCGAGCGATCTGGCGGCCCACGCGACGGCCCTCCGGGCGCTCTACGCCGCGCTGCCGGTCCCCGCGGCTGGTGCAATGCAGCATCGGGAGCGGCCGGCTGTCTCGCCTCGGTCTTGAGGCAGACCAAGACTACTGCCATGCTGACAGTCTTCACGATCCGTTCGCCCGCCTCTGGACAGCGCGATAGTTTTTTGTAATGCGGCTCTCCTCAGGGATCAGCAATCGATACCGCGTACGGAATGGCAGAGCTTGATCGCCGGCTGCTGTCGCGGCCGATCCGCGGGCTGATGACTTCCGAGATCAGCGATTCGGCATTTTATCGGCTCTCGCCGGGCCCGAATCGACCCCGGAACATGCACTTGACTTCTTGTTGCAGTGCAACATATAGAGGCGCGTCACCGCGGACGCATCCGGCGTCCCGCTCCAAAAATCAGGCTGGAGACATCGATGCAGACCCCGAACTTCGAGATCCCGACCGAGATGCGCGACTTCGCTGAGAAGAGCGTTGATCAGGCCCGGAACGCCGTCGGCACCATGATGGCCAACGCCGTCAAGGCGGCCGAGCAGGTCCAGGCTTCGGGCCAGACCTTCCAGTCGACCCTCAGCGCCGCGGTCGTGAAGGGCTTCGATCACGCCCAGACCAACGCCAACGCGACCTTCGACTTTGCCCAGAAGCTCGTGCGCACGAAGGACCTCCGCGAGGCGTTCGAGCTGCAGTCCGAGTTCGTCCGCAGCCAGTTCGCCGCCCTCCAGGCTCAGGCCAAGGATTACGGCGCCCTCGCCCAGAACGCCGTCGCCCGCTGAGGCCGGCCTTTCCGTCCCCGATCCTGGCGGTCGGGGACGCATTCCGGGATCCGGGCGGTCGATCAGCGTCGGCCGGATTCTACGATCGGACGCCCGGGCACCACGGGTCCGGCGCCGACACCGCGGGCGGGCCGGCCGCGCATCACCCTCCGGCCGCCGCTCCGTCAGGACGGGCTGAAGCCGACAGGAGGAGATCGCGCGATGGGAAAGCCGCGTCGACCGAGAGGAAGCCGCTCCACCTGGGAGGCGAAGCCGCCCCGGGAGGCGGACGCGCCGGTCCCGACCGAGAGCCACGCCGAGGAATCCGCGATCGAGACGGCCGCCGCTCCCGCCGTCGCGGCCGGCACACCGGAAACGGCGCCAGACCCCGCTCCCGCGAGCGCGCCGATCCCCGAGGCGACCGAACCGCAGGCCGCACTGGCCGAGGCTGCATTGGTTGAGGCCGCGCCGACCCAGGAAACCTTCGAAACCGTCGCCGCGGCGATCCCGGGGACGACGCCCGCCGACGAGATCGCGGCGAAGACCGTCCTGGCCGCGGCACCGGAGGCCTCCGGCCTCGCGGAGCCGAACCGGATCGCCTTCGCCCCTGACCGCCTCGACGTCGCCGAGATCGGCTCGACCATCGCCCGCTACGTGCGGGGCGAGGGCGAGGCCGCCCTCGCGCATCTGCGCGCCCTCTCGGGCGCCCGCACGCCGGCTGACCTGATCCGCCTGCAGGTCGGCGAGGTCCAGCGCGCCGCCGACGCCTCCCTGACCTGCTGGGTCACGGTAGTCGGCAAGGCGAGCCGCGTCGTCGCGTTCCGCTGATCCGGCACGCCGGGGGCGGCCCCGGCCATTGTCGCCTCACCGCAACAACGGCGGCCGGATCGAACCGGCCGCGGCAACAGTCCGTTAACCATGCCGGTCCCATGCCGTAACGGAGGGCACGGGAGATGATACCGGACCGATGCCGAGCTGTGCGCGCCTGATCCGTTCCGCCTGTCTCAGCCTCGCCGTCGCGCTGTCCGCGGCGTCGGCGGGAGCGCCGGTCGTCGCGCAGAACGGCGACAAGCCGGCCGTGGCCATCGGAGCCGACCTCGCGACCCAGGCCGGCACCACGCGCCTGACCCTGACCCTGTCCCGGGCGGTCGAGGCCCGCGGCTTCGTGATGGAGCGGCCCGACCGGGCCGTGATCGACCTGCCGGAGGTCAACTTCCAGCTCGAATCCGGCACCGGGAGCCGCCGCGACGGTCTCGTGCAATCCTTCCGCTACGGCCTGTTCGCTCCCGGGCGCTCCCGCATCGTCATCGATCTCGCATCGCCCGCCACAGTCGGTAAGATCGAGACGGCGACCCGCCCCCGGGACGGCGCCGTCCTGCTCACGATCCCGCTGCAGCGGGCCGACCGCGACGCGTTCCGCAAGGCGGCCGCCGCGGCTGACCCCGCTCCCGCCCAGGCCCGGACCGCCGCACCGGAACCCGCCGACCAGCGCCCGCTGATCATGGTCGATGCCGGCCATGGCGGCACCGATCCCGGCGCGATCGCGGTGGGCGGCGTGTTCGAGAAGGACATCGTGTTCGGCTTCGCCCAGGCGCTGGTCGCGAAGCTGGAGGCGGGCGGCCGCTACCGGGTGCGGATGACCCGCGATCGGGACGTGTTCGTGCCGCTGGCCGAGCGCGTGCGCCTCGCCCGCGAGGCCAAGGCCGACCTGTTCGTGTCGATCCACGCCGATTCGATCTCGGCGGCGCCCCAGGTGCGGGGCGCCACGATCTACACCAATTCCGAGAAGGCCACGGATGCCGAATCCGCCAAGCTCGCCGAGCGCGAGAACCGGGCCGACGCCGCCGCCGGCGTCGATTCCGCCGAGGCGCCGCCCGACATCGCCGACATCCTGCAGGAGCTGACCCTGCGCGAGACCCGCGGCTTCTCGTCGGGCTTCGCCCGGACCCTAATGGGCCAGCTGAGCCCCGTGATCGAGATGAGCGCCAAGCCCCATCGCGAGGCGCGCTTCGTGGTCCTGCGCTCGCCCGACGTGCCGAGCGTGCTGGTGGAATTGGGTTATCTGTCGAGCAAGCGCGACCTGGAGATGCTGCAATCGCCGGACTGGCGGGCCGGCGTGACCGGCTCCATGGCCAAGGCGATCGACCTGTTCTTCACCAACCGCGCCACGCTGGGCCGACCGACGGGGACGCGCCGCTCGGCCGCCGTCGCCCCAGTTTTACCATAGATAGAGTGTCGATACGGGACGTCCGAACGCCCCGTCGCACCGCCGCTGAACCGGCATTCCGAGGGGGCCTGACGGGACCATCCGGGGGCCGACCGCATCGAGAGCGGACGTAACGCGCCGGGTAGGCCGATCCCGGCATGCGGCCGGGCCAGCGACGAGCGGAACACCGGATGCGTCTGATCCTTCGTTTCTTCGGCATCCTGTTCAGCGCCGCGGCGGTGCTGTTCGTGGTCGGGGCGGCGGTCGGCGGCTACTTCTATTGGAAGTACAGCCAGGACCTGCCGGACCACGCGGCGCTCGCCAATTACGAGCCGCCGGTGATGACCCGCGTCCACGCGGCCGACGGCTCGCTGCTCGCCGAATATGCCCGCGAGCGCCGGCTGTACCTGCCGATCCAGGCGATGCCGAAGATCGTCGTGGCCGCCTTCCTGTCGGCCGAGGACAAGAACTTCTACAAGCACGGCGGCATCGACCCCGAGGGGATCGTGCGCGCCTTCCTGACCAACGCCAAGTCGGGCAAGCGGCAGGGCGCCTCGACCATCACCCAGCAGGTCGCCAAGAACTTCCTGCTCTCGTCGGAGCAGACCTACGACCGGAAGATCAAGGAGGCGCTGCTGGCGCTCCGGATCGAGGCGGCCTACTCGAAGGACAAGATCCTCGAGCTCTACCTCAACGAGATCTTCCTCGGCACGATCGTCCCGGGCCGCAACCTCCACGGCGTGGCCGCGGCGGCGCTCGACTATTTCGGCAAGTCGGTCCACGAGCTGACCATCAACGAGGCGGCCTACCTCGCCGCCCTGCCGAAGGGGCCGAACAACTACCACCCCTACCGCAAGACCCAGGCGGCGCTGGACCGCCGCAACGAGATCATCCGCCTGATGGCGGAGAACGGCTACATCACCAAGGAGGAGGCGGAGTCCGCCAAGAAGATGCCGCTCGGCGTCAACCCGCGCGTCGCCTTCCCGAACGCCGCCAACGCCAACTACTTCACCGAGGAGGTCCGCCGCGAGATCTCCGAGCGCTACGGCGAGAAGAAGCTCTACGAGGGCGGCCTGTCGGTGCGCGCCACCCTCGATCCGAAGATGCAGGCCTGGGCCCGCAAGGCGCTGGTCGACGGCCTCGTGCGCTACGACCAGGCCCATGGCTGGCGCGGTCCGGTCACCAAGGTCGACCTGACCGGGCGCGACTGGGGCATGGCGGCGGCCGAGGTCCCGGCGCTCGGCGACGTGGCGCCCTGGCGTCTCGCCGTGGTGCTGGGCAACGGCGGCGGCGGCGTGCAGGTCGGCCTGCAGCCCCGGCGCGAGGCGTCCGGCCAGGTCGGCAAGGACCGCGAGACCGGCGTGATCCCTCCCGAGGGCATGCGCTGGGCCGGCCGCGCCAACCTCCAGGCCGGCGACATGGTCTATGTCGAGGCGATGGAGGGCGGCCGCGGCCAGTTCCGCCTGCGCCAGAAGCCCGAGGTCTCCGGCGCGATCGTCGCCATGGATCCGAATACGGGCCGCGTCCACGCCATGGTCGGCGGCTTCTCGTACGACGAATCCGAGTTCAACCGCGCCACCCAGGCGATGCGCCAGCCCGGCTCCTCGTTCAAGCCGATCGTCTACTCGGCGGCTCTGGACAACGGCTACACCCCGGCGTCGATCGTGCAGGATTCGCCGATCACCATCGAGGCCGGCCCCGGCCAGGAGGCCTGGACGCCCTCGAACTACGACGGCAAGTCCGGCGGCCCGCACACCCTGCGCTACGGCATCGAGCACTCGAAGAACCTGATGACGGTGCGGCTCGCCAAGGATGTCGGCATGCCGCTCATCGCCGAGTACGCCCGCCGGTTCGGCGTCTACGACGACATGCTGCCGGTGCTGCCGATGTCGCTCGGCGCGGGCGAGACCACGGTCATGCGCATGGTCACGGCCTACTCGATGCTGGCCAATGGCGGTCGGCGCATCCGCCCGACCCTGATCGACCGGATCCAGGATCGCATCGGCGAGACGATCTACCGCCACGACAACCGCAAGTGCATCGGCTGCGACGCCGAGAAGTGGTCCGGCCAGGACGAGCCGAAGCTGGTGGACGATTCCGAGCAGGTCCTCGACCCGCTGACCGCCTACCAGATGGTCTCGATCATGGAGGGCGTGGTTCAGCGCGGCACCGCCACGATCCTGAAGCAGATCGGCAAGCCGCTGGCCGGCAAGACCGGCACGACGAACGACGCCAAGGACGCGTGGTTCGTGGGCTTCTCGCCGGATCTGGCGGTCGGCATCTATATCGGCTTCGACAAGCCGCGCTCGCTGGGCGACCGCGCCACCGGCGGCGGGCTCGCCGCGCCGATCGCCCTGGAGTTCCTGAAGACCGCCCTCAAGGACAAGCCGCCGACGCCGTTCCGCGTGCCGCCGGGGATCAAGCTGATCCGCGTCAACCTCGCCAGCGGCACCCGCGCCGGCTCGGGCGAGGGCGCCGGGACGATCCTGGAGGCATTCAAGCCCGGCACCGCGCCGCCGGATTCCTACGTGGCGCCGTCCTCCGGCGGTGGCCGGCGGCGGCCCCCGCGGCGGTCCCGGCCGATCCCGACCGGGCCGCGCAGGCCGGCGGGCTATACTGAGGGCGCCCCGTCGGGACCGGCGAGCCGTGATCAGGATCCTGCGCCGGTCCCCCTTCCGTGCGGGCTCGGATCTCGCGGCATCTCGGGCCGGGGCGCGTAAGACCGTTCCCGGTCGATGCGTTCGGCCGCACGTCCTTGCGAGCGGAGCCAAGCAATCCAGCCGGCGCCACGATCCCGGAGATCGCGCTGCCCCGGGTCACTGCGCTGCGCTCGTGATGACGGAGGGGGCAGCTCGACCGAGCTGTCCCAGCGGGAACCGTGCGAAGCGGGCCGAGGGCGCGTCCCCGCTCCGAGGTCATCCCCCACCCTCTTCCGACGGCCTGACGATCGCGCCGGGCTTGCTGTCACGACCCGTTCGAAGCCACTCGGCCGAAGGCGCGTCGCCCGGGCGGGCGAGCCGGAGGCATGAGGGTGTTCCGGTCAATCGCTCACGCTCTTCACCGCGCCGTGGTCGCGGTCTCCGCCGCCGCCCGCGGAGGCGGTTTGCGCGGCCGGCGGAGAGGAGGCGCTGTGCCGCTGTCCGCGTGGCATCCCGGCACCGCCGCCGGTCCGATCAGGGACGAACCTGCCGCGACGCGGCGGACCGGGACGCGGCGCCTGATCGTCCTGTCGTTCAGCACCCCACAGGCAAACGCGCGCCGGAGCTTTGCCGCGGCGCGCGTCTGACCGGGATTTCGGGGGTCTTGCCAGCCAACCCGCCGCATCGGCCGGTCGGGACGGGCGTCGTCCTCACGCGGCCAGCGCCAGCCCTTCGTCCTCCTCCGCCTGGGCGGCCATGAACTGCGCCCGGGCGAGCTCGGCGAAGCGGCCGCCCTCGGCCACCAGCTGGTCGAAGGTCCCGGCCTCGGCGATCCGGCCCTCGTGGAACACCAGGATCCGGTCGGCGTCGCGGATCGTGGCGAGGCGGTGGGCGATCACGAAGGTGGTGCGCCCCTCCATCACGGTCTCCAGCGCGCCCTGGAGCTTGCGCTCGGTGGCGGCGTCCAGCGCCGAGGTCGCCTCGTCGAGGATCAGGATCGGCGGGTTCTTCAGGAGCGCCCGGGCGATCGAGAGCCGCTGGCGCTCGCCGCCCGAGAGCGACCGGCCGCGCTCGCCGATCACCGTGTCGAGCCCGTCGGCCTGGCGCGCCATGAAGGCGCTGGCCTGGGCCCGCTCCAGGGCGTCGAG
Organism: Methylobacterium tardum; assembly: GCF_023546765.1. NCBI lineage: Bacteria > Pseudomonadati > Pseudomonadota > Alphaproteobacteria > Hyphomicrobiales > Methylobacteriaceae > Methylobacterium > Methylobacterium tardum. The sequence continues at coordinate 5,219,104 of NZ_CP097484.1, forward strand.
CATCTCGGCGTCGGTGGCGTCGGGGCAGCCGACCTGCAGGTTCTCGCGGATCGAGCGGGCGAACAGCATCGGCTCCTGGAACACCACGCCGATGTTGTGGCGCAGGGAGGCGAGGCCGACGTCGCGGATGTCCATGCCGTCGATCCGGATCGAACCGGAGGCCGGGTCGAAGCTGCGGTGCAGGAGGCCGAGCGTCGCCGACTTGCCCGAGCCGGTGGTGCCGACCAGCGCGATCGTCTCGCCGGGCTTGGCGGTGAACGAGACGCCGTCGAGCGCTTGGCGCCTTCCGTCGTACGAGAAGGCGACGTCGTCGAAGGTGACCGCACCCTCGAAGCGGGCGACCTGCCGGGCATGCGGCCGGTCGGCCACCGCCGGGACGGTGTCGTAGATCTCGAAGAACTCGGCGATTTTCGGCGCCTGCTGAAACAGGCCGTTGACGAAGCCGACCACGTGGTCGAGCCGGGCCACGAAGGCGGTGGCGAGGCTCATGAAGGCCACGACCTCACCCACTGTGGTGGTGCCGGCCTGGTAGAGCCAGATGCCGGTGACGAAGATCGCCGTCATGGTGATGGTCGCCGACGCCCGGGTCGCCACGTTGGCGAGCGCCCACCAGGACAGGACCGGGATCTGCGCGGCGAGCAGGTTGGTGATGATGCCGCGCATCGCCTCCTTCTCGGCCTTGGCGCGGGTGAAGGACTGGATCACCGCGACGTTGCCGAGCGCGTCCGAGGCGTGGGCGGCGAGGCCCGAATTGAACTCCTCGACCTGACCCTGCAGCGTCTCGGTCCGGCGCATCACGAAGGTGGTGAGCGCCGTGAAGGCCAGCACCAGCACCACCAGGATCGAGCCGAGCTGCCAGTTGATGAACAGGGTCATCGGCAGGAGCACGCCGAGCGAGACCAGGGCAACGAGGTGGTCGCGGAAGAAGCCGAGCCACAGCCACGCCATGCCGTTGGTGCCCTCCAGCATCGCCTTCAGGACGCGGCCGGAATGGTTGGCCGAGTGGAAGGCGAGCGGCAGGTCGAGGACGTGCTCGAAGTAGCTCGCCATCGATGACAGGCGGTTGCGGTGCGCGAGCCGGTCGGCGTGGAGCGCGATGAATACGCCGGCCGCGATGGTGAAGAAGCCGAACGCCACCCAGGCGGCCAGCAGCGGCAGCATGGTGCCCATGGCGTCGCCGCCGCGCTTGAGATGGGTCAGCTGGTCGATGATCCGGCCCATCAGCAGCGGTTCGGCGAAGGCCGCCACCGCCAGCACGACGTTGGTGGTGGCCAAGCCTATGGCAAGCCGCCGCTCCGCCTTCAGGAATCCCAGGACCCGCCCGTACAGACGAACCATCGTACCGCTCCGCCACCCCTGACGCGGCCCGTGTGCCCGGGTCTCACGTCTTCACCGAGAAGGTCTGCCCGGGCGACATCAGCGCCGGACCCGGGTCAAACCCCTCGTACGACACGGGTATGCCAGCACCCGCCTGAACGGGCGATGACGGGCCGATACAGGCTCGAAACAGTTTCCTTTACGGTTCCTTCAGAAAGATTTCCTATCCTTGTCGGCAACCCGGCCGATCTAAGCCCCGGGATCCGACCTTCTCGCGAATCGGTGTCAGGCCCGCGCCGCATGGATCTCGCAACCGCACGCGGCCTGCTCCCCGCATGGGAAAGGGGGCGCGTGGCGCCTCGTACGCGCCGCCCCCCGGCATCGCGCCCCTATCGGGCGGTGAGCAGCGCCCAGTAGACCTTGTACTTCGAGCCCGGCGCGTAGGCGGTGGCGATCCCCATCTTGGTCGCCCGGGGTGCCAGCATGGTGGCGTCGTGCGGCGGGCTCTCCCGCCAGCCCGAGAACGCCTCGGCCAGGGTGTGGTAGCCGGCCGAGAGGTTGGCGTTCACGTCGGCGTAGCCGAGCCGCTCCACCGCGCCCTTCACGGTCTGTGCCCGGCTCGGCCGGTCGGCCAGCGCCATGGCGGCCGCCTCGGCCTCCGCCAGCCGCTGCAATTCGGGATCGACCGCGAGCGGCGGCGCGCCACGGTTGCGGCGGTAGGACGAGATCATGTCGCGGGCCGCATCGACATCGATGTGGGCGCTGTTGTTCGCGAGCGGCAGGTAGATGCTCGGCAGCGCCGCGCTGGTCGGCGCCTCGGTGGCGCAGGATCCGAGGAGCGCCATCACCGGGAGGCCGGCCAGCCCTCGCACAATCCGTCTCGTGTCTCGTGCGCCCACGTGTCCCTGGTCCCCGCCTCGGCAGCCGGCTCGGATGCCTCAGCCATATAGGCGGCCTTCAGCGAAACCGCATCGGCCCCTCAGCCCCCCGCGCTCCGCAAACCGCGGTCGCGCTGGGCCCGGCCCGGCTCACCGCCCTCGGAGACCGGCGCCGAGATCCCGAAACGGCTGGCGATCTCGCCCATGGCGCTCTGCATCGTGTCGAGGCCCTGCACGGTGACGATGCTGGAGCCGGGAGCGGCGGGATGAAGCCCGCCCCCGACAGGGTCGCGAACACCGAGAAGTTCAGGTCGGTCACCACCTTCTGGCCGAGGCTGACGTCCACGATCCACACGAGCAGCTCGAATTCCAGGAACGGGTCACCGATCTTCTTGAACACCACCCGGGGCGGAGGCTCCTTCAGGATATCGGAATGCGCCTGCGCGCAGGCGGTGATCATCTCGGCGGCGCGCACCGGATCCTGGTTGCGCAGGACGCTGACCGTGATGCTGACACGCCCGGTCCGGTCGCCACGCACCCGGTTCTTGACCACCCCGGAGATCAGGTTCGAGTTCGGCACGATCACGGCCGAGCGGTCGAAGGTCTGGATCTCGGTGGAGCGGACCGAGATCCGCTTCACGATGCCCTCGGAATCGCCGATCACCACCTGGTCGCCGACCCGGATCGGGCGCTCCCACAGGAGCAGCAGGCCGGAGACGAAGTTGTTGACGATCGACTGGAGGCCGAAACCGATACCCACCGACAGGGCGCCGGCCACGATGGTGAGCTTCTCCAGGCTCAGGCCGAGATACGAGAAGGCGAGCGCCAGCGCGATCAGGAAGCCGCAATAGCCCGCCACCGTGGTGATCGAGTTGCGCAGGCCCGCGTCGAGGTCGGTGGCCGGCAGGTAGGTGTTCTCCAGCCAGCGCTGCACGCCGCGGGTGATGAACACGCCGACCACCAGGATGCCGATCCCCAGCGCAATGCTCGACAGCGAGATCGTGACGTCCCCGACCTTGAAGCCGAAGAAGGCCTGCCGGACCGACGAGAGGATGTCGGTGGAGTCGAGACCCCAGGGTGCCAGAACCAGGACCGCGGCCGCCAGGAACAGGACGAGCCGGGCGGCCCCGGTCGCCAGGACCGAGATCTGGTTGAGCGAGCGCTTGCGCAGGCCGGTATTGGCCTGGAGCGTGGTGGCGAGCCGCGTCTCGTCGCTGAGCGCGCGGCCGACGAAGATGTCGACGCTCTGGACCAGCAGGTAGAGCAGCACGAGGACGGCCGCGTCCCAGATCAGCTGGTCGATCAGGAAGGCCGCGAAGGCGACGTAGCCGACCAGCGCGCCGAGCCCGATCAGCGCCACCGCGGCCCAGCCCAGGAGCCGCGCCGGCCCGCCGATGCCCGTGGTGGTCTTGGTCGGCACGTAGGGACCGAAGCAGGCCTCCTCCTCCTGCTCGGTATCGGCGAAGCGGTGGAGGCCGACCGCCAGGATCAGCGCGGTGGCGACCGCCCCGAGGCCGCGCGTGGCGATGGAGATCGGCAGGGCCGCCGAGATCCCGGAATTCAGCGCCTCGACGGACTTCACCACGGTGATCACCGTGGCGATGCCGACCGCGAGCCGGGTCAGGCGGGTGGCCGCCGCGTCGCTCACCGGAGCGGGCCGCCAAGCCGGCTTCTCGGGGCTGAGCAGCCCGTCGCACAGGGCCTCCACGAAGGCGATGAAGGCCAGCCCGCCGAGGATGGCGGCGGCGACCGGCAGGAGCCGCGACGGCAGCAGGTTGGTGGAATCGAGGGCGTAGTAGACCGCGTAGGACCCGGCCACGGCCGGCACGGTGCCGAGCAGGATCACCCGCCAGGCGGCGAGCATCACGGCACGGCGCGACGGATCGGCCTTGCCGGCGTCCCGACGGGCGCCCTTGGGGGCGATGTTGCGCCGGCCGAAATACAAAGCCACCGAGATCCCGAAGGCGAGCCCCAGGAACAGCAGGTTGGCGAGGCTGCCGTTGCGGGAGAACAGCAGCCCGATATCCGACACGGCGCTCTGCAGGGCGCGCGTGTCCCGGGGCACGTCGCCCATCACCTTGGTCCAGAGCCCGGGGCCGACCAGCGGCTGGGAGCGCTGGAACAGGTCGCGGGTGAAGGATTCGCGGCGGCGGTTCGAGACCCGGTCGACGATCTGGTCGCCCTGAACCACCAGGGAGCGGGCCAGCCGCTGGGTCTCGTCGATGCGCGTGACTGCGGCCTCGCGCTCGACGCGCTGCTCGGCGACGTCGGCGCTCTCCTGGGTGTCTTTCGGCTTCGGTCCGAGCTGGGCCAGCCGCTCGCGGGCGGCCTCCAGCGGCGCGTCGAGGCGGGTGACCAGGGTGCGGATCTCGTCGGTCACCGTGGCGGCGCTGTCGCGGATGGCGGTGAGGTCGGCCACCGTCAGGTCGGTATGCCCCAGCTGCTTCTCGCGGGCATCGAGCTCGGCCTTGGCGGCGTCGATCTTGGCCCGGACCGCCTTGAACTGCTCGGGCAGCTCGGCCTGCGCGTGCGGGCCGCGCCCGCGGGCGCGGCGGCCGGGGTCTTGGTTTCGGGCTTGGCTTCCGGCTTCGCGTCGGGCGCCTTGCCGGGCGTCGGAGTGCCCGCGGCGGGCTTGGTCTCCGCCGGGGCCGGCGCGGCCGCCTGCGCGAGGGCGGGCCGCGCTGCGCCAGCAGGAATCCCGAGCACCAGAGCGGCGAGAAGGGCGAGCGTGAGGGAGGGGCGTGCGCCGCCCCGCGGCGTCCGGGTACGCGCTGGCGTACGGTGCATGGGCAACCTCTCGTCGGGTGCGCCGGACGCGCGGGCGGGTCCGGCATCGGCGAATCAGCGGCGATAGGGGACCGGGCGGGCCTCCTGACGGCCGGGCGCTCTGGGCGAGCAATAGGGCGAAACCGTGCTCCTGCACAGCCCGGGCCGGATTCGGCCGCCGCCGGCCTGGCCGCGGGTGCGTCCTGTGGGTGCGTCCCTGGGCCCGCCCGGAAAAGCTTCACAAGGGTGTCACGCTGGGATTAGATGAACACCTGATGGACAGGGCCTTTTCGTCATTACGCGAAAGGGCACGGCCGGTGACAGCGCCGGCCCGGCCCGGCCGCGTTCCGGATGTGACCGCCTCGACCGGCGCCCCTGCGCGCCGGCCCGCAGCCCTGTTGCTCCCTCCGCCTCTCCCGCCAAGCCGACGCGTCGCGCGCCGGCCCGTCCTGCATCGGCCCTGGGCCGGTTCGGGTGGGCCGGTGAGGCGGCGGCGCGGTCCCGCGCGTTATCCGCGTCAGAGATAGTCCGAAGAGTCGCGCCGATGATGGATCTCCAAACCCTCGTCCTGAACGCGGATTATCGGCCGCTCTCGTATAATCCGCTCTCCCTCTGGTCGTGGAAGGACGCCTTCACGGCCCTGTTCCTCGACCGCGTCACATTGGTGGCGAGCTACGACGTGGAGGCGCGCTCGCCTTCGCGGTCGCTGCGGGTCCCGAGCGTGGTGGCCCTGAAGAACTACGTGGCGCTCGCCCGCAGCCCGGCCTTCACCCGCTACAACATCTACCTGCGGGACGGATTCAGCTGCCAGTATTGCGGCCTGCGGCTGCCCTCGGGCGGCCTGACCTTCGACCACGTGGTGCCGCGCTCCCGAGGCGGCCTGTCGAGCTGGGAGAACGTCGTGGCGGCCTGCTCGCCCTGCAACCTGCGCAAGGCGAACCGCACGCCGGACGAGGCCGACATGCCGCTGATGACCGAGCCGCGGCGGCCGACGCGCTACGAGCTGCACCACCGGCAGCCTGAGTTCGACCACCGCCAGTATCACCACACCTGGCTCGACTACCTGTACTGGGACAGCGAGCTGGAGAGCTGAGGCGGAGCCGCCGCGGCGATCACCAGGTCGACTTTACCAAACCGGCTCGCGCCGGGGCGGCTCGTTGTACATCGGGATGTTGTGGTTGCGCGGCAGGTAGCCCCGCACCAGCACGGGCGGCGGGACCGGGGGAACGGCCCGGACCGTGCTGCGGTCGCGGATCGGGCGGGGCCCGTGCCGGTCTCGAGGCCAATCCGCCGCGCCGGCGGGCTCGAGGAGCGGGCTGGCGACGAGCAACAGGGCGGCGATGCAGGCGGCGCGTGGGATTGGCATGGGCAGGCTCCCGCCGAAGCTCGGCATCAGAACTTGACCGCCGCGCCGCCACGAACGGTGTTCAGGTTGACCTTGTGCCCGTCGAAGGCATTGAAGATCACGTACTGATACTCGGCGCGCAGCAAAATGTTGGGCGTAATGGCGTACTCGATACCGGTGCCGGCCGAGAAACCCCCGACGATCTTCGTCTTGGTACGGTTGAACACATCCGGAGCGAGGAGCCCGACTTCCGGGTTGTTCGCGTCGAACGCGCTGTAGCCGTAACGTCCGACATAGGCCGGCTTAGAACCGTCCGCGATCGCCTGGTTCGCCTTGTAGGTCGTCTGGTCGTAGCCGGCCACCTGCACGGACACGCGGTCGGTGATCTGCGCCGAGCCGATCGCAAACCCGCCCGTCACGAAGGGTAGGAAGTTGCCGAACGCATATCCCGCCCGGGCGCGCAGCGTGGCGTAATCGTCAAGCTTGGTGCTGGAGTTGCTCGCGAGGTAGACGTAGTTCACGAAGCCGTCGCTGGTCACCATCTGCCGGCCGATGCTGTCGCGGACCGCTCCGCCCGAGCCGAAATGCGTGTAGTCGGCCTCGATCCCGAGGACGATCTCGTCGAACTGCATGTTGTAGCCGGCCAGCGCGCCGAAGCTGGTTCCGTTCACCCGCTGGCTGGCGTTCGGCGACAGCAGGGTGGAGACACGGAACTGACTCTCGACCGCGGTCTGGCGCAGATCGTTGGCGACGATGGGCTGGGCGGTGTTTCCGAAGCCCAGGCTGGTCGAGGTGAAGCCGCCGTGGCCGCCGACATAGAAGCCGCTCCAGTCGATCACCGGAATCGGCGCCGCGACCGGGTCGTACTCGGCACCGCGCAGGTAATCGTAATCCAGATCGGCGGCTCGGGCGGTGGTCACGCCGCAGAGACCGAGAACCGCCAGCAGCGGAAAGGTGACGGTACGCATCGGGATCGTCCTGGGACGGAAAGAGACGGACGGCGGATCGAGCCTCGACTGAGTGGTAGATGAGTAACCTTAATTGTCCGTTGCTAACTTACATTCTCTCAGTCTCGATCCGGAGTTCCTGGTCTTGGTGCGTGACGCGGCAAACCTGACAGCCGCGACGGGCCGGACTGCCCGGCGGACGCGGCGCACAACGCGAAACGGCGCGGAGGATCTCCGCGCCGTCGTCAGTCTCACGATGGGGTTCGGGTTCGGTGCGCGATCAGTACTTGCGCACCAGCGGGCCGGGGATCGGCTCCGGCATCAGCGGCGGCAGCGGGGCCGCGACGACGCCGCCGAGGTAGTAGCGCAGGCCGATCTTCACGTCGTGCGCCTCGATGTCCTTCACCTTGATCGCCTGCAGGCTGCCGGTGCAGCACGGCACGTATCCGGCGCCGGTCTCGGCCTTGCCGAGGTTCAGGTAGCGGTAGGCCAGCTCGACCTTGAACGCGTCGGTCACGTTGTAGGCGAGACCGGCGTGGAGCGCCCAGGCGAAGCTGCCGCTCGACTTGTCCTTGTAGAACTTGGTGCCGCTGTTGGTGTTGTAGACCGGGTTGCCGTTCGAGTCGTAGACCGGCTTGTAATTGTAGGAGGGTGCGCCGCAATCGCAGCCGTAGACCGGGTTGCCGTAATCGTATCCGTAGGTCGGGCTCGTGAACTGCTGGTTGGTCGAGTAGGACGAGATGTGGTTGAAGGCGTAGCCGACGCCGCCGCCGATGAACGGCGTGATGCCGTACCACGTGCCGAGATCGAAATACGCGTTGGCGAGCACGACGGCGGAGTCGAAGTGGCCGCTCGACTTGTTGACACCGTAGGAGCCGAGACCGTCATCGTAGTCCGGGCCGCGGTAGTACTCGCTGCCGCGCAGGCCGGTGGCGTAGCGGTACTCGCCGGTGATGTCGCCGCGGAAGAACGGGGTGAACTGGTAGCCGACGCCGACCCCCGCGAAACCGCCGCTGCCGATCTCGTTGCCGAAGGACCGGTTGGACTCGGCGTAGCCGGTGTAGTCGTAGGCCTCGCTGTACTTCGGACGGGTGTAGATGCTCGCGCCGACGTCGCCGCGCAGGTACCAGCCGCCGCCGACCTCGATCGGGGGGGCGGCGGAGGCGGCGGGGGCGGGGGCAGCAGATCCGCGGCGGCGGCGAGGCAGGGCGCGCCGACGCTCGCCACGAGCGTCAGGCTACGCACCAAAGCGTTCAGCTTGGAGCGGGCCATAGGAATTCCTTCACTGGGCACGTGAGCCGGACGCTCCGCGTGCGGTCTCGGGGGTACGTGGTGAAGGATGAAAGCAACGTCTTAAATCTGACTTAACGTTAAATGTTAGGCTTGCGCATTCCTGTCGGCCGGTCAGGATCTCTGTTGCTCGGATTTTACTTGTCTCCGTGGCCCTGCGTCGCCACGGACGCGTCCAACAACTGCCGGGGGAAGCAGGCATGAGCGACGCGACCGACTCTGTCCCGGTTGGGAGGCGACCGACGGCCGACCGGCCACCAGCCGACCTGCCCCGTGCGTCGGGTTGAGGCGCCGGTGCTCCCCGAGGAGGTGCGCATCCTGGCGCTGATGCTGCCGGAGACGGTGGCGGGCGCCCACAGCGGCAACCCGGATTTCCGCGTCGGCGGCCGGGTGCTGGCGACCCTGTGGCTCGAGGAGGCGCGGCTGGTGCTGCGGCTGTCGCCCGCGGATCAGGCGGCGCTGTGCGCGGCCGAGCCGGACCTGTTCACGCCCCTCGACGGCGCCTGGGGGCGCCGCGGCTGGACCAATCTCGATCTCGACGGCTGCGCGGAGGAGACCCTGCGGGCAGCCCTGCTGGCGGCATGGCGGATGACCGCACCGGCGGAGCTGCGCGCCGCCTACGACCGCGCCTGACCGGTCAGGCCGCGGCCCGGGACACGGCGTCGACCACCTCGTCGACCACCGCGTTGACGAGGCCGCGATCGTCGCCCTCGGCCATCACGCGGATCACCGGCTCGGTGCCGGAGGGGCGGATCACCAGGCGGCCGGCATTGCCGAGCCGCTCGCGGGCGTGCTCGATGGCGCTGACCACGCTGTCCTGCCGGAGGGGCTCGCCGGTCTTGTAGCGGACGTTCTTGAGGATCTGCGGCAGCGGGTCGAAGCAGTGGCAGACCTCGCTCACCGGCCGGTTCTGCCGCTGCACCACGCTGAGGAGCTGGAGCGCCGCCACCAGGCCGTCGCCGGTGGTCGTGTAGTCCGACATGATGATGTGGCCGGACTGCTCGCCGCCGAGATTGTAGCCGTGCTGGCGCATGTGCTCGAGGACGTAGCGGTCGCCGACCGCGGTGCGGGCCAGCGTCAGCCCGAGGCCGCCGAGATAGCGCTCCAGGCCGAGATTCGACATGATCGTCGCGACCACGCCCGGCTGGGTGAGGCGCTCGTCCTCCTTCCAGGAGCGGGCCACGACCGCCATGAGCTGGTCGCCGTCGACCACCTGACCCTTCTCGTCGACGATCAGCACCCGGTCGGCATCGCCGTCCAGCGCGATGCCGATATCGGCCCGGCGCTCGCGCACCTTCTCGGCGAGCGCCGCCGGCGCGGTCGAGCCGACATCGCGATTGATGTTGAACCCGTCCGGCTCGGTGCCGATCGCGATGACCTCGGCGCCGAGCTCCCACAGGGTCTCGGGGGCGACCCGGTAGGCGGCGCCGTTGGCGCAATCGACCACGACCCGCAGGCCGTCCAGGGTCACCTGCCGCGGCAGGGTCCGCTTGGCGAACTCGATATAGCGGGCATGCACGCTCTCGATGCGCTTGGCCCGGCCGAGGTCGTTGGAGCCGGACAGGCGCTTGTGCATGTCGGCGTCGATCAACTCCTCGATCTCGTGCTCGATCGTGTCGTTGAGCTTGAAGCCGTCGGGTCCGAACAGCTTGATGCCGTTGTCCTCGAACGGGTTGTGCGAGGCCGAGATCATCACGCCGAGATCGGCCCGCATGGAGCGGGTCAGCATCGCCACGGCGGGCGTCGGCACGGGCCCCAGGAGCAGGACGTCCATGCCCACCGAGGTGAAGCCCGCCACGAGCGCGGTCTCGATCATGTAGCCGGAGAGGCGGGTGTCCTTGCCGATCACCACCCGGTGGCGATGGTCGCCGCGCTGGAACACGAGACCGGCGGCCTGCCCCACCTTGAGGGCGAGTTCCGGCGTGATCACGCCGTTGGCCCGGCCCCGGATGCCGTCGGTTCCGAAATACTTGCGCACCATGACGTCTCCGGGGCCCGGACGAAGGCCGGACCAGACTTAGCAGATCGCGGCCGCGTCCGGGGGCGGACGCCGTGCCGTGGTGAATCGGTTGCTCCGCGACAAAGGCGGTCGAAATACGGCGGGGCCTGGCGTCGGGCTACAGGATCTTCGGCCATGACGCGGCGACGAGGATGACGCCCGAGCCGGTCAGGAGCGTCAGGACCAGCTTGCGGAACCCGGATTCGCTGATGCCGACATAGGCCCGGGTGCCGAGCAGCGTGGGCACCAGCATGGTGGGCAGCACCACGGCCAACATGGGCAGCATCGGCCGGGTGACCAGACCGGTGGCGAGGTAGGAGATCATCGTCACGGTCAGCATCGCGAGATTGAAGTTCTGGATGATCGTGCGCTGCACGTCGCGCTCGTAGCGGCGCAGGGTGCACCACAGGGTCGGGAGAACGCCCGTGAAGCCGCCCAGGCCACCCATCATGCCGCCGGCGAGGCCGACCGCGGCATCGGCGATCCGCCCGCCAACCGTGATCCGCGGCAGGTCGCGGGCGAGCAGCATCAGCGGGCACCAGACCATCAGCAGGAGGCCCAGCAGCGCCTTGAACCAGTCCGCGTCGAGGCGGGGCAGCAGGAGGACCCCCAGCGGAATCCCGGCGAGGCCGCCGAGCACGAACGGTGCGATGCGGCCGAGATCGAGCCCGCGCCGGACCGTGACGGCGGCCACCACCTGCCCGGTCAAGCCGCCGGAGACGGCCAGCACGGCGGCGAGCTTCGGGTCGATCACCCAGGCCCAGAAGGACAGCGCCACCAGCCCGAAGGCGAAACCCGACAGGCCCTGCACGAAGCCGGCGACGCCGGCGCCGAGGGCGACGACGAGATAGGTCGAGACCGGCATGGGCGAATGGGCCTTCAGGATCGTTCTGTCGGTCGGTAGTTCCGAACCGAGGCTTTGGCGCGGCCGGCGGGTGCGGCCTGCAAACGCGCGGTCTGGATTGTCACGCGTGCGTCGGCCAACCGGCGTCTTTGCGCGGAGCGAAGCGATGACGGGCTGCCGCCCACGAAAAAGGGCGCCTCGCGGCGCCCTTCCGATCGTCTGTCCCGAGACCTCAGGCCTGCGGCTGCGGCTCCAGGCCGCCGTCGCTCTCCTTCGGCCGGCCGCGGCCCGCCGAGGGAACCGAGGAGCCCCGGGCCGGGGTCGGCGGCACGTCGCCGCCGTCGCGGATCGGGGGCTGGCCCTTAAGCAGGTTGCGGATCTCCTCGCCCGAGAGGGTCTCGTATTCGAGGAGCCCCTGCGCCAGGGCCTCCAGGTCATCCTTGTGCTCGGCCAGGATGCGGCGCGCCTCCTCGAGGCCGGTCTCCACGAGGCGGCGGACCTCGGCGTCGATCTTCTGGGCGGTCGATTCGGAGACCGATTGCTGCCGGCCCATCGACATGCCGAGAAAGACCTCGTCGTTGTTGTCGCCGTACGCGACGGTGCCGAGCTCGGGGCTGAAGCCCCAGCGGGTCACCATCATCTTGGCCAGCCGCGTCGCCTGCTCGATGTCCGACTGCGCGCCCGAGGTCACCTTCTCGCGCCCGAAGGTCATCTCCTCGGCGATGCGGCCGCCCATCATGATCGCCAGCCGCGAGGTCATCTGCTCGAAGCTCATGGAGAGCTTGTCGCGCTCGGGCAGCTGCATGACCATGCCGAGCGCCCGGCCGCGAGGGATGATCGTCGCCTTGTGCACCGGGTCGGTGGCCGGGACGTTCAGCGCCACGATGGCGTGGCCGCCCTCGTGATAGGCGGTGAGCCGCTTCTCATCCTCGGTCATGACCAGGGTGCGCCGCTCGGCGCCCATCATGACCTTGTCCTTGGCATCCTCGAACTCGTGCATCGTGACGATGCGCTTGCCGCGACGGGCGGCGAGCAGCGCGGACTCGTTGACCAAGTTCATCAGGTCGGCGCCCGAGAAGCCCGGGGTGCCGCGCGCGATGGTCTTGAGGTCGACGTCGGGGGCCAGCGGCACCTTGCGGACATGGACCCGCAGGATGCGCTCGCGGCCGGTGACGTCCGGGTTCGGCACCATGATCTGGCGGTCGAAGCGGCCGGGACGCAGCAGCGCCGGGTCGAGCACGTCGGGGCGGTTGGTCGCCGCGATGATGATCACGCCCTCGTTGGCCTCGAACCCGTCCATCTCCACGAGGAGCTGGTTGAGGGTCTGCTCGCGCTCGTCGTTGCCGCCGCCGAGGCCGGCGCCGCGGTGACGGCCGACCGCGTCGATCTCGTCGATGAAGATGATGCAGGGCGCGTTCTTCTTGGCCTGCTCGAACATGTCGCGCACGCGGCTGGCGCCGACGCCCACGAACATCTCGACGAAGTCGGAGCCCGAGATGGTGAAGAACGGCACGTTGGCCTCACCGGCGACCGCCCGGGCGATCAGGGTCTTACCGGTGCCGGGCGGGCCGACGAGCAGCACGCCGCGCGGGATCCGGCCGCCGAGCCGCTGGAACTTCTGCGGGTCGCGGAGGAACTCGACGATCTCCTGGAGATCCTCCTTCGCCTCCTCGACGCCTGCGACGTCATCGAACGACACGCGGCCGTGGGCCTCGTTCAGGAGCTTCGCCTTCGACTTGCCAAAGCCCATGGCGCGGCCGGCGCCCGACTGCATCTGGCGCGAGAGGAAGATCCAGGCGCCGATGAAGACAAGGATCGGCAGCCAGCTCACGAGCAGCTGGATGAACCAGGGGGTGTTGTCCGACGGCGGACGGGCGGTGATCTGCACGCCCTTGCCCTGGAGCTTGGAGACCAGGCTCGGGTCGTTGGGCGCGTAGCTCGTGAAGTTGCCGCCACCGACATAGGTGCCGGACACGTCTTGCCCGGAGATCACCACCGACTGGATCTTGCCGGCATCGGCGTCGTTCAGGAGCTGGCTGTAGGCGATCTCGCTGCCGCCGCCCCGGTGCCCCGGATTCTGGAACAGGGTGACCAGGGCCAGCACCAGCAGAAAGATGACGACCCATAAGGCAAAGTTGCGAAAATTCGGGTTCATCGATCAATCCTTGGCGTGTGCGACCCCCAGGACGGATCCGCCACGCGGCTGTTCCGGTCCATCCGTGCACACTTCGCCAATGTAGGCGGGGGTGTCTCCGTTGCCAAGTAATTCGGGGGCCCCTGCGGCGAGGGCAGCATCCGCGGCCCTGCGGCGGCGCGGCGGCGCGGGGGCGAAGCGCACGGTGCCGTCGGCCTCCGCGGCGACCAGGAGCCCCGCCAGGGTGCGCCGGATCGGTGCGCCGCGACGCAGGGCCGGCAGCAGCGATTCGAGGACCAGCGCCTCGAGGCGTTCGAGCCGGCGCGGCGCTCCGCCGGCCCGGCTCAGGGCGAGATCGAGGCAGCGCAGAGCCACGGCGTCGGGCAGCGCCGCCAGGGCGGCACCATCGAGGCACAGGACCGCGCCCGTCGCCGCGCCGGGCAGAAGCGCGGTGTCGAGGGCCCGCGCCGCCGCGCTGCGGAGCGCGGCCTCGTCGCGGGCGGCGCGCGCGGCCAGGCGGGCGAGACGCGCCGGGGTCAGGCCCTCGCGCTCCAGGACCGGCCGGCCGCGCGCAGGCGGGCCCGGGCGAAGCGCGGATTCACGTTGGCGGGGTCGCGCAGATACGGGATGCCGCGGGCCTGCACCACGCCACCAGGGCGGATTTCGACAGGTGCAGGAAGGGACGGCCGAGCCTCAGGCCGGGGGCGAGCGCCCGTTCGGCGCGCATGCCGGCGAGCCCCGCGAGGCCGCTGCCGGCGGCGAGCCGCATCAGCACCGTCTCGGCTTGGTCATCCTGGGTGTGCGCGGTGAGGACGAGGCCGGCGCCGATCGCCTCGGCCTGGGCGGCGAGCAGGGCGTAGCGGGCGTTGCGGGCCGCGTCCTGCAGGCCGGTGCCGGGCTTCGGGCCCGACCAGGGCAGGATCGCGTGAACTAGGCCGAGGGACCGGGCGGCCTGGCCGACAGCGTGGGCCTCGGCGTCGGAGCCCGCCCGCAGGCCGTGGTCCACGGTGGCGACCTGGACGGATGCGCCGGTCGCGCGCCCCAGGATCGCGGCGGCGTGCATCAGGGCGGTCGAATCGGGGCCGCCCGAGACGGCGAGGAGAACGCCCGGCCGGTCGCGGGTGGAACGGCCGAGCCAGGGGCTCAGGGCGTCGAGGACCGGATCGCCCGGCCCGCTCAAGCGCCGCAGCGGGCGCGCTTCTGCTCGCGCGCGACGCCCTGACGGACGCCGTTGCCGGCATTCGGGAATTTCCGGTCCAGCTCGGCCAGGGTCGCGCAGGCCTGCTCGCGGGCCCCGAGGGCGTTGAGCGTGACGCCGAGCTTCAGCATGGCGTCGGGCGCCTGGGACGAGCGGGCGTAGTCGGTCGAGACCTTCAGGAACTGCTCGGCCGCCTCGCGATTGCGGCCGCGGGCCAGGTAGCTCTCGCCCAGCCAGTAGGTGGCACCGGCGACGCGGTTGTCGCGCGGATGCGACTGGATGAACTGGCGCAGGCCCATCTCGGCCTGCTCGTACTGCTTGGCGCGGTACAGCTCCACGGCGGCGTCGTAATCCGAGGCCGGATCGCCGGTCTGGGTAGCGGCCACGCTCTCGGAGGGCCGCGCCGGGATCGCCCCCGTCCGGGCCGGCGGGCGCAGGTCCACCGGCTCGTCGTAGCCGGGCGCCGCGGCGTCCGCGTCCTCGTCCTCACCGTTGATCGCCCCTTGCGGCAGGCGCTGCGGCCGGGGCGCGGTCTCGACGGTGTCCCGGGGCGGCAGCGGCGCGGAGGGCTGCGTGCTGCCGAGCTGCATCGGGGTGCCCGGGGCACCGGGGGATTGGGACGGGTCGAAGGCGTCGCCGCGCTTGCCGGGGCGGCCGGCGCCCGGATTGCCACCGTTGACGGCCCCCGCCGGCGCCGGAGCCGCGGAGGGCTTGCCGCCCTTGCCCTCGTTCAGGCGGAACTCGACGTCCTCCTGGAACTTGCGCAGCTGCTCCTTGAGCTGGCGGTTCTCGTACTGGAGGGTCTCGATCTGCCCGGCCATGAGCCGGGACTGGTTCTCGATCCGTCCGAGGCGCACCACCAGCTCGGAGGCGTCCTGTGCGGCGGCCGGATGACCGAGGAGCAGGGCTCCCAGGATCGTGGAGAGCGCGAGGCGGGTGCGAAGGCGGGCGGGCATGATGCGGCTGCGATCCGGTGGCGGCGCGAGGCCCTATCAGATGCGCCGCACCGCGGCAAAACTGCGGCGCGTTCAACCTTTTGGGTCATCCGGCGGGACGCGCAGTCCCGGTTCGCTGCGTACCCGCCCTCCCCCGAAGACTGCGACGGACCCCTGTACCGCTCGGGAGAGGGGCCCCGCGCATCATCCTGATGCCGCATCGTCACCCGCGCTGTGCAGATGCGGTCGCGGAGGGCGCGCCGCGACTCGCGACGCTTCACACAGAGGAGGCCGTTACGCCCTCCGTTACGCGGCGCCGCGGTCCAGCACGATCACCGCGCGGCGGTTCTGCGACCAGCACGAGATGTCGTTGCAGACCGCCACCGGCCGCTCCTTGCCGTACGACACCGTCCGCATGCGGTTGCCCGCAATGCCGCGGGTGGCGAGGTAGTCATTCACCGCCTGGGCCCGGCGGGCGCCCAGGGAGAAGTTGTACTCGCGGGTGCCGCGCTCGTCGGCGTGGCCCTCGATGATGAAGGTGTAGCGCGGGTAGCGCTGCAGCCACGCGGCCTGCTTGTCGAGGGTGGCGGTCGCGGTCGGCGTCAGATCGGTGGAATCCGATTCGAAGAACACCCGGTCGCCGATATTGACGACGAAGTCCTGCGCGCTGCCCGGGGTCGCGGCGCCGGCCCCGAAGGCGGAGGCGTCGGCGAGATCCTTGTCGTTGCTGCAGGCGCCGAGGCCGAGGCCGGCGACGAGGGCGAGGCCGAGGGCGGCGGCACGAAAACGCTGCGTCATGATCTGAAAAAGCTCCTCGAGCGGTGCCGAAGGCCGGCTGCGGGTCTTCGAGGCGGGTCCGCGTAGTCCTGGGTACCGTTGGTAGGCGCGGATGGTTAAGCGACGGTTCCGACGAGCGGCCTCGGGACGGGTTGGCGCCGTGGGCGCGCTCGACGTCGTGCGCTGTCGCACCCGGAATGCGGCGGCGGCGGGGCATCGAGGCCGGACAGGCCATTTCGGACGGACCGGTTGCGGCGCTGCAACAGGACCGTGCGTGGGAACGAAGCCCGAGCGCCGCGCCCGACGGCAGCGCGACCGGGCGTGGCCCAGGCCGACACGGTAACCGTTGCGGCCGGCATTTAAGGGATCCTCAACCCTATCCATTCTTGAATGGAGCGGCCGAACACCGGACATCCGCCATGCGTCCCGCCCAGTGCGTCCTCATCGTCGAGGACAGCTACCTGCTCCTCGAGATCGTCGCGAGCCTGTGTGAGACGCACGGGATCCGGGTGATCGAGGCCTCGACCGGCGAGGCCGCGCTGACGCTGCTGCGCGCCCGCGGCGGCGAGATCGACTGGCTGTTCACCGACATCCATCTGCCGGGGCTGATCGACGGCTGGAGCGTGGCCCACGCCTTCCGGTCGATCCATCCCGACCGGCCGGTGGTCTACACCTCCACCGACGCGAACCGCCGCAGCGGCGTGCCCGGCAGCCTGTTCCTGCGCAAGCCGTTCCAGGTCCAGGAGGTCAACCGGCTGGTCCGGATGATGGTCGACGGCCTCGGCGGGACGGCGCATGACGCGCCGCTCTGCGCGGCGGGCTGAGTCACAGACCCATCCGAGCCGGACCGTCATCGCGCGCAGCGAAGCGACTGAGGGCGGCGCGACCGTGGATTGCTTCGCTCCGCTCGCAAAGACGAGTCGGCCGGCTGGACGCCTGGGCTCCCGGGGGCAGCCTCAGCCGGCCCGGAACAGCGCCACGATGTCCGGCGCGGACAGCCACGCCTCCACCCGCGGGCAGGCGAGGTCGCCCGGCGGCGTCGCGTCGTAGATGGCGAAGCTCGCCGCGATGAAGCCCGGCAGGTCGTAGAGCGTCGGGAAGTCGTCGCCGCGCGCCTTGGTCTTGAACAGGTACGAGCCCGTCAGCCCGAAATGCTCGGCCACCGGCGGATAGATCGGCCAGATCACATCCTCGACCAGCTCGTCGCCAAGGTAATCCTCGATCTCCACCGGCTCGGGCGTGAGCCCGTTCTCCTGCAGCAGGCGCCGGGCGATGTCGCCGATCACATGGGCCTTCGGGTGGTTCATCAGGTGCATGAAGGCGCCGCGGCGCGCCCAGCGGGTCACCTCGCGCTCCAGGCCGAAGCCGAGGGCCGCCGCCGACCCGACGAGCTCGCGCACCGCCGGATCCCAGTGGTCGAGATAGCCCAGGCGGGCGAACACGTCCTCGCGGAACAGGGATGCGGTGCGCTTCGGGTCGAGGCCGAGCCGGTAGGCAGTGAGCGCGATCGCCGAGTGGTACTGCCCCGTGGGCGACGGGGTCAGCTTCAGCGCGGCGAGGTTCGACGCCTGGCCGACATAGACCATGTCGGGATGGAAGGCCGAGAACACGATCGCCGGGAACAGCTTGAGCCGCGGGTCGGCCGCCCGCACGGTGGCGGCATCGCCGCCCGGGATCAGCCCGGCCGGGAAACTCTGCGCGAAGACGTGGTCGTGGGCGCGGAGCGTCCGGATCAGGCCGTCGACATGACCGTGGTCGCGCTTGAGCGAGCCCATGGGCAGATAGCGCACCGGGCTCCTCGGCGCGAGCAGGCGCATCGCCTGCGCGACGCCCCGGGCCTGGCAATTGCCCAGCACCGCGATGCTCGGCCCGTCACGCCCGGTGGCGGCGCGGGCGCGGTTCCGCCATGGTGTCGCCCAGGTGGGGGCCCAACGGGTAGGCGCCCAGCTGGGCGCCGAGAGGGTGAACGCGCTGCGGGCGCGCCGGGGCAGGTCGTTCAGGGCCACGTCGCGTGCCGGTGTCAGCGGACGGGTCATCGCCCCCGAGGGCGGTCGCCGTCGTGAAGAAGAGGGTTCGAAGATGGCGTTGAATCCGTATACGGGTCTACCGGCCGAGCGATTCTGGCGCAAGGTCGTCACCAACGTGCCGCCCTTCGCGGTCAATCCGCACCCGAAGGACACCTTCGTGATCGGGCCGACCGACAAGGTCGCCACCGGCGGCTCCTGCTTCGCGCAGCGGGTGGCCGAGGCGGTGCGCGGCGCCGGCTTCAACTACTACCTGACCGAGCCGCCGCCCCCCGGCATGAGCGCCGAGGAGGCCAATGCCCGCCAGTTCGGCACGTTCTCGGCACGCTACGGCAATCTCTACTACACGCGCCAGTTCGTGCAGCTGTTCGACCGGGCCTACGGGACGTTCGAGCCGGAGCTGAAGGCGTGGCTGCGCGACGACGGCCGCTACGTCGACCCGTTCCGCCCCACGGTCGAGCCGGCGGGTTTTGCGAGCGAGGCCGAGGTGGTCGCGGCGCGCGACGCGCATCTCGCCGAGGTGCGCCGCCTGTTCGAGACGCTCGACGTGTTCGTGCTGACGCTCGGCCTCACGGAAGGCTGGCGCTGGCGGGCCGACGGCGCGGCGCTGCCGCTCGCCCCGGGCGTTGCCGGCGGCACCTTCGACCCTGAGCTCTACGAGTGCGTCAACGCGGGCGCGGGCGAGGTGCTCGGCGACCTCAACGGCTTCCTCGACCGGCTCTGGAGCGTGAACCCGAAGGCGCGGGTGATCTTCACGGTCTCGCCGGTGCCGATGATCGCCACCTACATGGACCGGCACGTGATGGAGTCGAACAGCTACTCCAAGTCGGTGCTGCGGGTGGCGGCCGGCGAGGTGGTTGGCCGCGGCGACCCGCGGGCGGTCTACTTCCCCGCCTACGACATCGTCACGAGCAACGTGAATGCCGGGCGCTACTACAACGAGGACCAGCGCACCATCAACGACGCGGGCGTGCGCCACGTCATGCGCCTGTTCCTGGCGACCTTCGCCCGCGACCGGGTGAACGCGGCCCCGACCCACGCCCCCGTGGACCTCGCGGCGGAGTTCGAGGGCAATGCCGGCGTGATCTGCGACGAGGAGGAGATCGAGCGCAGCGTGGCGTGACCGGGAAGCTTCGCCGGATCCGCCGCAGTCATGCGGTGAGGCTTGCCCGCATCGTCATCACGCGCAGCGACGTGACCCAGGGCAACGCGCCATCACGATCGTGGCGCCGCCTGGATTGCTTCGCTCCGCTCGCAAAGACGGCGGCGGGTCGAAGCGCTCCGGGCGGAGGCCGTTCGCGGCCTCCGCCGGCAGGCGCGGCGATCCGGATTTGCCTTCGGCCGGGCGTTTCAGGCAAGCTTGGCCGCACGCGCGCCTCCGGAGACGAATCCCTTGAGCCTGCCCCCGCCCCGCCGCGCCGACCACGACATCGATCCGGTCTTCGTGAAGCGGCACTCGCCCCGCGCCTTCACGGGCGAGGCCGTGCCCGAATCCGAGCTGATGCGGATGATCGAGGCGGCGCGCTGGTCGCCCTCCGCCTACAACTCGCAGCCCTGGCGCTTCCTCTACGCGCTCCGGGACGATGCCCATTGGGAGACGTTCCTGGGCCTGCTGGTGCCGGGCAATCAGAAATGGGTCTCGGGCACCGGCGCGATCCTGTTCCTGGTCTCGAACGGGCTCATGAAGGTCGGCGACGAGCTGAAGCCGTCCTACAGCCATTCCTTCGACGCCGGCACCGCCTCGCTGGCCTTCCAGCTCCAGGCGATCCACCAGGGCTGGCACGCCCACGGCATGGTCGGCTTCGACCATGTCCGCGCCCCCGAGGTGCTGCGCCTGCCCGAGAACCACCGGATC
Organism: Methylobacterium tardum; assembly: GCF_023546765.1. Classification (NCBI taxonomy): domain Bacteria; kingdom Pseudomonadati; phylum Pseudomonadota; class Alphaproteobacteria; order Hyphomicrobiales; family Methylobacteriaceae; genus Methylobacterium; species Methylobacterium tardum. The sequence continues at coordinate 5,239,413 of NZ_CP097484.1, forward strand.
GAGGCCGCCTTCGCGGTCGGCCGCAAGACGCCCGAGGCGGAGCTCACCGAGGAGCAGCGGCCCCGCGAGACGCCGAACGGCCGTCGGCCGATCACCGACTTCACCCTCGCGGGCCCGTTCCCGCAGCAAGCGGGCTGAGGCGGGCTGGAACCGGTGGCCGAGACCAGGGATTGTGCCCGCATCGCAAGCCCGTCACGGGCTTGGCCGCCACCGCCGCAGACTGCGGCGGCGGGGCAGCGGATCGCCGGTCCCGTACCGATCCTGTCCGCCCTGCGACGCATCGGGAGCTGGCTCATGGATCCGTCCGACAGCGCCTCACCCGACGATTTCTCCGGTGACGGGCAGCCCGACCACGCGTCGGGGCTGCGCAGCGTGGCCGAGCGCCACGGCGTCAGCCTCGATGCCGTGCGCCATCTGGTGCGGGCGCTGGAGCGCGGCCACGGCACGATGGCGCAGTTCGACCATCCCGATCTCGGTGGGATGGGCCAGTGGTTCGCCGGCGGCATGGTCATGGTCGGCCGGATGTTCGACGACGCCCTGAAGGCGCGGGTCGGGGCGCTCTGCACCGAGCTGGCCGGCGCGCTGCCGGCGGGCGGCTTCTCGGAGGCGGGACCCACGGCGCGGCGCGGCGGCGGCGAATGGTGGCCGGCGGGCCTCGGCGCTCCGGCGAGCACCGGCTCGCAGAATGGGATGCGCTACGCCTATTTCCCGGAGCACCGGCGGCTCGCGGTCGAATCGGGCTCGGGCGTCGCCCTCTACGATACCGGCGAGCACCGCATCACGGGCGTCTCGCAGGCGAATGGCAGCCTCGGGTTCACCGGGCCGGCCGGCGCCGTCGCGCTCGATCGCCTCCGCCGGATCGAGGCGGCGGTCGCCGCCCCGCGCCAGGGGGATCCGGGCCAAAAGGGGCTCGCCAAGCGGACCGGCACCCGGCGGAGCCGTCCGGGATCCAGGCAGCCGGCGCGCCGGCTGCCTCGCCGCCGGACGACGTGCTCACGACCATCGACCGGTTGGCGGAGCTGCACGCGCGCGGCGTGCTCACCGATCAGGAATTCTCGACCAAGAAGGCAGAGCTGCTGGCGCGGCTGTGAGCGGCGCCGGCTCGGCGGACCTGCCGGTCGCGAGCCGCCTCAGGCGATGCCGTCGCGCAGCAGGTCGTGGACGTGGACGATGCCGACCGGCCGCCCGTCGGTGACCGCGAACACCGCCGTGATCAGCCGGCGGTTCATCAATTCCAGGGCCGCCTGGGCGAGCTTGTGCGGCTCGACGGTAATCGGATCGCGGGTCATGACCGCCGAGACCGGCGTGTCGAGGATCGCCGGGCCCATGTGGCGGCGCAGGTCGCCGTCCGTCACGATGCCGACGAGGCGCCCGGCCCCGTCGGTGACGCCGACGCAGCCGTAGCGCCGCGCCGCGATCTCGATCAGCACCTCGGACATCAGCGCGGTCTCGTGGACCAGCGGCATGTCCTGGGGGCCGTGCATCACCTGCTGCACGGTCCTGAGGCGGGCCGCCAGCGTCCCGCCGGGATGCAGGGTGTGGAAGCGCGCCGAGGTGAAGCCGCGCCGCTCCAGGAGCGCCACCGCCAGGGCGTCGCCCAGCGCCAGCTGGATCAGGCTGGAGGAGGTCGGCGCGAGGTCGTGCGGGCAGGATTCCCGCACGCGGGGCAGCTCCAGCAGCACGTCGGCGGCCTTGCCCAGGGTGCTCTCGCCGTTGCGGGTGATGGCGACCAGCGGGATCGAGAACCGGCGGCTGAAGCCGACGAGGTCGGACAGTTCCGCGGTCTCGCCCGACCACGACAGCGCGATGATCACGTCGTCCCGGGCGATCATCCCGAGATCGCCGTGGCTTGCCTCGGTCGGATGGACGAAGAAGGCGTGGGTGCCGGTAGAGGCCAGCGTCGCGGCGATCTTGCGGCCGACATGGCCGCTCTTGCCGATGCCGCTGACGATGACGCGGCCCTTGCTCTGCAGAATCGTCTGGACCGCCTCCTCGAAGGCCGCGCCGAGCCGGCCCTGGAAGGCCGCGCTCGCCTCCTGCAGGGCCGCGATGCCGAGCTGGAGGCTGCGGATCCCGAGGTCGCGGGTGGTGGCGAGATGCGCGGACGGGGCGTCGTAGCGGTCGTCGCGCAGGGCGCTGGAGGCGGGAGCGTTCATCGTGTCCGTTCTCGGCCCGTCCGGCCGGGTCCCCGGGCCCAAGGCGGCCGGCGATGCGAAGCGTATGCGGCGACGCTAGGCAGCCGTCGTGGTTGAAATGTGACGCGGGGACGACGCAGCGCCGCACACCGGTTGAAGGGCCGCCCACCGAGGTCCATGCTGCCCGTACGCCATCCCGCGCCGCGGGCCCCAGGAGGGCACAAGCCCCATGACCATCCGCTTCCCCGATCCCGATCCCGCGATCCTCGCCCGCCGCGAGGCGATCCTGGCCGGGCTCGCGCCCCTGGTCGCGCCCGAGGCGCTGGTGGTCAGCGAGGACGAGCGCCGGGCCTTCGAGACCGACGGGCTGACCGCGTACCGGCAGATGCCGCTCGCCGTGGTCCTGCCCTCGACCACCGCGGAGGTCGCCGCCGTGATGGCCTATTGCCACGCGAACGGCGTGCGGGTCGTGCCGCGCGGCGCCGGGACATCCTTGGCGGGCGGCGCCATCGCGCAGGCCGACGCGATCATCCTCGGCGTCGGCAAGATGACCAGGGTCCTCGACATTGACTTCGCCAACCGCACCGCCCGGGTGCAGAGCGGCATCACCAACCTGGCGATCTCCGGGGCGGTCAGTCACGAGGGCTTCTTCTACGCTCCAGACCCGTCGAGCCAGCTCGCCTGCACGATCGCCGGCAACATCGCGATGAATTCCGGCGGCGCGCACTGCCTCAAATACGGCGTGACCACCAACAACCTGCTCGGCGTCACCCTCGTGCTCAACGACGGCACCGTGGTGGAGATCGGCGGCCAGCACCTCGACAGCGGCGGCTACGACCTGCTCGGCCTCGTCTGCGGCTCGGAGGGGCAGCTCGGCATCGTCACCGAGGCGACCGTGCGGATCCTGCGCGCGGCGGAAGGGGCGCGGCCGGTGCTGGTCGGCTTCTCGAGGGTCGAGGATGCGGGCGATTGCGTCGCGGCGATCATCGCGGCCGGCATCATCCCGGTGGCGATCGAGTACATGGACCGCGAGGCGATCCTGATCACCGAGGATTTCGCCCAGGCCGGCTATCCCCGCGACGCCGAGGCGATGCTGATCATCGAGGTCGAGGGCTCGGACACCGAGTGCGACGCGATGCTGGCGCGGATCGAGACGATCGCCAAGGACTTCCGCCCGACCAGCGTGCGCGTCTCGCGCTCGGAGGCGGAATCGGCCGCGATCTGGAAGGGCCGCAAGTCGGCCTTCGGGGCCACCGGCCGGATCTCCGACTACATCTGCATGGACGGCACGATCCCCACCGGCCAGCTCGGGCCGGTGCTGGAGCGGATCGGGGCGATCTGCGCCGAGAAGGGCCTGCGGGTCGCCAACGTGTTCCACGCCGGCGACGGCAACCTGCACCCGCTGATCCTGTTCGACATCAACCGGCCCGGCGAGTTGCAGAAGGCCGAGGCGGCGGGCGACGAGATCCTGAAGCTCTGCGTCGAGGTCGGCGGTTGCCTGACCGGCGAGCACGGTGTCGGCATCGAGAAGCGCGAGCTGATGCGCTTCCAGTACGATCAGGTCGATCTGGAGCAGCAGATGCGGGTCAAGGCGGTGTTCGATCCGGACTGGATGCTGAACCCCGCCAAGGTGTTCCCGCTGGACGGGCGGCTCGCGGCCTGACCGCGGCCGCGTTCCTCAATCGGGCAGGCTCCCGACCTTCTCCGGTCGAGAGCCCGTTTCCCGGCGGTCCGACCCGATCCGGTCAGGCAGCCTCGACCTTGCGGCCGGCGCCGCGGCTCTTGCCCGCTGCGGCCGTGTCCTTGCCCGCGGCGGCCGTGCCCTTGCGACGGCTCTGCGCGCGGCCGGAAGCGGCCGGCTCCTCCGCGGGCGCGGGTTCGTCTTCGATCGTCTGCGCGCGGCCGGGCTGGCCGAGGCCCAGGCTCTTGGCCAGCGCCGAGCGCTGCGCCGAGTAATTCGCCGAGGTGGTCGGGTAGTCGGACGGCAGGCCGTAGCGCTCGCGGTACCCCTGCGGATCCAGACCATGCTTGGTCAGGTGGCGCTTCAGCGTCTTGTACGACTTGCCGTCGATGAAGCTGATCAGGCCGTCGGGGCGGATCGACTTGCGGATCTGGGCCGGTGTCGGCCGCTCGATAGTCTCGGCAGCCGGAGCCGACGGACCCGAGCCGATCGAATTCAGCGCGTCATGGATGCTGGCGATCAGCGCCGGCAATTCGGCCGAGGGAAGCGAGTTGTTGGAGACGTAGGCCGCGACGACGTCCACGGTCCGTTCGATGAAATCCAGTTGGTATGTCGGCGCAGCTTCAGACATTCTCTCTTTCCTTGGCTTCAAAGCCTGATGAGATCCCCTCTTTTCGCGAGTTAAGACACGGGCGCGAAAAAGCAAGCTGATCGCTTTCATTCTCTGTGACCAACCAAAAGTCTAAGGATGCATCGACCCACCATGTATACAGGGTAAGGTTGCATTCGCGGCACTTGGAGCGCTCTTCCGGATCGCATTACCGCGTCCAAAAGCGCGAATGCTGCGCCGGTTCGGCAAGCGGGTTTTCGTTGACGGGAGAGACCTTTACACCCGAGAACAGCGGGTGTTTTCGCGGGTCCTGCATCATCGCTCAACGGTCTCGCGAAGGATCTGCGCAGTCGTCGCGTAAGATTTCGCGAGGAGCACCGGACCCCGCGTCGTTTCGTCCGGTCCCGGGCGGCAGGCGCCGCCCGGAAAACCTCAGATGTCCGTCAGACGAAGGTCTTGCGCGGGTCGAACGCGTCGCGCACCGCCTCGCCGGCGAAGACGAGCAGGCTCAGCATCACGGCGATGACCAGAAATCCCGTCAGCCCGAGCCACGGAGCCGTCAGGTTGTCCTTGCCTTGCGCGAGGAGTTCGCCGAGCGAGGGCGAGCCCGGCGGCAGGCCGAAGCCGAGGAAGTCCAGGGAGGTCAGCGTGGTGATCGAGCCGTTCAGGATGAACGGCAGGAAGGTCAGGGTCGCCACCATGGCGTTCGGCAGCAGGTGGACGGCCATGATCCGAATATTCGACAGGCCCAGCGCCCGGGCGGCCCGGACGTATTCGAAGTTCCGGGCGCGCAGGAACTCGGCGCGCACGACGCTCACCAAGGACACCCAGGAGAACAGCAGCATGATCCCGAGCAGCACGAAGAAGCCCGGGGCGATGAAGGCCGAGATGATGATGATCAGGTAGAGCGTGGGGATGCCGCCCCAGACCTCGATGAAGCGCTGGAAGGCGAGATCGACCCAGCCGCCGAAATAGCCCTGGACGGCGCCGGCCACCACGCCGATCGCCGAGGAGATCGCCGCCAGGATCAGGCCGAACAGTACCGAGATGCGGAACCCGTAGATCACCCGCGCCAGCACGTCCCGGGTGGTGTTGTCGGTGCCGAGCCAGTGCCAGGGGATGTCCGCGCAGCTCGTGCCGCCGAGCTTCTCGGCCACGGGCCGGCACTGCGCGTCCGAGAGCATCCAGGTCGGCGGCGACGGCGAGGGCGTCGGCAGGTCCTCGTTGATCGTGTCGTACGAGAACCGGATCGGCGGCCACAGCGCCCAGCCGTTCTCGGCGATCTCCTTGCGGATCTCGGGGGAGCGGTAATCGGTCTGCGCGAGGAAGCCGCCGAATTTCTCCTCCGGATAGTCGACCAGCACCGGGACCAGCCACTCGCCCTTGTAGGACAGCAGGATCGGCCGGTCGTTGGCGATGAATTCGGCGAACAGGCTGAGGATGAACAGCCCGGCGAAGATCAGGAACGACCCGTAGCCGAGTCGGTTGCGGCGGAAATTGTCGAGCCGGCGCCGGTTAAGCGGCGACAGGCCACGGCGTCCCACCGGAGCAGGTGGCGGCGGCGCGCCCTCATCCGGACGCAGGACGATCGGCTGTGCGCCGGGCATCGGCGCCGGCACGACCTCGCTCTCGCCGGGACGGGCGACTTCGTTCATCGCTGGGACCTCCGAGAGCCGTCACGTCGCATTCTCCTCCTCCCTTCGCGGGCGAAGGGAGAGGCGTCGAACAGCGCGTTCTCCTGACTCATCGGAGATGTGTGGGATCGATCGTCCGACCAGGGCGACGGATCGCGGCCCCTCAGCCGTCGATCCGCGTCGCGGTGCCCTCGATCTCGCTCGGGCGCAGGCCGCCGCTGCGCTCCATCCAGCGGCGCAGCAGCCGGACGTTGCGGCGGTTGGCCTTGAAGGCGGCGTCGAACAGGTCGCCCGCTACGGGCACCGCGCCGATCAGCCCGTCGAACGCGACATTCAGCCCCATCCGGGCCACCAGCCAGCGCGGTGCCCCGAGGCGCTTGGCCTCGTAGACGATGAAGGATGAGATCACCATGCCGGCCACGTCGCCGATCACCGGCACGAGGCCGATCAGCGCGTCGAACCCGACCCGCCGGTTGATGCCCGGGATCACGAAGGCCGTGTCCATCAGGTGGGCCAGCGTCTCCAGCCGGGCGAGGCTCGCCTCGCGGCCGAGATCTGCCGACAGGAAGGGCGGCCGGCCGCCGGAGGGCGCCGCGCCGCCGGGAAAGGTCTCGGTCCGGGTGAAGTGCCCGGCCCGGGGAGCCTGGGTGAAATCCATGGTCGGGGTCCGTCGGGAAGCCATCCTGCCCAACGATGTGGCCCCCGCACCGGATCCCCGCAAGGACGGCGGCCGCCAGGACCGTCCCCGTCACGCCGCCCTCCCGGGAAGGCCGCTCATCCGGTCGAGGGCCGCGTCCAGGGTCGCGTCGGCCTTGGCGAAGCACAGGCGCACGAGGCTGCGCACGGCGGCGTCCGGGTAGAAGGCGCTGACCGGAATCGCCGCCACGCCGTGGCGGGTGACGAGGGCCTCGCAGAAGGCCGTGTCGTCCGCGTAGCCGAGCTCGGCGATGTCGATGTTGAGGAACCACGTGGCCTCGGCCGGCAGCACCCGGAAGCCGAGGTCGCGCAGGCCGCCGGCCAGCCGGTCACGGGAGGCGGCGTAGCCCGACCGCATCGTCTCGAACCATGGGGCCGGCTTCCGCAGGCCGTAGGCCACCGCCTCCTGGAGGTTCGGCGGCGTCGTGAAGGTGAGGAACTGGTGCGCCTTGGCGAGCCCGCGCATCAGCCCGGCATCGGCCATCACGAAGCCGACCTTCCAGCCGGTGAGCGAGAAGATCTTGCCGGCCGAGCCGATCTTGACCGTCCGCTCGCGCATCCCGGGCAGCGCCATCAGCGGCCGGTGGCGGGCGCCGTCGAACACCACGTGCTCCCAGACCTCGTCGCAGAGCGCCGTGACGTCGAAGCGCTGGCAATAGCGGGCGAGCAGGGCGAGGTCCTCCGGGGCGAACAGAGTGGCGCTCGGGTTCAGCGGATTGTTCAGCACCACGACCCGGGTGCGGTCCCCGAACGCGTCCGCCAGGGCCGCCTCGTCGAGGCGGAAGGCCGGCGGCTGCAGGGCGACGATCCGCGGCACGCCGCCGGCCCGCCGAACCAGGGGCAGGTAGGCGTCGTACATGGGCGCGAACAGCACGACCTCGTCGCCGGGGTTGATCAGGGCCAGCAGCGCGCCGGCGAGCGCCTCGGTGGCGCCGGAGGTCACCATCACCTCGGTCTCGGGATCGAGCGTCAGTCCCTGATGCTGCGCGTAATGGGCGGCGACCGCCTCGCGCAGGGCCGGCAGACCCATCATCGGCGGATACTGGTTCCAGCCGTCCAGAAGCGCCCGCGCGCCCCGTTCGCGCACGTCTTCGGGGCCGGGATCGTCCGGAAAGCCCTGGCCTAGATTGATCGCGCCGTGGACCTGCGCGAGCCGCGACATGGTCTCGAACACCGTCGTGGGCAGTGCCGCGAAAACGGGATTCATGCGGTGCGGCCCGGGGCCAAAGGTGTCGCAGGTGTCGGCATGATCGGTCTCGGCATCGCCGGCCTGTACCATGGCCGCCGCGCGATGCGGAATGTGCGCACTCGCACAGACGCGCTGTCCAACGCCCAACAACCGGCTGACGAATGTTGACTTTCATCACTCGTATCGTAGGTTGAGAGCACGGTCGGAGCGGCGCTCTCGCCGATGGGGCTTCGCCCCCTCGCCCCGTCAGCGGGGTGCCGCTCCGGTCCTCACGAAGGGTCATCGACTTGCGGGTCGGTGGCCCTTTCGTCATGCCCCGGGCCGGCCGTTCCGGTCGCCGGACCGGCGCCCGGGATCCGACATCGGGATCCGACATGCGGATGACAGCGCGCGAGCTCCTCGGCTGCCTGCTTCTGGCCCTCCTGATCGGCGGCGCCGGATTCGGCCTGCGCCGCGCCCTGCCGGTCACGCCCGTGGATGCGGCGTTCCGCGCGGTGCTCAGCGCCTACGCGGCGCCGGCCGGCGGCCCCCAGCAACACGACTGAAACTTCGCCGCCCTAGTGACGGCGCATTGGGCGGGCACCGAGGAACCCGCACGATCGAGGCCGCCCGGTGGCCATGACGCCGCGGTAAGGAGCCGTTCGGGTCCCGGACAGCTTTATGGGCTTACGCTCCCGCCCGCGGGATCGGAGCCGCCGCCGTCCCTACGGGAAGGTGGGCTTCGGCGGGGCCTTCGGGCCGCGGCAGCATGCGGCGCCGCGGAGACCGGACATGGGGGTTTGGACAGTGAGGGATAGGGTGCAATCGGTCGCGCAGGCGATCGTCCTGTGCTCTAGTCAGGCATGAACGAGAGTTCACCGATCCGGACCGACACCGCCCGCGCCTACCAGCCCGGCGAGGCGCCCGCGCGTGACGTCCGGCGGCGGCGGTTCCGGCCGATCCGCTGGCTCGTGATCCTGGTGCTGCTCGCCGGCGCCGGGGCGATCGGCCATCGCTGGTACGAGGCCCGCACCGACAAGGGCGCCGAGCCCGCGACCGCCCATCGGGCCGGCGGCCGCGGCGGCCGGCACGGCGGCGCCGACATGCCGCAGGCGGTAGGCATCGCGCAGGTCACGACCGGCGACATGCCGGTGATCCTCCAGGGCCTCGGCACGGTGACGCCGCTCGCCACCGTGACGGTGAAGTCGCAGATCAGCGGCTATCTCACCCAGGTGAAGTTCCGCGAGGGCCAGACCGTCAAGGCGGGCGACGAGCTCGCGCAGATCGATTCCCGGCCCTACGAGGCGCTGCTCGCCCAGTACCAGGGCCAGCTCGCCCGCGACCAGGCGCTCTTGCAGAACTCGAAGCTCGACCTCCAGCGCTACCAGACGCTGAACCGGCAGGATTCCATCTCGAAGCAGAATGTCGACACGCAGGCCGCCCTGGTGAAGCAGAACGAGGGCACGGTCGCGGCCGACCAGGCGCTGGTCGACCAGCAGAGGCTCAACATCGCCTACACGCACATCACGTCGCCGGTGGACGGCCGGGTCGGCCTGCGCCAGGTCGACCAGGGCAACTACATCTCGGCCGCCTCCACGGCGATCGTGGTGGTGACCCAGCTGCACCCGATCTCGGTGGTGTTCACCCTGCCGGAGGACGACGTGTCCCGGGTGATGCGGCAGGTGCGCGCCGGCGCCAAGCTTGCCGTGCGGGCCTACGATCGCGGCGACGCGCACGAGATCGCCACCGGCCGGCTCGACACGGTCGACAACCAGATCGATACGACCACCGGCACGGTGAAGCTGCGCGCGCTGTTCGACAATTCCGACGAGGAGCTGTTCCCGAACCAGTTCGTCAACGCCAAGCTGACCGTCGACACGGTGCGGGGCGCGACGCTGGTGCCGAATTCCAGCCTGCTCCAGGGCACGCCCGGCACCTACGTGTACCTGATGGACGGGGACAACAAGGTCACGGTCCGGCCAATCAAGACCGGCGAGACCGACGGGACCAACACCGTGGTGGCCTCCGGCCTGAACCCGGGCGACCGCGTCGTCACGGACGGCACCGACCGGCTGAAGGACGGCGCCCCGGTCCGGATCACCGAGGGCGCGCAGGCGGCGGCAGGGGACAGGAAGGCCGCCGAGGCCAAGCCCGACGGCAAAGGGGATGTGAAGCCGGGTGCGCCGGCTGAGACCGCGGCGGATACCCAGGGTGCGGCGGAGGGCGGTCGTCGGCACCGGCGCCGTCAGGCGCAGTGAGGGCGGCCCCGGCGCGCGGGACCAGCGGCCTCCCCTCCCCCTCCGCGGATCTGGAATGATTCCGGAAGGTCAGTCCCAATCTCCTCCTCATTCTGAGGTGCTGCGTAGCAGCCTCCAAGGCGGGCTCCGGGGATCGCGCGGCCGGCCGGAGGGCTCCTTCGAGGCCTCCGCCGCGCTCCGGCACCTCAGGATGCGGGCGCGGACGGGACGTCCGCGTCCCTCGATTCAGGCTCCCCTGAAGCGCGTGCTCTCCGGCGCGGAAGGGCCGCGCCCATGAACCCGTCCCGCCTGTTCATCCTCCGCCCGGTGGCCACGACGCTGCTGATGCTGGCGATCCTGATCGTCGGCGGCGTGTCGTACCTGAACCTGCCGGTCTCGGCGCTGCCGGCGGTCGACTACCCGACGATCCAGGTCCAGACCTTCTATCCGGGTGCCAGCCCCGAGGTGATGACCTCCTCGGTGACCGCGCCCCTGGAGCGGCAGTTCGGGCAGCTCGCCAACCTCAACCAGATGACCTCGCAATCCTCCGCGGGCGCCTCGGTCATCACCCTGCAATTCAGCCTGGACCTGTCCCTCGACATCGCCGAGCAGCAGGTCCAGGCGGCGATCAACGCCGCCGGCAACCTGCTGCCCTCCGACCTGCCGGCGCCGCCGGTCTACGCCAAGGTCAACCCGGCCGACGCGCCGGTCCTGACGCTGGCGCTGACCTCCAAGACCCTGCCGCTCACCCAGGTCCGGGATCTGGCGGAATCGCGGCTCGCCCAGAAGATCAGCCAGGTGGCGGGCGTCGGCCTCGTGAGCATCTCAGGGGGTCAGCGCCCGTCCGTGCGGGTGCGGTTCAACGCAAGGGCGCTCGCCGCCTACGGGCTGAATATCGGCGACCTGCGCACGACCATCACCAACCTCAACGTCAACACGCCGAAAGGCACGATCGACGGGCCGAAGCAGTCCTACGCGATCAACGCCAACGACCAGATCCGCGACCCGAAGGCCTACGATTCGGCGATCATCGCCTACCGCAACGGCGCCCCGGTGATGCTCTCGGAGGTCGCCGACGTGGTCGAGGGGCCGGAGAACACCAAGCTCGGCGCCTGGGCCGACGCGACGCCGGCGGTGATCCTCAACATCCAGCGCCAGCCGGGCGCCAACGTCATCGCCACGGTCGACAAGATCAAGTCGCTGCTGCCGCAGATGCAGGCGAGCCTGCCGGCCGCTGTGGCGGTGGCGCCGCTCACCGACCGCACCACCACGATCCGCGCCTCCGTGGAGGACGTGCAGTTCGAGCTCGGCCTCGCCATCGCCCTCGTCGTGCTGGTGATCTTCCTGTTCCTGCGCAGCCTGTCGGCGACCCTGATCCCGAGCCTGTCGGTGCCCCTGTCGCTGGTCGGCGCCCTGTCGGTAATGGATCTCTACGGCTTCTCCCTCGACAACCTGTCCCTGATGGCGCTGACCATCGCCACCGGCTTCGTGGTCGGCGACGCCATCGTGGTGATCGAGAACATCGCCCGCCACGTCGAGGCCGGCGACTCGCCCCTTGAGGCGGCGCTGAAGGGCTCCCGCGAGATCGGCTTCACCATCATCTCGCTGACCGTCTCGCTGATCGCCGTGCTGATCCCGCTCCTGTTCATGGGCGACGTGGTCGGGCGCCTGTTCCACGAATTCGCCATCACGCTGGCGGCCACGATCATCATCTCGGCGGTGGTCTCGCTGACCCTCGTGCCGATGCTGTGCGCGCGGCTCCTGAAGCACGTGCCGGAGGCCGAGACCCGCCACCGCCGGGAGGGCGCGATCGCCCGCCTCGGCCGGCGCGCCATCGACGGCACGATCGAATCCTACGGCCGCTCCCTGCGGGTGGTGCTGGACCACCAGGGCCTGACGCTGCTGGTGGCCTTGGGCACGCTGGCGCTCACCGCCTACCTGTTCGTGGTGATCCCCAAGGGCTTCTTCCCGGTGCAGGACACGGGCGTGATCCAGGGCATTACCCAGGCCGACCAGTCGGTGTCCTACGCCGCCATGGCCGAGCGCCAGCAGCGCATGGCCGAGATCGTCCTCAAGGATCCGGACGTCGCCAGCCTGTCGTCGTTCATCGGCGTCGACGGCCAGAACGTCACGCTCAATTCCGGCCGGATGCTGATCAACCTGAAGCCCCGGGAGGAGCGCACGGCGTCCGCCAGCGCGATCATCCGGCGGATCTCGGCGGCGGCCGCGGACGCGCCCGGCATGCGGCTCTACATGCAGCCGGTCCAGGACCTGACCATCGACACGGCGGTCTCGGCGACCCAGTACCAGGTGATCCTCGAGAGCCCGAACATCGGCGATTTCGAGACCTGGGTGCCGCGCTTCACCGAGGCGCTGGCGAAGTCGCCCGTGGTCACCGACGTGGCGAGCGACCACCAGGGCCAGGGGCTGGCCGCCTACGTGACCATCGACCGGCCCACCGCCGGCCGGTACGGCATCACCCCGGCCACGATCGACAACGCCCTCTACGACGCCTTCGGACAGCGGATCATCTCGGCGATCTTCACCCAGTCGAACCAGTACCGGGTGATCCTGGAGGCCGATCCGAAGCTGCACACGACCCTGCGCAGCCTCGACGCGATCTACCTGCCCTCGTCCACGGCGGCGAACGGGCAGGTGCCGCTGTCGGCCGTGGCGCGGATCAGCGAGCGGCGGGCGCCGCTGCTGATCTCCCATCTCGGCCAGTTCCCGGCCACCACCGTGTCGTTCAACCTCGCGCCGGGCGCGGCCCTCGGACAGGGCGTCGAGGCGATCGACCGGGTCAAGGCCGAGATCGGCCTGCCGCCCTCGTTCCGGGTGGTGCCGCAGGGCTCGGTCTTCGCCTTCCAGTCGGCGCTCGGCAACGAGCTGTTCCTGGTGCTGGCCGCGATCGTCACGGTCTACATCGTGCTGGGCGTGCTCTACGAGAGCTTCATCCACCCGATCACGATCCTCTCGACCCTGCCTTCGGCGGGGATCGGGGCGCTGCTTGGCCTGATGCTGTTCGGCCTGTCGCTCGACATCATCGCGGTGATCGGCATCGTGCTCTTGATCGGCATCGTGAAGAAGAACGCCATCATGATGATCGACTTCGCGCTCCAGGCGGAGCGCGAGGACGGGCTGGAGCCCCGGGAGGCGATCTTCCAGGCCTGCCTCCTGCGCTTCCGGCCGATCCTGATGACGACGCTGGCGGCCTTGTTCGCGGCGGTGCCGCTGATCCTCGGCACCGGCGTCGGCTCGGAGCTGCGCCAGCCGCTCGGCATCTGCATCGCGGGCGGCCTGATCGTCAGCCAAGTGCTGACGCTGTTCACGACGCCGGTGATCTATCTGGCGTTCGACCGGCTGGAGCGGCGGATCTCCGGGCGGCGCGATCCGGATCTCACGGCCGGCGAGGCGCTGCCGTGAACATCTCCGAGCCGTTCATCCGGCGGCCGGTCGCGACCACGCTGCTCACGATCGGCGTGCTTCTCGCCGGCCTGTTCGCGTTCCTGAAGCTGCCGGTGGCGCCGCTGCCGCAGATCGACTTCCCTGTCATCCTCGTCCAGGCGCAGATGGCCGGCGCCTCGCCCGACACCATGGCGGCCACCGTGGCGGCGCCCCTCGAGCGGCGGCTCGGCGCCATCGCGGACGTCAACGAGATGACGTCGACCAACACCCTGGGCTCCACCCGGATCGTGCTGCTGTTCGGCCTCAACCGCGACATCGACGGGGCGGCCCGCGACGTCCAGGCCGCCATCAACGCGGCGCGCGCCGATCTTCCGGCGGCGCTCCGGCAGAACCCGACCTACCGCAAGTTCAACCCCGCCGACACGCCGATCATCATCCTCGGCATGACCTCGCAGACGCTGACCCGCGGCCAGGTCTACGATTCCGCCGCCACGGTGGTGCAGCAGAAGCTGTCGCAGCTGCCCGGCGTCGGCAACGTCGATATCGGCGGCTCGTCCCTGCCGGCGGTGCGGGTCGAGCTCGATCCCACGGCCCTGTTCAACTACGGCATCGGCCTCGAGGGCATCCGGGCGGCTCTGGCCTCGGCCAACGCCAACTCGCCCAAGGGCGAGATCGATGTCGGTCCCCGCCGCTACCAGCTCTACGCCAACGACCAGGGCCGCAAAGCCGCCGATTACCGCGACATCATCGTGGCCTACCGAAACGGCGCCGCGGTCAAGCTCACCGATGTCGGCCAAGTGCTCGACGGCGTCGAGGACAAGCGCAACCTCGGCATCGTCAACGGCGAGCCGGGCGTGCTGCTGTTCGTCTACAAGCAGCCCGGCGCCAACGTGGTCGAGACCATCAACGCCGTGAAGGAGGCGCTGCCGCAGATCACCGCGGCCCTGCCCGGCGGCATCGACATCAAGCTCACGGGCGACCGCAGCGCCACGATCCGCGCCTCGCTCTCGGCCACCGAGGAGACGCTGCTGGTAGCGGTCGGCCTCGTGATCCTGGTGGTGTTCGGCTTCCTGCGCTCCTGGCGCGCCACGCTGATCCCGGCGGTCGCGGTGCCGATCTCGATCATCGGCACCTTCTCGGCGATGTACCTGCTCGGCTACTCGCTCAACATCCTGTCCCTCACCGCGCTGATCATCGGCACCGGCTTCGTGGTCGGCGACGCCATCGTGGTGCTGGAGAACGTCCAGCGCCACATCGAGGAGGGCAAGCCCCGGCTCCAGGCGGCCTTGATCGGCGCCCGGGAGGTCGGCTTCACGGTGATCTCGATGAGCCTGTCGCTCATCGCGGTGTTCCTGCCGATCCTGCTGATGGGCGGCCTCGTCGGCCGCATCTTCCAGGAATTCTCCGTCACCCTGTCGCTGTCGATCCTGATCTCCCTGGTCCTGTCGCTCACCACGACGCCGATGATGTGCGCCCGGCTGCTGCGCGCCGAGGGGCACGGTCCGGACGGGGCACCCGCATCGGGGCGCCGGCCGAACCGGCTGATCCGGATGCTGGAGGGCGGCTTCTCGGGGCTGCTCCGGGCCTACGCGCGGACGCTGGAGGTGGCGCTCGCCCATCCGCGCCTCGTCCTGCTGAGCCTGCTCGCCACGGTCGGGCTCAACGTCTACCTCTACATCATCGTCCCGAAGGGCTTCTTCCCCGAGCAGGATACCGGCCAGATGATGGGCGGCATCCAGGCCGACCAGCGCATCTCGTTCCAATCGATGGAGAAGAAGCTCAAGCAGGCGACCGCGATCGTCGGCGCCGATCCGGCGGTCGAGAGCGTCGTCGGCTTCACGGGCGGCCGGGGCACCAACTCGGCCAACGTCTTCGTCGGGCTGAAGCCGCTCAACGCGCGGGCGCCGATCTCCACCGTGATGGCGCGGCTACGGCCCAAGCTGGCGCAGGTCGCGGGCGCGCGGCTCTACGTCTTCCCCCGCCAGGACCTGCAGATGGGCGGCCGCCAGAGCTTCGCCCAGTATCAGTACACCCTCCAGGGCGACACCGCCGAGGAGCTGTTCGCCGCCGCCCCGAAGCTGCTCGCCGCCCTGCAGAAGGACCCGACCTTCGCGGACGTCACCTCCGACCAGCAGGAGGGCGGGCTGGAGAGCCGGGTGGTGATCGACCGGGCGACCGCGTTCCGCTACGGCATCACCCCGAACAAGATCGACAACACGCTCTACGACGCCTTCGGCCAGCGCCAGGTCTCGGCGATCTACAACCCGCTGAACCAGTACCACGTCGTGATGGAGATCGCGCCGCGCTACTTGGAGACGCCTGAGACGCTCAAGCAGATCTACGTCTCGACTTCGGGCGGCAATGCGGCCGGCTCGGCGACCACCAACGCGGTGGCCGGCACCGTCGCGGCGGGCGGCAGCGTCAACACCAACGCGGCGACCGGCACGAGCAGCCCAGGCAGCGCGTCGTCGGCGACCACGAGTGTCGGGGGCGCCGCCACCGGCACCGGCGCGGTCGGCGGCGCCTCCGGCAGCACGGGCGCGGCCGCCGCGGCGGCCTCGGCCAGCACGGCCGATACGGCGTCGAACGCCGCCGCGATCGCCTCCGACTCGGCCCGTAACGCGTCCTCCAACGCGATCGCGGCGAGCAAGGGCGGCGCCTCGTCGAGCGCCCCGGTCTCGGCCGCCAAGGAGACGATGGTGCCGCTCTCGGCCTTCGCGCGGATCGAGCCGGGGAATGCGCCTGTGCAGGTCAGCCACCAGGGCCTGTTCGTGGCGACCACGATCTCGTTCAACCTCGCGCCGGGCAAGAGCCTGTCGGACGCCACCGCGGCCATCGATCAGGCGATGGCCAACCTGCACCTGCCGGCGACGATCCACGGCGAGTATGCCGGCGCGGCCAAGAACTACGTCGCCTCCGCATCGCGCCAGCCGCTGCTGATCCTGGCGGCGATCCTGGCGGTCTACGCGGTGCTGGGCATCCTGTACGAGAGCTTCGTGCACCCGCTCACGATCCTCTCCACCCTCCCCTCGGCCGGCGTCGGCGCGGTGCTGGCCCTGCTGGTGACTGGCACCGACTTCACCATCATCGCGCTGATCGCGGTGTTCCTGCTCATCGGCATCGTGAAGAAGAACGCGATCATGATGATCGACGTGGCGATCGACGCCGAACGGACCCGGGGCGCGAATCCCGTGGACGCGATCCGGGAGGCCTGTCTCCTGCGCTTCCGGCCGATCATGATGACGACGCTGGCGGCCATGCTCGGCGCCGTGCCGCTGATTCTGGCCAACGGCGAGGGCGCGGAGCTGCGCCGTCCGCTCGGCATCGCCATCGTCGGCGGCCTGATTGTGAGCCAGATCCTGACCCTCTACACCACCCCCGTCGTCTACCTCACCCTCGATCGCCTCCGGCACAGGGTGCTCAACCGCCGCAGGCGCGCCGGACGGGGCGGAGAAGCGGCGCTGCCGGCCGGGGAATGATGGTTAAGGTTTCACGTGAAACAGCGGCGGCTCCGGCCGGGTGTGAACATCTGTCCAGCCCACGCCCTCATTCTGAGGTGCCCGCGCCAGCGGGCCGCGAAGGAGGGTTCCAGGGATCGCGCGCTTGGCTGGAGCCCTCCTTCGAGGTCGCCGCTGCGCTCCGGCACCTCGGGACGAGGGCGCGGGTGAGCATGACGCCTGCTTCCGTCGGACCGTCGGGCCACCAACCCGCCGCTGCCGATCGTCGGCGCCGCACCCTCGCATCCCTCCTCCTCGCCGCCCCGCTCCTCGCCGGCTGCGTGGTCGGCCCCGACTACGCCCGGCCCTCCGTGGAGACGCCGCTCGCCTACAAGCAGGGCGGCGTCCGGGAGGACAGCCCGGCCTACGTCGCGGCGCGGAAGAAGGGCTGGCGCGAGGCCCGGCCCAGCGACGCCGTCGAGCGCGGCGACTGGTGGCGGGTGTTCCGGGATCCGACGCTCGACCGGCTGATCCGCCTCGTCGACGTCGACAACCAGTCCCTCCGGCAGGCGGTGGCGAATTACCGGCAGGCGCGGGCGCTCGTCGCCTCCGCGCAGGCCGCCCTGTACCCGACGGTGATCGGCGCGCCGAGCATCACCCGGACCGGCAGCGGCACCACCACGCGCACCAACGTGGCGCTGATCGGTCAGGCGAGCTGGGAGCTCGACCTGTTCGGCGGCACCCGCCGCAATATCGAGAGCGAGGCGGCCCTGGCGCAATCCGACGCCGCCACGATCGCGCTGACCCGCCTGTCCATCCAGGCCGAGATCGCGGCCGACTACCTGACGGTGCGCTACGCGGACGCCCTGCAGAAGGTCCTCGGCGAGAACGTCGAGAACTTCAAGAAGACCCTGACGATCACCGAGAACCAGTACGCCGCCGGCGTCGCGGCCCGCTCCGACGTGATCACCGCCCAGACCCAGGTCCAGACCATCCAGGCCCAGGCCATCGCGGTGCGCCTGACCCGGGTGCAGTACGTCAACGCCATTGCCACCCTGATCGGGCGGCCCCCTTCCGAGGTGTCGATCCCGGTGGCCGGCATCGGGCGCAATCCCCCCGGTGTGCCGGTCGGGATCCCGGGCGACCTGCTGGAGCGGCGGCCGGACGTCGCCCAGGCCGAGCGGCTGGTCCAGGCGCAGAGCGAGCGCATCGGTGTGGCGGTGGCGGCCTTCTTCCCGACCGTGACGATCTCGGCCCAGGGCGGGATTTCTGGGGCGACCCGCAACGGCCTGCTCTCGGCGGCCAATCAGGTCTGGTCGGTGGCGGCCTCCGGCAGCGAGGTGCTGTTCGACGGCGGCGCGCGCACGGCGGCGCTGCGCTCGGCCGAGGCCGGCTACGACGCCGCGGTGGCCAATTACCGGCAGGTGGTATTGTCGGCCTTCGCCGAGGTCGAGAACCAGATGGCGGCTTTGCGCATCCTCGGCCAGCAGCAGGGAGCGCAGGACACTGCCGTGGACCTGTCGCGCAAGGCTGTGGAGATCACGCTCAACGAGTACCGGGCCGGCACCCAGAACTTCACCACGGTGGTAACCGCGCAGAACCTGCTGGTGACCAACGAGGTCAACGCCCTCCAGGTGCGGTTGAGCCGCTTCACCGCGGCGGTGACGCTGATCCGGGCGCTCGGTGGCGGCTGGGACGTGCGCGCCCTGCCGAGCGATTCCGAGCTGAAGGGTCCGAGCCTGCCGATCGACCGGGGCGGTCAGGCGGTCCGCCCGGACGAGTAGCGGCGAGCGGGCTCCGTGCCTGTTCGACGCGGACCTTTCCACCCTCCGCCCTCATCCTGAGGCGCCTGCGCCAGCGGGCCTCGAAGGAGGCCTCCGCTGCGCTCCGGCACCTCAGGATGAGGGGGTGGGTTGGAAGACCGCCGTACGTCGCCGACGCGGAGTGTGCTCCTCTCAGGCCACCGCCGCATGCCTCGGGCAGGGCTGGACCTCCACGGTGACGTGGCTCAAACCCCTCACCCCGGCGAGCCGGGCCTTGTAGTGGGCGGGCGGCTGCGGATCGTCGCTGACGAGGGCGATCACGGCGGCGCGGTGGCCCGGACCGACCTGCCAGAGATGCAGGTCGCTGATCCGGTCGCCGCCGGTCTCCAGCCGCTCCCGGATCTCCCGGGTGGCCGCGGCCGAGGGCCGGGCGTCGAGGAGCACGAGGCCGGCCGTGCGCAGGAGGCTCCATGACCACGTCAGGATCACCGCCGTGCCGACCAGCCCTATGGCCGGATCGAGCCAGGCGAGGCCGAGATAGCGCCCGCCGAGCAGGGCCGCGATGGCCAGGACCGAGGTGAGCGCGTCGGCGAGCACGTGGATGTAGGCGGCCCGGAAGTTGGTGTCGTGCCCGCCGTGGCCCCCGTGGGAGTGCCCGCCGTGCGAGTGTCCCCCGTGGGCGTGCCCGCCGTCTCCGGCGTCGTGGTCGTCGTGGAGCAGCCAGACGCTGGCGACGTTCACGGCGAGCCCCAGGACGGCGATCGGGATCGCCGGTCCGAAGCCGATCGCCACCGGGTGCAGCAGACGGTCCAGGCTCTCGGCTCCGATCAGCAGCGCGATGAGCCCGAGGATGATCGCGCTGGCGAAGGCCGCCAGATCCCCGAACTTGCCGGTGCCGAAGCTGAAGCGCGGATCGTCCGCGTGCCGTCGGGCGAAATGGTAGGCGAGCGCCGCGATGCCGAGCGCCGCCGCGTGGGTCGACATGTGCCAGCCGTCGGCGACCAGCGCCATGGAGCCGAACCACGTGCCGCCGAGGATCTCGGCGACCATGGTGGCGGCCGTGAGCGTGACGACCGCCCAGGTCCGGCGGGCGTGGCGATCGTGCCGGTCGCCCAGGAAGACGTGGCCGTGCGTCCAGGGTTCGAGGGAATGGCTATGCATGCGGGGTTCCTTGATCCTAGACTCGGCGCAGCATAGCCCAACGGGTACCGGAACGGGCCTCGCCGCGGCGGGTTGTCAGGCCGGTTTGCTGCACCGCAGCCACACGGGAGTCAGGGATGGCCGAGCCGACGACAGCCCTCAAGGACAAGGCGGCCTGCGGCACCAAGCCGGCGCCGCCCTGCACGCTGGTGATTTTCGGGGCCGGCGGCGACCTGACCAAGCGCCTGCTGATGCCCTCACTCTACAATCTGGCGGGGGCCGGGCTCCTGTCGGAGGGCTTCTCGATCCTCGGCATCGACCACAACGACGGCACCGACGAATCCCTGCGCGAAAACCTCACCCGGACCCTGGAGGCGTTCAGCAAGGACCCGACGTCCGAGTTCCACGCCGACCACATCGACCCGACGAGCTGGGGCTTCATCCGGGACCGGCTGCACTACCTCAAGGGCGATTTCGAGAAGCCCGAGACCTACGAGGCCGTGAAGCAGCGGGTCACCGGCAGCGCGGTGTTCTACTGCGCGGTGGCGGCGCGCTTCTTCGGGACGATCGTGGACGGGCTCGGTCAAGCCGGCCTGCTCAAGCAGGAAGGCGACAGCTTCCGCCGCGTGGTCATCGAGAAGCCGTTCGGCTCCGATCTCGACTCGGCCCGGGCGCTCAATGCCCGGATCCTCAAACAGGGCGACGAGAGCCAGTTCTACCGGATCGACCACTTCCTGGGTAAGGAGACCGTGCAGTCGATCATGGCGTTCCGCTTCGCCAACGGCCTGCTCGAGCCGGTCTGGCGGCGGGAATACATCGATAGCATCCAGATCACGGCCGCCGAGACGGTCGGAGTCGAGGAGCGCGGCGGCTTCTACGAGCCGACCGGGGCGCTGCGCGACATGGTGCCGAACCACATGTTCCAGCTGCTCTGCATGGTCGGGATGGAGCCGCCGAACTCCTTCGACGCCGAGGCCGTGCGCACCGAGAAGGCGAAGCTCGCCGAGGCCGTGCGGCCGATCCCGCCCGAGGACGCGGTGCGCGGGCAGTACTCAGCCGGCACCTCGGAGGGGCGCGACGTCCCGGCCTACCGGGACGAGCCGCACGTCTCCAAGGACTCGGTCACCGAGACCTACATCGCGTTGAAGCTCCACATCGAGAATTGGCGCTGGGCCGGCGTGCCGTTCTACATCCGCACCGGCAAGCGCATGACCGGGCGGCGCACCGAGATCGCGATCCTGTTCAAGCCTGCCCCGTTCAAGATGTTCGAGGACACGCCGACCGCCGATCTCGGGCCGACCGTGATGCGGATCCTGATCGATCCCGATCACGGCGTCAGTACCGAGTTCAACGTCAAGGTGCCGGGGCCGCAGATGAAGATTGGCCGGGTCCGCTCCGGCTTCCGCTACAAGGACTTCTTCGCCGACCGGCCGAATGTCGGCTACGAGACGCTGCTCTACGATTGCATGACCGGCGACGCGACCCTGTTCCAGCGCGCCGACAACATCGAGGCCGGCTGGGCGGCGGTGGAGCCGCTGCTCAAGGGCTGGCCGCAGGCGGAGGTAGCCTTCTACCCGGCCGGGAGCGCCGGCCCGAAGGAGGCCGACGACCTCCTGGCGCGCGACGGCCGCCACTGGCTGGGCCTCGACGGGCAGACCGACTGAGCGGCTCGGCGATCCGTCCGAACGCGGGAGCAACCGGTTCCGCGACTCTCCCTTCCCCGCTGGCGAAGGGATAGCTAGAGTGCAGGTTTCATCTCCCGTTCGCGCAGATCCCTCGATTCTCGTCTTTGTAGGAAAGCATTGCGGCCGCGTACCCCGTCATTCCGGGGCGCCGCAGGCGAGCCCGGAATCCAGATCCGCTGGCCATGCAGGATCTTGGTGCGTCAGCGGGTCTGGATTGCCCGCCTCCGGCGTGCCCCTCCGGGTCCGGGCTCCGCTACGCGGTCCCGGAATGACGAGGCGGCTCACTGTTCGTTGAACATCCACACGTTGCCGCAGACGGCTCCGCGCTCACCGCCGCTTGAACGGCAGCATTGCCACCACGGCCAAGGCGGCGACCCGGTTGTTCGACGGGTCGCCGGCACGGCCGAGTGCTCATCCGCGTCTCAGCCCGGCCGCCCGTAATCCCGGGCGTCCCGCGCCTGCCGGTGGAAGGTGAGCCGGCGATCGAATTCCCGCGGGTCCTTGGGCTTCACCAGGGCGCCCGGCGGCACGTTCAGCCAGTCGACCAGGCGGGTCAGCATGAAGCGCAGGGCGGCGCCCCGGCACAGGATCGGCAGGGCAGCGACCTCGGCGGGTTCGAGCGGTCGCACCGCCTCGTAGCCGGCGATCAGGGCCGCCGCCCTGTCGCGGTGGAAGGTGCCGTCGGGGTCGAAGCACCACGCGTTGAGGCAGACCGCGAGGTCGTACGCGAACGCATCCGTGCAGGCGAAGTAGAAGTCGATCAGGCCCGACAGCGCGTCGCCGATGAAGAACACGTTGTCGGTGAACAGGTCGGCGTGGATCACGCCACCCGGCAGATCGCGGGGCCAGTGCGCCTCAAGAACGGCGAGGTCGGCCCGGGTCCGCTCCGCGAGGCCGGGCTCGACCGAATCGGCCTGGGCCTCAGCCTGCGCGAAGAGCGGCCGCCAGGACGAGACCGACAGGCTGTTCTCCCGCACCATGGCGAAGTCCCGGCCGGCCTCGTGGAGCGCGGCCAGCGCCCGGCCGAGTTCCCGGCAATGCTCGGCGCCCGGCGCCTTGACCGAGACGCCCTCCAGGAAGCTCACGATGGCGGCGGGCCGGCCGCAGAGCTGGCCGAGGGCTTGGCCGGCTCGGTCCCGGACTGGCTGCGGGCAGGCGAGGCCGCGGGCCGAGAGGTGCTCCATCAGCCCGATGAAGAACGGCAGGTCCTGCTCCCGGACGCGCTTCTCGTAGAGCGTCAGGATGTAGGCGCCGTCGGTCGTGTGCAGGAAGAAGTTCGAGTTCTCGACGCCCTCGGCGATGCCCTTGTAGGAGAGCAGGCCGCCGATCGCGTAGGCCGACAGGAAGTCGGCGAGCGCTGCGTCGGAAACCTCGGTGTAGACGGCCACGTGTTCGCGCTCTGGATTTTGGAACTTCGATACGACGAGGGGCGCCGAAGCGCCCCCGCATAAAGCCTGCCGCGCCTGTGTCCAGGCTGCCTACTGGGTCGCCTACTCAGCGGCCTCGCTGCGCAGCTCCCGCGGCAGCGGGAAGACCATGTCCTCGATCACCGTCGAGACCGTGTCGGCGATCACGTCGTAGCGGGCCGCGAAGGCGTCGATGATCTCCTCGACCAGCACCTCGGGGGCCGAGGCGCCGGCGGTGAGGCCGAGCTTGCGGATGCCCTCGAAGGCCGGCCAGTCGATCTCCTCGGCACGGAGCACCAGGCGGGTGATCGGGCAGCCGACGCGCTCGGCGACCTCGCGCAGGCGCTGCGAGTTCGGCGAGTTCGGCGAGCCGACCACGATCAGCGCGTCGACCAGCGGCGCCACCTGCTTCACCGCCTCCTGGCGGTTGGTGGTGGCGTAGCAGATGTCGTCCTTGTGCGGCCCGGTAATGTTCGGGAACTTCTTCTTCAGCGCCTCGGCGATGTGGCGGGTGTCGTCGACCGACAGGGTGGTCTGGGTCACCCAGGCGAGGTTGTCGGGATTGTCCGGGGTCAGGGCCGCGATCTGCTCGAGATCCTCGGCGAGGGTGATCGAGCCCTTGGGCAGCTGGCCCATCGTGCCGACCACCTCGGGATGGCCGGAATGGCCGACCAGCAGCACGTGGCGGCCGCGCTTGTGGTGGATCTCGGCCTCGCGGTGGACCTTGGTGACCAGCGGGCAGGTGGCGTCGATCGTGGTCAGCCCGCGCGAATCAGCGTTCGCCGGCACCGTCTTGGCGACGCCGTGGGCGGAGAAGATCACCGGGGCGGCGCCGTCCGGCACCTCGTCGAGCTCGCGGACGAACACCGCGCCCTTCCGCTTCAGGCTCTCGACCACGTACTTGTTGTGCACGATCTCGTGGCGGACGTAGACGGGCGGCCCATAGATGGCGAGCGCCCGCTCCACCACGTCGATGGCCCGCACCACGCCGGCGCAGAAGCCGCGCGGGGCGCAGAGCAGGATCTCCAGCGGCGGCTTGCCGGCGGTGCCCAGGACGGGCTCGGGGGTCGCGATATCGACGGTCATGCGGGGGATGTGGCGAGGGCGGGGCTGTCCTGTCAACATTCCTGGCTCAGGAACCGGGCAGGAAGACGGCCGCGGGGCACCTCTGTAGCACGATTGCCGCGTGAATTGGACCCCGGCCGGGTCAGAGGCGCCGGATGCCGGTCACGGCGCCGAAACTGTCCGACTGGATCCGGGCCACGGCCTCGGCCAGGGGCTCGGCCGCCACCGCCATGTGGTGACCGTTGGCGTGGATCAGCGTCTCGGAATCGAGCATCAGCCCGACATGGCCGCGCCAGAACACGAAGTCTCCCCGGCGCAGGTCCGCGTGGTCGCGCGGCAGCGCATAGCCGAGGTCGCGCTCCTGCATGTCGGCGTCGCGCGGGCAGGGCAGGCCGGCTGCGTCGAGGCAGAGCTGCACGAGGCCCGAGCAGTCGAGCCCGAGGCTGGTGCGCCCGCCCCACAGATAGGGCGTCCCGAGGAGCCGCGCGGCGGTCGCCGCATAGTCGGGCTCGCGGGCCGTCACCGGCGCGCAATGGCGGGCGAACACGAAGCCGCCCGGGGTCTCCAGATACGCGCCTGTCTCGCCGGTCACCACGAGGCGCGCCCCGAGACTCAGATGGGCGCGGACCGGCCGCTTCAGGTCCGGCTCGGGATACAGGAAGGTGCGCAGGGCCGTGACCCGGTGGGTCGGCTCCGGTGCGGCCGGGCCCAGGCTGGCGGCCGGCAGGTAGCCGACATAGCCGTCGCGGACGAGCTGCACGAAGGCGAAGCCGTCCGCCTCGTCGTAGACGTCGACGGCGTCACCGAGGAGAGCCTCGGTATCGAGCCCGGCCGTGTCGGATGGCGCCCGGCGCAGCGGCGCAGCGGGCGCCGTCACCCGGCGCGACACGGCCGCCACGTAGCGCGCCGCGGTGACCCGGCCGCGCAGGCGGAGATCGGCGAGATCGGCACGGGCTGGGGTGAGCCGGGGATCGAGGGTCTCGGTCATCGGGCGATGCTAGCACGGGCGGCCTTAACGACGACGCCGGCGACGTAACGGTCGCATCACACGTTGCATGAACCCTGCTGCGCTCCTATGTCGCATCCCGTGCCATGCAGGAAGGATTCTGCCGAAGGATTGTTCGAGTGCCCGAGTAGGCCGCTCCCGCCCTGCCCATTCCTGCATCACGCGCCGCCGAGGCATGTACCGGGCACGTCGGTCACAGGTTTTTGATGCACTGCACAACCGGCCCGGAAAGGGCTATGTCTTCCCCATGAAGACCGCGAGTCGCCCCGTGAAGAAGACGCAGAAGAGCTTCGCCGACCTGCCCCCGATCCGGGTGCGCCGCGAGCCGCCGACGGTGAACGAGGCGGTCGCCGCCGCGCAGGACCTCGCCGACGATGTCGAGCAGCAGGTCGAGATCGCCGCGGGCCTGATGGGCCTGCCCGCCGACGAGGTCCGCCCGCACGTCCTTGCGGCCAAGAAGGCCGTGCCCGAGCGCGCGCCGGAGCGGATCCTGACTCATGCGAGCCCGAGTCGGGCGCCCCGGACCGTCGTGGTCGAGCGGCGCACCCGCCCGACCGTGGTGATCGAGCGCCGGGGCCGGCCCCTCGACCCGCGCCGCTGAGCGACCCCTACCGGCGCAGCGTCACCACGGCAGCGTCTTGCCCGTGTAGTCGAGGTAATGGGCGCCCGGCCGGCCGAGCCGGTCCGTGATCACGTCGGCGAGCCCCGTGACGCTGGTCGCCACGTCGATATCGGCCTCCGCCCCGCCCATCTCGGTGCGCACCCAGCCCGGGTGCAGGATCAGCACCGACAGGTTCTCGGCCCGGTGGCGGATCTCGAAGCTGCGCGCCAGGGTGTTCAGCGCCGCCTTGCTGGCCCGGTAGGTCTCCCAGCCGCCGCTGTCGTTGAGGCTGACGCTGCCGAGGACCGAGCTCATCAACGCGAGGCTGCCGCCGGGGGCGAGGCGGTCGAGGAAGGCCTCGGCGAAACGGATCGGGCTGACCGCGTTGGTGAGGAAGACCTGCGCGGCCACCGAACGGGGCACCGCGTGGAGCGGATCATGCGCCTGCGTGGCGACGCCGGCCACCACGAAGATCAGGTCGAAGCGCTGGCCCGCCAAGCGGTCGTGGAGGGCGGCGACACCCGCATCGTCGTCGATGTCGGCGGTCTCGATGCGCAGCGCCTCGGCGCTCAGGCGGCCGAGCTGCGGGGACGGCGTGCGCTGGGTCGCGGTGACCCGCCAGCCGCGCGCCAGGAAGGTCTCGGCGAGGCCGAGCCCGAGGCCGCGGGAGGCCCCGACGATCAGCGCGCTCTTCTGCGATTGGGTCATGGTCGGTCTCCGGACATCCGCCGGATAAGGTTCGATCAGGCTCGGAGGTTTCGTGACCGAGGCAGGTCTTAAATTGGGCCGGTCTCGATCGGGCCGCGTCCCAGGGTTCGAACGCCGTGCGCTTGACCGAGGGAAGGTCCGCGTTGGGTGGATCTCCGCCGGGCCGCTTTCGGACGGCCACGCACGAGAGAACGTCGCCGCCACGCCGGTCCACGACCCATGGCAGGCTCGGTCAGGTCTGGATGAGCCCGGGCCAGGAATGACGTTGCCAGACTTGAACGTGCAGAAGAGGCCATGATCCCGGGTTACCCTGAGATCTGCTCGCGCATGTAGGCTTGCGGCGTGCTGCCGAGCTCAGTGCGGAACGCGTAAACGAACGCGGACGTCGAGCCGTAGCCGAGTTGCATGGCGGTCTCGGTCACACTCCTGCCGCCGCCCATCGGCTCGACGGCCCTGAACAAGCGCAGGCGTCGCCGCCAAGATCGCAGGCTCATCCCGATGTCGGTCTCGAAACGCCGCGCCAGGGTCCGTTCCGACATCCCGAGGTCACGCCCCCATTCTTCGGGCCCACGCGTATCGGCCGGATTGGCATAGAGCGCTTCACACAGCCCGACCAAAGGACCCCCGCGCGGCCAGGGCAGCGCCCCCGGCAGCGGACGGGCCCGTCGGAATTGGTCGAGGATGAGGGCGGTGACGCGACCGGCATAGCCGTCATCGTCCTGCGCCCCTTCCAGCGCCACAGCCTCCAGGATCAGGGCTCGCAGCAAGGGTTGCACAGCGAACACCGTGGGGCGATCCTCCACGTCCCGTCCGGCCTCATCGGCGACCCAAAGGCTGCGGAACTGGGCGCCGAGAAGCGATCCGACCCGGTGTCGGACGCCGGTCGGCAGCCACACGGCCTGCTCCGGCGAGATCACGAAGGAGCGCCCTTCCACGGCCACCGTGAGCACCCCGGAGGTGGCGTAGACGATTTGGTGCCAGCGGTGTGCGTGCTCGGCGAAGTACCCGCGCGCCGGGATCGTCTGGGCACGCACGGTCACCGGCCGGGGCGGCACCAAGCCAGGCGGCGTCTCGATCGGCTCCCACTTCATCGCCAACCTTCAGGTTGGCAGCCATTCTACACAAATTGGCATCCCGTCGAGATACGGACGAGCGTCACGCGATTTATAGCCGCCCAGCCTGCCGGCAAGCGGGCACGAGGAAGCCATCCGTTGCAACCCGAGCCTCCGATGCCTGACGCCTCCACGCTGACCGCCGAACGCGCACCCGCTCCCGTTGCCCGAGCCGGAACAGCGAACGTCCTCAGGCTGGCCATCGCACAGGCGCTCGCCGGGGCGAACTCTGTCGTCGTGTTCTCGACCGGTGCCATCGTCGGCGACATGCTGGCGCCGAGCAAGATCCTGGCGACGTTGCCGATTTCGATTTTCGTCGTCGGGATGGCCGCCTGCTCGCTCCCGGCCGGCAGTATCGCCCGACGCTACGGTCGCAACGCGGCCTTCATGAGCGGAACGAGCTGCGGGGTGCTCGTCGGGCTGCTGTCCGCGCTTGCCATCCTGGCAGCCAACTTCTGGCTGTTCAGCGCGGCCATGTTCTTCGGGGGTGCCTACGCCGCCGTGGTCTTCTCGTTCCGCTTCGCCGCGGCGGAGTGCGTCCCGCCCGAGCGGCGACCGCGCGCGCTGTCCACCGTCATGGCGGGCGGGATCTTCGCGGGGGTGATCGGCCCGCAACTCGTCACGCACACCATGAACCTGTGGCCGCCCCACCTGTTCGCCGCCACCTTCCTGGCTCAAGCAGCGGTCGCCGCACTGGCGGCCGTCGTTCTCGCCGGCGTCCGCCTGCCGCGCCCCGCCGCGGACGTTCTCGCCGGCGGGCGGCCCCTGGCGGTGATCCTGGCCCAGCCGCGCTTCATCATCGCGGTGGTCTGCGGGGCCGTGTCCTATCTGCTGATGAACTTCGTGATGACGGCGGCGCCGCTGGCGATGCACCTGTGCGGGCATGCGCAGGAGGACGCGAATCTCGGCCTCCAATGGCACGTGATCGCCATGTACGGCCCGAGCTTCTTCACCGGACGGCTGATCACGCGCTTTGGTGCGTCGAGCGTCGTGGCGGCCGGCCTCACGTTGACGGGCGCGGCCGCCATCGTTGGCCTTGCAGGCGTGGACGTCGCGCATTTCTGGCTGTCCCTGATCCTCCTGGGCCTGGGCTGGAACTTCGGCTTCGTGGGGGCTTCGGCGATGGTGCTGGAATGCCACCAGCCCGAGGAACGGACGCGGGTGCAGTCGGTCAACGACTTCATCGTGTTCGGCATGGTGGCCCTGGGTTCGTTCTCATCCGGAGGTCTGCTCACGAGCTACGGATGGGACACGGTCCTCTGGGTCTCGTTCGTGCCACTGGCTCTTGCAGCTTCGGCGCTGGCGTTGATGGCCGTGCGAGGCGCACGCCGACTGGCTTGATGCGGCTGGACGGTGGTCTCTCCCAATCAACGGAGGACGTCTGAACCCCCCTCGGGCAGACGTCGCCGGAGAGCCGATGCAGGGCGGCCTTCAGGACGCGTCGACAACGCCCCTACGGCTGGGTTGGACCGAGAGCCGATACGGGTCCGATCAGGCCGATCAAGCTTCGACCACGGAGAACTCAATCCGCCGTCTGGATCGACCAGGTGGCGTGGCGGATGCCCGGGGCGCGGGCGAGCTCGGCGGTGACGGCGTCAAGCTCCTCCGCCTTCACGGCGCTGGCCGTCAGGGTTGCCACCACGTCGACCGCGCGCTCGCCGCGCTCCTCGACCACGACGCTGCTGACCGGGTAATTGGCCGCCTCCAGGCGCTCGACCAGCAGGTCCTGGGCCGGCCCGGCCTCGCCGGGTGCCGTGGTGACCTGGACCTCGTAGGTCGCCTCGGTGGCGGATTCGCGGATCGGCGCGCGGTTGATGGCGTTCACCAGCGGCCGGAGCGCGGTGTTGCAGGCCAGCACCGTCACCATCACGAACACGGCCTCCAGGGGCAGGTCGGCGCCGCAGAACGCGCCGACGGCGGCCGAGCACCACAGCGTGGCGGCCGTGTTGAGGCCGCGGACGTTCATGCCCTCCTTCATGATCACGCCGGCGCCGAGGAAGCCGATGCCGGAGATCACGTAGGCCACCGTGCGGACGCCCCCGTCCGGACCGGTCAGCCGCATGCCGAGATCCACGAAGGCGCTGGCGCCGACCGCCACCAGTACGGCCGTGCGCAGGCCCGCCGTGCGCTGCCGGTACTGCCGCTCGGCGCCGATAATCGTGCCGAGCACGAAGGCCACGAGCAGGCCGATGCCGGATTTCAACTCTTCGGGGAGGGCGGCGTAGCTGGTCATCCGCGGTCTCATGGGAGAGGGGAGGTGACGGAACCGTGACACCATGGCCCGGCCCGGATCGGACAGCGTGTCTGAAGCGGGATTGACGGCCGCACCGGGCAGCGGGCACACCGGCAAGAGCCTGAGGATCCCTTAAGAATTCGGGACCCGGCCGAGGAGACGTGCAGGATGCAGCACATGGCCCACGACATGGCCCGGGGAACGGCCGTTGCGGCGGATTCGATCCGCGTCGGGTCAGTCTTCGCATGAGCGCTGTGATGAGCGGTGTGCGCGCCGAACGCCGGCCCGAGAGCGTCCCGGATGCGGAGCTGCACGGCCGCGTCATGGCGCTGCGCGAGGGGCTGGAGCGCGGCCTGATCGGCAGCGCCGGCCTCGTGGAGCGCCTGCTGATCGGGCTCCTGACCGGCGGCCACCTGCTGATCGAGGGCGCGCCGGGGCTGGCCAAGACCCGCGCGGTCAAGCGGCTCGCCGACGGGCTCGACGGCTCCTTCGCGCGCATCCAGTGCACGCCGGACCTGATGCCGGCCGACCTCACCGGCACCACGGTGTGGCGCCAGGACAGCGGCACCTTCGAGTTCCTGCCCGGGCCGCTGTTCCACGCCCTCGTGCTGGTCGGCGAGGTCAACCGCGCGCCCCCGAAGGTGCAGTCGGCGCTGCTCGAATCCATGGCCGAGGGGCAGGTGACGGTCTCGGGCCACACCCACCGCCTGTCCGACCCGTTCATGGTCGTGGCGACCCAGAACCCGATCGAGCATGCCGGCACCTTCCCGCTGCCGGAGGCGCAGCTCGACCGCTTCCTCCTCCACGTCGTGGTCGACATGCCCGACGAGACCACCGAGCGGGCGATCCTCGACCTGGTCGAGGGCGAGATCACCCACCACGTCGACGCGATGACCATGCGGCTGTCGCTGGCCGACGTGCGCGCCGCCCGGGAGGCGGCGCTCGCCACCTACGTGTCGCCGGCGCTCAAGGACTACCTCGTCCGGCTGGTGGCGGCGACCCGCACCGACGCCGCCGCCCCGGACCTGCGCGCCCTGATCGAGCACCCGGCCTCGCCGCGCGGCACCCTGGCGCTGATGATGGCCGGCAAGGCCCGGGCCTGGCTGCGCGGTCGCGACCATGTGATCCCCGAGGATGTCACGGAACTCGCGCGCGACGCCCTCTCCCACCGCATCGGCCTGACCTGGCGGGCGGCCGCCGAGGGCAAGACGGCGCGCGGCGTCGTCGGCGACCTGATCCAGCGGGTGCGGGCGCTCTGACGGTGTTCGGGTTCGGACAGTCGCGCCGCCAATTCCCGCCCCCCTCCGCGGGGGACGGCGGCCCGACGGCCGGGCCCCCTCCCCCGTCCAGGGCGCGGGAAGAGATCGCGCCGAGCACGGCATCCACCTCTCCGGCGAGGCCCTGATGGGCCTGCGCCACCTCGCCCGCCGCGGCTCGGCGCCCGCGACCCGGACGCTCGCGGGCCTGCCCGGCGGCATTGTCACCCGGCGCCGCGGGCGCGGCTCGGAGCCGGAGGATGTCCGGCTCTGGTCCGAGGGCGACGACCGCCGCTTCATCGACCGGAACGCCACCGCCCGCACCGGGCAGCTGCACGTGCGCACCCATCACGACGAGCGCGACCGCGCCGTGGTGCTGCTCGCCGATTTCCGGCCCTCCATGCTGTTCGGCACTCGCCGGGCGCTCCGCTCGGTCGCGGCCGCCGAGGCCCTGGCGCTGCTCGGCTGGCGGGTCGCCGCCGATGGCGGCCGGGTCGGCCTCGCGGTGGCGTCGGCCGGCGCGCCCACGGTTCTGCGGCCGGCGGGCGGCGAGCGCGCCATGATCGCGGTGACCGGCGCCCTCGCCCAGGCCCACGCCGACGCCCTGGGGGCGGAAACCGGCTCACCTGCCCGCGCGGAGCCGCCTCTGGAGGGGACGCTCGGTCTCGCGCGCAGCCTGCTGCCCGCCGGCGGCCATCTCGTCATCGCCAGCGCCCTCGACGATCCCGGCCCGGGCTTCGGCGAACTCCTGACGCTGCTCGCCGAGCGGATCGCGATCCGGCTTATCCTGGTCAGCGACGCCTTCGAGCGCGCCCGGCCGCCGGGCTACTACCCCTTCGCCCTCGCGGATGGCCGCCGCGGGACCGCGCTGCCGAAAGCCGCCGGGCCGGCGGGGGAGTCCGCCGAAGCCCGGCTCGCCGACTATGCCCGCCGGGGCATCGCGGGCGTGCGCCTCGACGTCGAGACCGGCCCGGAGGCCTACGCGCCGCTCATGGAGCGCCTTGATGCGGTGCTGTGAGACCGGAACCGGCGGTCCATCCCGATGAATCCCGTCACGCCCGCCGAGATCCCCCTGTCCCTCGACCAGCTCCGCGGCCTGCACCTGCCCGGCGGCGCCGCGGGCGCCGTGCAGGGCGAGATCATCGCGGCGGCCGCCCTGGGCTTCCTCGCCGCCCTGCTGGTCGGGCTGGTGCGCTACGGGCGCAGCCGGTCCCGGGCCACCATCCGCCGGGCGGCGCTGGCCGAGCTGACCCGGAGCCGCGGCCTCGATCCGGAGGCGCGCCTCCTGGCCCAGGCCCGTCTGCTGCGCCGCCTCGGCCGGACGCTCGGCGGTGAGGCGGAGAGCCGGGCCGCGGGGGCCGACTGGGCGGCCCGCCTCGACGGGCTGTTCAAGACCGACTTCTTCACGCGGGGTGCCGGACGGGTGCTCGCCGACGGCCTGTACCGGCGGCAGGCGCCGGACCTCGACGCCCTCGATGCCGAGCTAGGCCGCCTGATCGGACGGCTGCGGGCATGACGTCCTCATGAGCGCATTCCTGCCCGCCTGGCTCAGCGCCCTGCTGTCGGCCTTCGACCTCGCCGCGCCCTGGGCGCTGCTGGCCCTGCCCCTGCCGCTACTGGCCGCCCGCCTGATCCCGCCCGAGCCGGAGGGCGGCAGCGGGGCGCTCCGCGTCCCCGGCACGCTGGTCGGCGACGGGCGCACCGGCGCTGATCTGGCCGCCCGCGGGCGGCGGCGGGCCCTGCTGACCTGGACGCTGTGGATCGCCCTGGTGGCGGCGCTGAGTGTTCCGCGCCTCGTCCTGCCGGCCGCCGCGCTCCCGGCCTCCGGCCGCGAGATCATGATCGCCATGGACCTGTCGGGCTCCATGGAGCGGCGCGACTTCGCCCTCGACGGCGAGACCGTGAACCGGCTCACCGCGGTCAAGCGCGTCGGCACCGACTTCATCCGCCGCCGGGCCGGTGACCGGATCGGCCTCGTGATCTTCGCCGACCAAGCCTACGTGGCCGCCGCCCCGAGCTTCGACACCGCGGCGGTCGCCCGGGCGCTGGACGAGGCGACGATCGGCATCAGCGGCCGTTCCACCGGGATCGGCGACGGCCTGGGGCTCGCCCTGCGGCGGCTCGATCCCCGGGATGCCGGAGGCGAGGCCGCGTCCGGAGCCAAGCCCGGCGAGAAGGCCGCGAAGGCCGTGATCCTGCTCTCGGACGGCGCCAACAATGCCGGCCAGACCGCCCCCAAGGACGTGGCGGAGCTCGCCCGGGAGCTGGGCATCAAGGTCTACACCATCGCGCTGGGCCCCCGCGACATGGCCGACGCCGACGGCGAGCAGGACGTGGTCGACACCGAGACCCTGCGCGACATGGCCCAGGCCAGCGGCGGCGAGGCGTTCCGGGTCCGCACCACGGACGACCTCGTCCGCGTCGCCGACGCCATCGACCGGCTGGAGGGCGGCCGCGCCCTGGCGCCGCCCCTGCCGCTGCGCCGGGACCTGTGGCCCTGGCCGGCCGCCCTGGCGCTGCTGGCCGCCGCCGCGCTGCTCGCCAGCCGGAGGGGGGCGTGATGGCCCGATACCACACCTGTCCGACCAACCTCCTCATCCTGAGGTGCGAGCGCAGCGAGCCTCGAAGGAGGGCTCCAGACATCGCGCGGCTGGCTGGAGGGCTCCTTCGAGGCCTCCGCTGCGCTCCGGCACCTCAGGACGAGGTGGTCTGGGCGGGAGGATCGACCCGATGAGCGCCCTCGACGCATTCGCGCTCCTGCGCCCCTGGTGGTTCCTGGCGATCCCGGTCGTCGCCCTGCTGGCGCTCCGCGCCGCGTGGCGCGCGGCGCCGCTCGGCGACTGGGCCCGGGCGGTCGATCCGGCGCTGATGGCGCATCTCGCCCGGACCGGCGCGGTGCTGGGCGGACGGCGGCAGGCGAACCGCGCCGCGGCGCTCGCGGCCGGGCTGATCGCCCTCGCCCTCACCGGCCCCGCGGTGGAGCGCGCCGACGGGCGCACCTTCCGCAACCTCGACGAGACCGTGCTCGTCGTCGACCTGTCCCGTTCGGTCACCGAGGGCGGCAACCTTCAGGGCGTCCGGCAGGCCGCCGCCGCGGTGGCCGAGGCCGCCGGCACCCGGGCGGTGGCGCTCGTCGTCTATGCCGGCGACGCCTACCTCGCCGCCTCCCCGACCACCGACCGCGACAGCCTCGGCACCACCCTGTTCGCCCTCGACGCCGACACGGTGCCGGACCGGGGCTCCCATCCCGAGCGCGGGCTGGCGCTCGCCCGCCGCACCCTGGCGGAGGCCAGCGTGGTCGCGGCCGACGTGGTGCTGATCAGCGACGGCGACGGCATCGGCGAGGCTGCGACCCGGGAGGCGCGCGCCATCGCCGAGCACGGCTGGCGCCTCCAGGCCCTGTTCGTCCCGGCCGACAAGCCGCTGCCGCCGAACGTCCCGAAGCCCGACCGGACCGCCCTCGACGCCCTCGCGCGGGCCGGCGGCGGCACGACCGCCGACATCGACACCCCCGGCCCGGTGCTCGACGCGGTCGGGGCCGGGCTCAGCCAGCACCTCGCGGCCGGCGGCTACGGGGTGCTGGCCTACGCAGATCTCGGGCGCTGGCTGCTGCTGCTCGCGGCCCTGCCGGCCCTGGTGCTGTTCCGCAGGAGCGCGTGATGAGGAGCGCGTGATGCGGCTGACCCTCCCCGAGACCGGCCTCGCCGCCCCGCTCCGGGCCGGCCTGCCGGTGCGCTGGCGGCACCGCGCCCGGGTCGCGGGCCTCGCGCTTGCCGGCCTCGGCCTCCTGGCGCTGCTCGCCGTCTCGCAGCCGCGCACCGGCTTCGGGCGGCTGCTGATGGGCCTCGGCCTGCCGGGGCTCGCCGCGCATGTCCTCGACGATCCGGCCTGGCGCGCCGCAGCGCTCTACGAGGCCGGCCGCTACGACGCGGCGATCGCGCTGTTCCGCACCGGCGGCCGGCGGGCGAGCTACAATCTCGGCAACGCGCTCGCGAAGGCGGGCGACCTCACCGGCGCGCTCGCGGCCTACGACGAAGCGCTGCGCTTCAACCCCCGCAACGCCGACGCCCAGGCCAACCGCTCGCTGATCGCCCGGATGCAGGCCGAGGTGATCGACCGCGGTCCCGGCGGCGGCATCGCCAACGGCACCGCCCAGTACGGCGCCCGCTACAACAACACCGGCAACCAGGACCAGAACAACGACATCAACGCCGCCTCCAGCGGCGAGGGCCTGGCCGGCAACAAGGAATCCAACGCCAGCGCGTCGCTGCCCGGCAACAGCAAGGTCGCCCGACGCGGCAAGGCCGAGCAGCAATCGATCGACGCCGGCAAGGGCCGGCCCGCGGCTCGGCCGGCGACGCGGCCGGCCGCGGCCGGACCGGCGGCGGCTCCGCCATGGTGGCCGAGGCGCCCGAGCGCGAGGTCCGGCGGGTGACCAAGAGCTTCGAGGCCCACGAGATCCGCCCGGACCGGCTTTGGCTCCAGACCCTGCCGGACGATCCCGGCCGCTATCTCAAGCTGCGCCTGCGCGCCGAGCAGACCCGCCGGGTCGAGGCCGGTACCGCCATCCCCGCCGGGAGCAACCCGTGGTGATTTCTTTTGGGGTGACCGAGATGCGCGCCCTGGCTCTCGCCCTTATCCTCCTCGCTCCCCTCCCCGCCCGCGCCGAGGTCGAGCCCGGCGACCTCACCCTGACGGTGACGGCGGAGCTGAACGGCAACAGCGCGCCCTTCGCCCGCGAGATGGTGCTGCTGAAGATCCACGGGGTCTACAAGCAGCCGATCCTGCTGGAGGAGGTGGTGCAGCCCTCGCTCGCCAACTTCTCCTGGACGCAGCTCGGCCGCGACCACTGGAGCCGGACCAAGCTCCCCGACGGCCAGAGCGCCATCGCGTTCGACCGCACCGTCGCGGTGTTCCCGCACCATGCCGGGCAGTTCACCATCGAGCCGTTCATCCACAAGCTGACGGTCAACGATGTCGGCGAGCGGCGGGTGGTCGAGGTGCGCTCGAAGCCGATCCCGTTCCCGGTGGCGCCCTGGACCGAGCCCACCGGCGGTCCCGACGCCAAGGAGCCCTGGTGGCTGCCCGCCAAGGACGTCGCGATCACCGATTCGTGGAGCCCCGACCCCGAGACCATCAAGGTCGGCGAGACCGCCCGCCGGATCGTCACCCTGGAGGCGCAGGGCATGGTCGCCGAGGGCCTGCCGCCGCGGCCGGTGATGCGCACCCGCGGCATCATCACCTTCGCGGGCCCGGTCACGCGCGAGACCCTGCTGACCCCGTCGGGACCGGTGGCGCGGGCCACCTACCAGTGGGACGTGAAGCCCGGCGTGCCGGAGATCATCCCCCTCGACGCGATCGCGATCCCGTGGTTCGACACGAGCACCCGGACGATGCGCGAGACCGAGATCCCGGCCCGGCAGATCGGCGGTGGCTTGCCCGACCGCGAGACCGACCGGGCGCCGCCCGCGATCCCCTCGCCGCTCGTGACCGCCGCGGCGGCGCTCGCCGCCTTCGGGCTGGGCCTGGCGCTGATCGGCTTCGGTCTCGGCCGGCCGTCCTTACGCCTGTCCGCCTCCGCCCGCCGGGCCCTGCATGCGGCAGCCCGCGCGGGCGATCCGGCCGGGTTCCGTGCGGCGCTGGACGCGGCGATGCGGGACGCCCCGGACCTCGCCCGGATC
Organism: Methylobacterium tardum; assembly: GCF_023546765.1. Taxonomy (NCBI): domain Bacteria; kingdom Pseudomonadati; phylum Pseudomonadota; class Alphaproteobacteria; order Hyphomicrobiales; family Methylobacteriaceae; genus Methylobacterium; species Methylobacterium tardum. The sequence goes on from NZ_CP097484.1 coordinate 5,276,072, forward strand.
TGGCGGGGCCGGCCGGACGTGACGGCAGCCCTGGCGGCCCTCGACCGGTCGGTCTTCGGGGCTGCGGGCGCCCCCGTCCCGGACCTGCCGGCCCTGGCCCGCGCGCTCTCGCGTCCGGAACGGGTCCCCGGGCCGCCCGGGCCGGAGCGGCTGGCGGCGCTGGACGGCCCGGCGCGCTGATCGCGGCCGCGGGAATGCGCGGCGACAGGGAAAACCGCCTTCCGCAATCCGAGGCGTGAACGGACGCGTCGGCGCGCCAGGACCCTGCACGGAATGCGGGCCGGGCCTGCCGGCCGACGGATGCTCGTCAGCTTGTGAACGCGCCTCCGGGAACGGCACACCGCGTGGCGGCTTGGGCTGCCGGCGCTGACCGCCACCGGAGATTCCGCTCATGCCCGCGATCCTGATCACACCCGCCCGCGCGCTGGCCGCGGCCCTCGCCCTCGGCCTGGCCGTCCCGGCCGCTCTGTCCTCCTCGGCCCTGGCCCGGTCCGCCGGCACCGAGCGCACGCTGAAAGCGGTCGACACCGACAACGACGGCACGATCGATCTGGCCGAGGCGCAGGCCGCCGCCGGCAAGGTCTTCGACGGCGCCGAGACCGACAAGGACGGCACCGTCGACGCCAAGGAGCTGAAGGGCCGGCTCAGCAAGAAGGACCTGAAGGCGGCCGACACCGATTCCGACGGCACCCTCGACCGCAAGGAATACCTCGCCCTGGTCGAGCAGCGCTTCAAGGCCGCCGATCCCGACGACGACGGCACGCTCGACGCCAAGGAACTCAAGACCCCGGCGGGACGGAGCCTGCTGCAGCTCCTCAAGTAGACCCGGCCGCCCGGACGGATACCGTTGCACAGTTCGTGAGCAAGTATTATTCCTGTGCAACGGCTCAAGTTCTGAGCAGGCATCAATATTTTGCACGATCTTGCATCATCTGTTGGGCCTCCGTAGGTTCTCAATGTCCGAGCATCAAAGCATCGGCTTGAATCACCAGGGAGGGCGCGCGATGGCACGCGTGAACGAGGTCAAGGACAGGTTCCGCGCGCGGCTGCAGGAGGCCGATGCCCGCAGCAACGACTTCCGCAAGAAGCTCCTGGAGGACGGCGCGCGGGCGCTGGAGCCGGTGGTCGGGGTGCTGCACCTCATGGCCGAGGTCCTCAACGAGGAGGACAACGTCCACGGCAGCATCACCGGCCTCGAGGCCAAGATCGATCAGGACAACTTCATCAGCCTCTGCGCGCTGCTGCGCGGCACCGAGTCCGAGCAGAAGATCAAGATCAAGTACGGTCCCGAACTCGGCGGCAGCAACTACATCTCGGTCTCGGGCCTGAACCAGCGCTACAACGAGCGCCTCGTGCCGGGCGCCGCGAGCTGCGCGATCGGCCGGACGGTCGGCAGCGACATCCAGCTCGACGAGCACCGGGGCGACGAGCTGGCCGAGGTCGTCCGCGAGGTGATCGAGGATTTCTACGCCGCCCAGATCGAGCAGCGCAGCCACTTCGCCTTTGCCCGCTGAGCCGGCGCAGGCATCCCTCCGGACCACGCTCACCTCCCCCGTGTGGGGAGGCGTTGGAGGTGGGGGTGGCGCAAGCGGCACCGGAACGCTTGATCCTGAACCACCCCCACCCCTCCCCTCCCCACAAGGGGGAGGGACAAGCGCTCCGTGAACATCGTTCCGCCGCGCCCGGGCATCCGGAAAACCCGATTCCCCTGCCGCGCATCCTGCGCTAAGCCTGTCGGCGATGGGGATGGAGCTCCCCGACAACCGCCCGATGGTCGCCGATCCTGGCCGCCCTGCCGGGCTGATGGCTCCTACCGAACGGGCGTGCCCTCAGCCGTCCGCGGTGGGGCCCTGCGCCGAAGCCGCGACACGACGCGGCCGCCCGACCGAACAGGAAGGGCAGGCATGATCAACACCCTCATCGTCATCCTCGGGGCCGGGCTCGGCGGCGGGACCCGCCACGGCATCAACGTCGCGGTGGCGCGGCTGCTGCCGGGCCTCGGCTTCCCGCTGGCCACGCTGATCATCAACGTGCTGGGCTCGTTCCTGATGGGCGTGCTCGCCGAGGGCTTCGCCCTGCGGGGCGCGGCCGGCCACCCGGCGCGGCTGTTCCTGACCACCGGCGTGCTCGGCGGCTTCACCACCTTCTCGACCTTCTCCCTCGACGCAATCAGCCTGTACCAGCGGGGCGAGACCGCCGCGGCCGCGCTCTACGTGGTGGCCTCGGTCGCCGCCGGGCTGATCGGCCTCGTGGCGGGCCTCGCCCTGGTGCGGACGGTCCTGAGCGGGAGCTGAGAACGTCGTGGTTTCGAAAGGTCGAGACCTTTCGCGGGTCCAGGGCGGAGCCCTGGCGTCTCGGGGGCCCTGCCCCCGAACCCCTGCCAAAGGGCTCAGCCCTTTGGGAACCCCGTCTCAGTCCGCGATGAACTTCAGCCGGTGGTCGCGGTGGAGGTCGACGATCGCCGCCGCGGTCTCCTCGATGGAGCGGCGGGTCACGTCAATCGTCGGCCAGCGGTTCTTGACGAACAGCCGGCGGGAGGCGGTGATCTCGTCGGCCACCGCCGAGCGGTCGACGTAGAGGGAGGATTCGTCGGCGTTGAGGCTCGACAGCCGGTTCTGGCGGATCTGCACGATCCGCTCCGGCGAGGCGAACAGGCCGACGACCAGGGGTTTCCGGGCGCGCTCGATCGCGGGCGGCAGCGGCACGCCCGGCACCAGCGGCAGGTTGGTGGTCTTGAGGCCGCGATTGGCGAGGTAGATCGAGGTCGGCGTCTTCGAGGTCCGGCTGACCCCGAGCAGGATCACGTCGGCCTCCTCCAGATCGTCCGGCAGGTTGCCGTCGTCGTGGGCCAGCGTGAAGTTCATCGCGTCGATGCGCTTGAAGTACTCGGCGTTGAGCATGTGCTGGGCGCCGGGGCGGGCCGTGGTCTCGGCGCCGAGATAGGCGCGCAGCAGGTCGTGGACCGGCCGCAGCACCGACAGGCAGGGCGAGCCGGTCTCGCGGGCGACCTCCTCCAGCCGCTCGCCGAGATCGCCGCCGACCAGGGTGTAGAGGACGAGGCCCGGCGCCGCCCGAATCTCCGAGATCACCCGGTCGAGCTGCGCGGCCGAGCGGACCAGCGGGTAGACGTGCTCGATCGCCGAGACGCCCTCGTATTGCGCGGCCGCGGCGCGCCCGACATTGATCAGCGTCTCGCCGGTGGAGTCGGAGACGAGGTGGAGGTGGAAGTAGCTGCGGCCCATTCCGATCGCCTCTGCGGTCGACTCGGCGGTCGCCTTGCGCGGCGCCGAGGTTGTCCACCGCCGGCCGCCAGGGGAGTCGATGAATGTGGATAGGATGCCCGACCGGGCCGGTCCAGGGCGATCCCGGTGCGCGCTGTCGACTCCGCCGTTCACAGGCAGGCGAGCGGGACGCGCGGAATCCGGGCGTCTGGGAGAATCCGGGACGCATCGGGGGCCCGTACACGACTCGGCGTTGCCAAGGTGCTGTCGGACCATCCGGTTCTCGCAAGATGGAGCAAATCCTTTAAAGCCTCGTTAACGGCGCGGCGTCGGGGACCGCCTGTGGACGCTTTTGTGCCCCCGAGATTCGGCCCCCCAAGAGAAAAAACAGACTCCAAGATTCTCTCTTATCTTTTCGAAGGGGCCTGTGTGGGGATCGGCGCGCCTCGACTCGACAGGACGCCCGCCGACGGGCATGCGGGGTGAGGAATACGGGATGGGAACGGCCATGACGGAGCGCGAGCCCGAGCGGAAGACGTCCGGCCGGAAGGTGCTGCGCGTCCTCGAGGGCGAGGCGATCGGACCGCCCCCGCCTGGATGATGCGCCAAGCCGGGCGCTATCTGCCGGAGTACCGGGCGACCCGGGCGGAAGCCGGCTCGTTCCTCGACCTCTGCTACAGCCCGGACTTCGCCGTCGAGGTGACGCTCCAGCCGATCCGGCGCTTCGGCTTCGACGCGGCGATCCTGTTCTCCGACATCCTCGTCGTCCCCCACGCGCTCGGCCAGGACGTGCGCTTCGTCGAGGGCGAGGGCCCGCGCCTCGACCCGCTGGACGGACGGGACGCGTTCGCGCGGCTGCGCGAGGCCGGCGATCCGGCGGTGATGACCCATCTCGCCCCGGTCTTCGAGACGGTGACGCGGCTGCGCGCGGAACTGCCCGGCGAGACCACGCTGCTCGGCTTCTGCGGCGCGCCCTGGACGGTGGCGAGCTACATGATCGGCGGCCGCGGCACGCCGGATCTCGCCCCCGCGCGGGCGCTGGCCGAGGGGGACACCGCCCTGGTCGACGCCCTGATCGACCGCCTCGTCACGGTGCAGACCGACTACCTCGTGCGCCAGCTCGAGGCCGGCGCCGACGCGGTGCAGATCTTCGAGTCCCATGCGGGCACCCTGCCGCGCGCGGTGCCGGCCTCCGGTGGGGTCGTCGAGCCCGTCGGCGACGTGTCCGAGAGCGCGCTGCCGGACGCGCCCGCCGCCGATGCCCTCACCCGCTGGTCGCTGCAGCCGATCGCCCGGATGGTGGCGGGGGTCCGTGCCCGGGTGCCGGGGGCCAAGATCATCGTCTTCGCCCGCGGCTCGGGCCTCGACGGCCACGCCCGGGTGGTGCCGGAGACCGGCGCCGACGCGGTCGGGGTCGATTGGGGCGTGGACCTGAGGGCCCTGCGGGCACGGGTGCCGGCCACGACGGTGACGCAGGGCAACCTGCATCCGGACACGCTGATCGCGGGCGGCGCCGCCCTCGACGCGGCGGTGGACGCGGTGCTGGCGGCGACCGCCGGTCTGCCGCACATCTTCAACCTCGGCCACGGCATCACGCCGCAGACGCCGGTGGCCCATGTCGAGCGGATGCTCGCGCGGCTGCGCGGCCAGGGCTGAGGCCGGGCGGGTGCTGTACGACTGGATCAAGGCCGGCCACGTCATCAGCCTGATCGCCTGGATGGCCGGGATGCTCTACCTGCCGCGGCTGTTCGTCTACCACGCGAGCCTGCCGCCGGGCTCCGAGGCGCAATCGGCGACCTTCAAGGTGATGGAGCGCCGCCTGCTCAAGGCAATCATGAACCCGGCCATGATCGCCACCTGGGTGTTCGGGCTCACGCTCGCCGGGATGAGCGGCTTCTACGCGAGCGTCTGGCTGCAGGCGAAGTTCGTGCTGGTCCTGGCGATGTCAGGGATCCACGGCTGGCTCGCCCGGATAGTCAAGGATTTCGCCGCCGACCGGAACACCCGCGGTCACAAGTTCTACCGGGTGCTCAACGAGGTGCCGACGCTGCTGATGATCGGCATCGTCATCCTGGCGATCGTCAAGCCGGGCCTCTGATCCCGGGATCCTGTGATCCCGGACCGGTTTACCCTGCCGCCGCTTCGCGCGGAGCCTTTCCGTTGGCGGGCCGTTGGCGGACCATGTCGAAGCCGCTCGTCCTCACCCTGGCGCTCTCCGCCCTGACGACCCTCGCTCCGCTCCCCGCTCGGGCCGCGAGCTTCCCGTGCGACAAGGCCGAGGCGCCCGACGAGAAGGCGATCTGCGCCCATCTCCCGCTCAACGACCGGGACGTCGAGATGGCGACCCGGTTCGAGATCCTGAAGAGCGTGCTGCCGATGGGCGGCCAGGGCAAGCTGCGCGACGACCAAGAGGCGTGGCTCAAGGAGCGGCAGGCCTGCGGGGGCGACGTCGCCTGCCTCAAAGCCGCCTACGAGACCCGGCTCAAGGTCCTGCGCGGGGTGCTGTCGGAATTCGCCAAGCAGGGTCCGTAAAGGGCGCCCGATCAGGCCGCGCGCGGCAGCGCCGCGGCGGCGTCCCCGCGATCCGGCCGGCAAGCCGCCACGCAGGCGCGCGCCAGCGCCTCGGTGGCGTCCACCAGCAGGCCGGACGGGTCGCTCCCGGCGAGCGCGATCGGGATCTCCGTACAGGCCATCACCACCCGGTCACAGCCGGCCTCCGACAGCGCCCGGACCTGCGCCTCCAGGAGCGGCCGCGCCTCTGCGACCCGGTGCGCCTTCACCGGGCGGATCGCCGCCGCCACGGCGGCCTGACCCTCCGGACCGGGCGCGCGGCACGCGATCTCGCGCCGCGCCAGCCGCTCCCGGTAGAGCCCGGCCCGCAGGGTGCCGTCGGTGGCGAGCAGGCCGACCCGGCCGCCGGTCTCGATCCCTGTGCGCGCCAGGGTCTCGGCCACGGCGTCGACGATGTGGAGGATCGGCAGGCCAGTCCCGGCCTGCAGCGCCGCGTGCCAGTGATGGGCGGTGTTGCAGGGGATCGCGATCCGGGTGGCGCCGCCGGCCTCGAGCCGCGCCAGGGCGGCGCGCATTGCCGGCAGCGGGTCCGGTCCGGTGCCCAGGATCGCGTCGGCGCGGTCGGGGATGTCGACGGCCGAGCAGACCAGGGTCGGGATGTGGTCTTGGTCGCGCCCCGCGGGCGTCGCTCGCACGAGCTTGGCCAGGAAGTCCACCGTGGCCATCGGACCCATCCCGCCGAGTACACCGAGCATCGCCGCCTCCGACCGTCGCGGCTGACCTGATGGGCCGCGGCGGGGCGGGAATCCAATGCCGTGTCGGCACCGGCCATGCCGATCCGGCACCGGGCGCGCGGCGGTTCCTAGGGTCCAGCCGCCAGGGCGGCGGCCGCGGCCCAGACCGCCTCGACCGCGCCGCCGCGTCCGGCCCTGCGGTACAGCCGGATCTCCAGCGCTGTGCCCGGCCCGGCGGCCACGAGGCTGCCCTCGGCGAGCTCGCGGGCGACGAGGCTCTCGGGCAGCCAGGCGCGGCCGTGGCCCGCGAGGACCATGAACTTCAGGGCCTCCGCCATGGCGTTCTCGTTGACATGGGCGACGGCCGCCCCGTCACCGGCCAGCGCCGCGACCCGGCCCAGGAACGAGTCCCGGGGATAGCCGAGCCCGGGCCGGTCCGCGGCCGGCCCCGGCCGGTGCACTGGCACGAGGCTGTCCCGGCCGATGGCGAGATGCGGGAAGGCCGCCGGGTCGAGGGGGATCGGCACCAGGGGATGGTGGTAGGTCAGCAGCAGGTCGTAGCCGCCCTCAGCCAGCGCCTGCACGCAGGCGTGGAAATCGTCCGGCAGCAGCCGGCTGCCGAGGGGACCGGTGCGGGCTTCGACGTCCCGGAACCAGCGCGGGAAGACAGTCAGCGCCAGGGTGTGGAGCGCCGCCACCGACACGGTCCGCGGCGGCGGCCGGATCCGGGCCCGGAGCGCGTCGCGGCTGCCGTGGAGCCGCCGCACGGTCTCCTCGGCGGTCTCCAGGAACAGCCGGCCCTCCGGCGTCAGGGCGGTCGGGTAGGTGCTGCGGTCGACCAGCGCGACGCCGAGCCAGCCCTCGAGCGCCCGGATGCGGCGGCCGAAGGCCGGCTGGGTGACGTGGCGCTCGACCGCCGAGCGCGAGAAGCTGCCGGTGCGCGCGAGGCTCAGGAAGTCCTCGAGCCATTTCAGCTCCATCGCGCGGCGGTCTCAGAGCCGCGCCAGGAGCCGCTCCGCCAGCGGGTTCTCGGCCGCGAAGGCGTAGTCGACCCGCCGCACCGTGACGGCCCGCGCGCCGGCCTCGACCAGGGCGCCTGCGAGGTCGAACACCGCGGCCTCCCGGCAGCGCAGGACGATCTCGCCCTCCGGACCCTTCGGCGCGCCGTAGGGCAGCTCGGCCTCGTGCAGGCCCGCGATCGTGGCGAGGTCGATGGTGCCGCTCTCCGGCAGGGCGGCGCGCACCTCCCGGGTGGTCCGGGCGCGCTCCTCGGCGGCGATGCGGCCGAGCACGGTGCGCAGAGCCGCCCGCTGGCCCTCGCCCCAGGGGGCCTTGAGCGAGGCGACGAGATTGGCCTCCGAGCGCAGGATGATGCCGTCGTCCAGCACCTTCAGGGCGTTGGCCGAGAGCGTCGCCCCCGTGGTGGTGATGTCGACCACGATCTCGGCCGAGCCCGCCGCCGGCGCCCCCTCGGTGGCGCCCAGGCTCTCGACGATCCGGTAATCGGCGACGCCTTTCTCGGCGAAGAACCGGCGGGTCAGGTTCACGTACTTGGTGGCGACCCGCAGGCGCCGTCCGTGGCGGGTCCGCATGCCGGCCGCGACCTCGTCGAGGTCGGACATGTCGCGCACGTCGATCCAGGCCTGGGGCACCGCCACCACCACGGTGGCGTTGCCGAAGCCGAGCGGCGTCAGCAGCTCGACCTCGCCGCGCACGTCCGGCAGGGTCTCGCGGATCAGGTCCTCGCCGGTGACGCCGAGATGGGCGGCGCCCGAGGCGAGCTGCGCGGCGATCTCGGAGGCCGAGAGGTAGCGGACCTCGACGTCGGGCACGCCCAAGAGCTTGCCCCGATAGTCGCGGGCGCCCGCGCCTTGAGCGAGCTTCAGCCCGGCCCGGCCGAAGAACGCGCTGGCATTCTCCTGCAGGCGGCCCTTGGACGGGACGGCGAGGATCAGCGGCATGGCGGTCGCGTCCGAAGCACTCATCGGCCGGCTCCCGCGACGCGCTCGATCCAGAAGGTGCAGCCGACCGCCGGCAGCGGCACCGGGCTGCCGAGATGGCCGAGCAGGCCGTCGTAGCGGCCGCCGCCGACCAGGGTCGGACCCTCGCCTTCCGTCACCTCGAAGATGAAGCCGGTGTAGTAGTCGAGATTGCGGGCGAAGCCGCCCTGGAAGCGGAAGCGCTCGATCGGCAGGCCGCGCGCCGCGATGAAGCCGGTGCGCTCCTCGAACAGGTCGAGGGCGGCCGCGAGCGCGTCGTGCCGGATGTTCGCGTCGGCGACGAGCGCCCGCAGGTCGCGGGCGGCGGCGTCCGGATGGCCGGCGATCGCCCGGTAGCGGTCGAGGAGCGCGCGGTTCTCGGCGTTGAGCCCGGCCCCGCCATGGGCCTGCGCGGAGGCCTTGGCGAGGAAGCGCTCGGCGATCTCGCCGGCGCTGCGCCCGCCCACCGCCGAGATCCCGGCGATGGCCAGCACGTCCTCCACGAAGGCGCGCACCCCGCGCGGGTCCTGGCCCTGGATCGCCGCCAGCAGGCCGGCATGGGGATCCTCGGGACGGGTGCCCTCGGCGCCGTTGGTCACGGCATCGAGCGTACGCCCGGCGGCGAGCGCCCGGAGCGTCCGGCGCTTGGCGGCGGGCGGGACCGCGAGGCCGTCGAGGAGCGCCACGGTCAGGCCCATATCGCCGAGCCGCACCGCCGGGTCGGTCCGGCCGAACAGGGCGAGGCCCTCCAAGGCGAGGCCCAGCACCTCGGCGTCGGCCGCCGGCGTGTCGGTGCGCCCGATCGACTCGATGCCAGCCTGGAAGAACTCGTCGGGCTCGTCGGCGGCGAGCCGGAAGACCGGGCCGCAATAGCTGTAATCGGCCGCCCGGCCGTCGGCCTCGGCCCGGTGCAGGCGGCAGACGGGAATGGTGAATTCCGGCCGCAGGCACAGCTCGGCCCCGCCCGCGTCCTGCGTGACGAAGATCCGCCGGCGGATATCCTCGCCCGACAGTTCGAGGAACGGCTCGAGGGGCTGCAGCACCGGCGGCGTCACCGGCCGGTAGCCCGCCGCCGCCAGATGGGCGGAGAGCCGCGCGCGCGCCGCGTCCCCCGCCCCCGTCTCGCCCGCCTCCGGTCGTGTCATCGCAATCCACCTCGCGGGCGCTCTGTAGCAACCGCGACCGGACTTGGCGACACGCAGCGCGCCGGCACCGGGCCGGCGCGCCGCGCAGGACTGCGCAGTCCCGGGCAGGTCCTGCGCCGGGACCCGATATCCGCTACGGAATCAAGGACCTGACTGGCTCAGAGCGGCCGGAGGCTGCCGAGGCGCGCCCCGCGCGGGCGCCGGACCGGCTTGCGGCGAGCGAGCACGGTCACGGCGGGCGCCCCCGCGATCCCGGCGCTGAGGATCGGCGCGCTTCCGGTCCCGGGGGTGGCCTGCGCGACGGCGCTGGGCAGCCGGTCGAGGACCGGCCGGGCGGCCCAGACGGGTCCCGCGCCGGCGCAGATCAGGCCGAGGGACAGGATGAGGATCTTCGCGCGCATCCCGCCATCTCCACGGCATCGACCGACGACAACGCCGCCGGAGCCCCTGCGTTCGATGTGCGGTTCGATGCGCGTGTCTCAGATCTCCGGTGACGGAAAATGCCGGGCCAGCACGGCGCGGACCTGTGCCACCATGTCGGCCTCGGGGCACGAGACCTGCGCGGGCCGCGCCGCCTTCCACTCGGCGTTGCTGGCGATGGACTCGGCCGCCTGAGCGCCCGCGATCAGGTCCTTGATCTGGACCTCGCCGGCCAGCCGCTCGTTCGAGCCCTGGATGATGGCCACCGGGGCGCGGCGGCGGTCGGCGTACTTCATCTGCGCCTTCATGCCGGCGGCGCCGAGATAGAGCTCGGCCCGGATGCCGTCGGCGCGCAGGAGCGCGACGAGCCGCTGGTAATCGGCCATGTTCTCCCGGTCGAGGACCAGCACCACCACCGGCCCGGGCGCCTCGGCGCCGGCGATCAGGGGACTGCCCACGAGCTGCAGGGCCGAGAACAGCCGCGAGACGCCGATCGAGAAGCCGGTGGCCGGGACCGGCTCGGCCCGGAACCGCCCGACGAGGCCGTCGTAGCGCCCGCCGCCCGCCACCGAGCCGAAGCGCACGGTCTGGCCGTCCTCGTTGGTGACCGGGAAGGTCAGCTCGGCCTCGTAGACCGGGCCGGTGTAGTATTCGAGGCCGCGCACCACGCTCGGATCGGCCCGGATCACGTCGTGGCCGTAGCCGGCGGCGGCGCAGAGGCGCATGATCGCGTGCAGTTCGGCGATCCCCTCGCGGCCGGTCTCGGAATCGCCGACCGCCTCGTGCCAGCCGCCGAAGAACTTCTCCCAGAACGCCACCTTGTCGGCGCCGTCCGCGGCATCGGCCTGGAACGACACGTAGGCGAGGATCCGGCCGATCGCCGTGGCGTCGAGGCCCGCGCCCTTGGTGAAGTCGCCGCTCTCGTCCTTGCGGCCGACGCCGAGGAGGTCGCGCACCCCGTCGACGCCCAGCCGGTCGAGCTTGTCGATCGCCCGCAGGACCGTGAGGCGCTGGCCGGCCTTGTCGGGACCGGCGAGCCCGATCGCCTCCATGACGCCGTCGAGCACCTTCCGGTTGTTGACCTTGACCACGTACTGGCCGCCGAGCCCGAGGCGGTTCAGCGTGTCGGCCATCAGCATGCAGGTCTCGGCATCGGCCGCGACGCTGCCGGCGCCGACGATGTCGGCGTCGAACTGCATGAACTGGCGGAAGCGGCCCGGCCCCGGCTTCTCGTTGCGGAACACGTAGCCGGCCCGGTAGCTGCGATAGGGCTTGGGCAGGGCGTCGTAGTGCTCGGCCACGAAGCGGGCGAGCGGCGCCGTCAGGTCGTAGCGGAGCGACAGCCACGCCTCGTCGTCGTCCTGGAACGAGAACACGCCGGCGTTCGGGCGGTCGAGGTCGGGCAGGAACTTGCCCAGAGCCTCGGTGTACTCGACGAAGGGCGTCTCCAGGGCCTCGAAGCCGTAGAGCTCGAAGCTCTTGCGGATCGTCTCCAGCATCCGGCCCTGCGCGGCGATCTCGCCGGCGCGCCGGTCGACGAAGCCGCGCGGCAGGCGGGGCTTCAGGGTCTCGGCCTTCTCGGCCTTCGGAGTTTCAGCCTTGGACATGGGTGCATTCGCTTCTCGCGGACCCGGAATCCAGGTCCGCATCGAATCTTCGATCGTCTCCGCCGGGCGGAGATCCTGGGGCCGGGCTCTAGAGCATGCGATCGGAAAGGGGAATTCGGTTTCCGAAGGCCCTCGGCGCAAGGCCATCGCCGCCATCGCGCGCGGGACGTACCGTCATGGGGCCAGGACCTTGGGTGTCAGAACCTTGGGCGTCAGGATCTGGCGCGCCGGCGTATCTGGATCCCGGGCTCCGTTGCGCGGCCCCGGGATGATGGTGCGGAAGCGGGCTCGATCAGTACGGCGCCGTCAGCTTGAGCCAGAGCAGGGCCGCGAGGCTGATGACGGCGATCGGCATCTGCAGGGGCCGCAGCCGGGCATGGGCGAGCGGCACCTCGCCGGCGCGGGCCGCGATCGGGTCGAGGATCCCGATCAGGGCGTAGCCGAGGATCAGCATCGCCAGCGCCGGCACGGCCTTGCCCATCACCGCCGCGAACAGGCTGAACAGGCCGAGGGCGTACAGGACCAGCATCGTCACGATCTGCGAGGCCTGCGGGCCGCCCTCGGTCCGGAAGCTGACGCCCCGGTGGACGCCGGCCAGGAACAGCAGGATCGAGGCCGCGTAGAGCAGGGTGAACAGGGCTACGAGATAGTCGAGGGGCTGCCCGTTCAGCCACCACGTCGCGGCGGCGCCGACCGCGATCGGCACCATCGGGCCGAAGCCGAAGACGATGTCGAGCCACGGGATCCGGCGCGGCTCGTGCGTGGTGAGGGTGCGTCCGGTGGCGTCGTCGCGCATGGGAGTCGGGCGGGGCTTTCAGTGCGGAGGTCTGCTGCAGTGCAGCGCCGGGACGGGCAACGGTCGCGCGCCGGCACGGTTCCGGAACCGGCCCGAAAGCCGTCTCGCGGCGTCGGCCTGTCTAGCGCCGGCGGAGCGCCGCGGCGAGGCCCGGGAGCGGGCCGCGCGGGGGCCTTGAGGTCAGGGAAAAAAGGCGTTATCTGTGCGGGGCCCTCATCACAAGGTCTGCGCCGCAGCGCGCCCGTGAGCCGTGAGGGTCCTGCCAAATCGGTTTCGCCACCCTGATCCACGGGCCCCTCGCCGCAGCGCGGCCCGCCCTTCAGCGCCCGTCCCCCGGGTGCTTGGCACAGAACCGGCCCTCCCACCTTCTCCGTCGGTTGCAAGACACCCCATGACGCCACACCCCGACGACCTCGCCGATATCGAGACTGCCGAGCCGGTCGAGATGCCCGCCGCCCTCGTCGGCGTCCGCGAGGTCAAGCTCCAGGACCTCAAGTCGAAGACGCCGACCGATCTGACGGCCTTTGCCGAGGAGGTCGAGGTCGAGAACGCCTCGACCATGCGCAAGCAGGAGCTGATGTTCGCAATCCTGAAGCAGCTCGCTGCCAAGGAGGTCGAGATCATCGGCTCGGGCACCGTCGAGGTGCTGCAGGACGGCTTCGGCTTCCTGCGCTCCTCCGACTCGAACTACCTGCCCGGCCCGGACGACATCTACATCTCGCCGACCCAGATCCGCCGCTTCGGCCTGCGGACCGGCGACACCGTCGAGGGCCCGATCCGCGGCCCCAAGGACGGCGAGCGCTACTTCGCGCTCCTGAAGGTCAACACGATCAATTTCGAGAACCCCGAGAAGATCAAGCACAAGGTCCACTTCGACAACCTGACGCCGCTCTTCCCGACGAAGCGGTTCAAGCTCGAGCTGGACAACCCGACCAAGAAGGACTTCTCGCCGCGGATCATCGACATCGTGGCGCCGATCGGCAAGGGCCAGCGCGCCCTGATCGTGGCGCCGCCGCGCACGGGTAAGACCGTGCTGATGCAGAACATCGCGCAGTCGATCACCCTGAACCACCCCGAGTGCTACCTGATCGTGCTGCTCATCGACGAGCGGCCCGAGGAGGTCACCGACATGCAGCGCTCGGTGAAGGGCGAGGTCATCGCCTCGACCTTCGACGAGCCGGCCACCCGCCACGTGCAGGTCGCCGAGATGGTGATCGAGAAGGCCAAGCGCCTCGTGGAGCACGGGCGCGACGTCGTGATCCTGCTGGATTCGATCACCCGCCTCGGCCGCGCCTACAACACGGTGGTGCCGTCCTCCGGCAAGGTGCTGACCGGCGGCGTCGACGCCAACGCCCTGCAGCGGCCCAAGCGCTTCTTCGGCGCGGCCCGCAACATCGAGGAGGGCGGCTCGCTCTCGATCATCGCCACCGCGCTGATCGACACCGGCTCGCGCATGGACGAGGTGATCTTCGAGGAGTTCAAGGGCACCGGCAATTCCGAGATCATCCTGGACCGCAAGGTCTCCGACAAGCGCATCTTCCCGGCGATCGACATCACCCGCTCGGGCACCCGCAAGGAGGAGCTGCTGGTCCCGCCGGATTCGCTCAAGAAGACCTACGTGCTGCGCCGCATCCTCAACCCGATGGGCGTCACCGACGCGATCGAGTTCCTGCTGGACAAGCTGCGCCAGACCAAGAGCAACAGCGACTTCTTCGATTCGATGAACACCTGAGGCGGCGGTTCAATGGCCCCCCGACCCGCACCTCAGGATGAGGGGGTGGGTTGGAGGGCCGGTGCGCCTCTGCCCCTGTCCCGCCGCGGCACGAAAGCGACCGGCTGCGCGATGCGCCCGTTGACTGTCCCCTAACCGGTCCCTGCCAAGGTCCTCTTCGGGCGCCAGGTTGCGTATCGGCGCCGCGACAGCCCCGCCGCCCGGTCGATCCCGGCGGCGGGGCTCGTCGCAGCCCGGCTTGCACCCACGCCCGGATCCGTGACACTGGCGCGATGCTCCGCTCGCCCTGGACCGGCTCGGCCCCGCTCCTCCTCGCCTCGACCAGCCCGACCCGGCGCCTCCTGCTGGAGAGCGCCGCCCTGCCGGTCGAGACCGCGTCGCCCGACGTCGACGAGCGTGCCCTCGAGGCGGCGCGCGCCGGCCTGACCCCGCCCGACCTCGCCCTGGTGCTCGCCCGCGCCAAGGCCGAGGCGGTGGCGGCACGGTTCCCGGGGCGGGTCGTGCTCGGCGCCGACCAGGTGCTCGATTGCGACGGCACCGTGTTCCACAAGCCGGTCGATGCCGAGGCCGCCCGGGCGCAGCTCGCCCGCCTGTCTGGCCGGACCCACGCCCTCCATTCCGCCGTGGTCCTGGCCGGGGCGGTGCGGGACGCCTTCGTGGAGACCGCCCGACTGACCCTGCGCCCCCTCGATGACCGGGCGATCGCGGCCTATGTGGAGTGCGCCGGCGCGGAGCGCGTGCGGGCGAGCGTCGGCGGCTACCAGCTCGAAGGGCCGGGGATCCACCTGTTCGAATCGGTGGCCGGGGACCACAGCACCGTGCTGGGCCTGCCGCTGCTGCCGCTCCTCGCCCGGCTGCGCAGTGCCGGCTACCTCGGCCTTCTGAAGGAGCACCTTTTGGCCGGACACGACCATTCGCATGGCGGCCATTCGCACGGCAGCCACGGGCACGGCGGTCATGCCCATGGCGGCCACGCGCACGCGCCGAAGGATTTCGGCACCGCCTTCGCCATCGGCATCGTGCTCAACACCGCCTTCGTGGTGGTCGAGGCGGCCTACGGCTACCTCAGCAACTCCATGTCCCTTGTGGCCGATGCCGGCCACAACCTGTCGGACGTTCTGGGTCTCGCGGCGGCCTGGATCGCCGCCATCCTGGTGCGCCGGCGGGCCACCGCGCGCTTCACCTACGGCTATCGCGGCTCCTCGATCCTGGCCGCCCTGTTCAACGCCGTGTTCCTGCTGATCGCCATGGGGGCGGTGATCTGGGAGGCGCTGGTCCGGCTGGTCCATCCCGAGCCCGTGGCGGGCACGACCGTGATGGTGGTGGCCGCGATCGGGATTCTGGTGAACGGCCTGACCGCGTGGCTGTTCGCCAGCGGCGCCAAGGGCGACATCAACGTCCGCGGCGCCTTCCTGCACATGGCGGCCGACGCCGCAGTCTCGGCCGGCGTCGTGGTGGCCGGCCTCGTGATCCAGCTCACCGGGCTCAGTTGGCTCGACCCGGCGGTCAGCCTCGTGATCGCGGCCCTGGTCGTCTGGGCGACCTGGGGCCTGCTGCGCGACAGCGTGGCCATGTCCCTCGACGCCGTGCCGCCGGAGATCTCCCCGGACGCGGTGACGGGCTTCCTCCTCGGCCGGCCCGGCGTCGCCGGCCTCCACGACCTGCATATCTGGCCCATGAGCACCACCAGCGTCGCCCTGACGGTCCATCTCGTGATGGCGGAGGGCCATCAGGCCCACCGCCTGCCCGGCAACGGCTTCCTCGCCGAGACCGCCGAGGGCCTGCGCGCGCGTTTCGGCATCGGCCACGCGACCCTGCAGATCGAGGAGGCCGGCGGCCCGGCCTGCCGCCTCGCGCAGGATTGCGCGGCATGAGCGCGTCCAAGAGCGAGTCCCCGAGCACCCTGCCGGACGCGCGCGGCACCGAGCGCCGCGCCTTCGTGGTCGGCCACCCGATCGCGCATTCGCGCTCGCCGCTGATCCACGGCCACTGGCTCGCCGAGCACGGGATCCCCGGCTCCTACCAGCGCCTGGACGTGGCCCCCGAGGCCTTTCCGGATTTCATCCGCGGCCTGCCCGCCTCCGGCTACCGGGGCGGCAACGTCACCATCCCCCACAAGGAGACGGCCTTCGCGCTGGCCGACACGCTCACGCCGCGGGCGAAAGCCATCGGGGCGGTCAACACCCTGGTGGTCGAGGCCGACGGCCGGATCCGCGGCGACAACACCGACGCGCCGGGCTTCTGCGCCCATCTCGACCAGAGCCTGGGCGCGGCCTGGCCGGAGCGCGCGGGCGGCACCGCCGTGGTGCTCGGGGCCGGCGGCGCCGCGCGGGCGATCGTGGTCGGCCTCGCCGAGCGCGGGGTCCGGCGCATCCGGGTCGCCAACCGCACGGCATCCCGGGCCGAAGCTGTGGCGGCCCTGGCGCCGGGCATCGGCGAATCCCTCGCCTGGGACGACCTGCCGGCGGCGCTGGCGGGGGCCGGGCTCCTCGTCAACACCACGGCGCTCGGCATGAAGGGGCAGCCGCCCCTCGTCCTCGACCTCGCCCCGATGCCGGCGGACGCGGCCGTGGCCGACATCGTCTACGCGCCCCTGGAGACGGACCTCCTCGCCGCCGCGCGCCGGCGTGGGCTCGCGGCCGTGGACGGGCTCGGCATGCTGCTGCACCAGGCGGTGCCCGGCTTCGAAGCCTGGTTCGGCCTGCGCCCCGCGGTCACCCCGGCCCTGCGCGACCGGATCGTGGCGGATCTCGCCCCGTGAGGCCGAAGGCCGGATCTCGCTCCATCAGGCCGAAGGCCGGTTCCGGGCCCGTCATCCTCGGGCTGACCGGCTCGATCGGCATGGGCAAGTCGGCCACCGCGGCGATGTTCGCGCGGCTCGGCGTCCCGGTCCACGACGCCGACGCCGCCGTCCACGCCCTCTACGGGCCCGGCGGCGCAGCCGCGGCGGCGATCGGACAGACCTTTCCCGGCGTGCTCGACGCGGACGGCGGCGTCGACCGCAGCCGGCTGCGCGCCGCCGTGCTCGACGCACCGGACCGGATGGCGGTCCTGGAGGCGATCGTCCACCCGCTGGTCCGGGCGGCGAGCACGGACTTCCTGGCCCGGCACGCGGACGCCCCGCTCGTCGTCCTCGACATCCCGCTTCTCTTCGAGACCGGCGGCGCGGGCCGCTGCGACGCGGTCGCGGTGGTGAGCGCCCCGCCCGAGGTCCAGCGCGCCCGGGTCCTGGCCCGTCCCGGCATGGACGCGGCGGCCTTCGCGGCGATCCTGGCCAAGCAGATGCCCGATGCCGAGAAGCGCGCCCGGGCGGATTTCGTCATCGACACGAGCAGGGGCTTTCCCGCCGCCGAGGCCGCGGTGGCGCGGATCGTGGCCGCGCTCACCGAGGGCGTGCGCCGCCGCACCGGGCCGGCGGGTGATCCGGCCGCGCCTTTGCCTATCTGGAGTTGCAGTTCGGGGGTGAACCGAGTGCAGGATGGACGGCATGGCGTGGCGCTTCAGAGGAATCGGTCCGGTTCGCTCCGGCGGCGTCGTGGCGACGATCCTGGCCGCCGCCCTCTCGGCCATCATGCTGGCGCTCCCCGCCGCGCCGGCTCAGGCCCAGTACGCCACCGCCTGCCCGCCGCCGAAGAAATTCGCCGCCGGCGCCTGCGTCACCGCCTGTCCGGCCGGCTACGAGGACCAGGGCCGCGTCTGCGTCTACCGTAACATGTCCCGGTAAGCGGCAGGGCAACCGCTTCCGAGGATCTCATCGTCCCCTGCACGCGGGCGGCGGGTTGACGTTCAAGCTCCCATCCCGTCATCCCGGGGCCGCGCAGCGGAACCCGGGATCCAGAGCCGCCGACAGGTCCAAACCTTGCGCTGTCGGCGGCTCTGGATTCCAGGCTCGCCTGCGGCGCCCGGAATGACGGAGTAGTCGATGGACCCGCCTCCGGCATCTCGGCCGGCAGATCGAGCGCGTGCGACCGTGATCGGTCTCGACAAAACCTTCGCTGGAGCGATTGCCCTGCGGTGAGAGGCACGGGAGCTTAACCGCGCCGGACTATCGGGCTAGAATCCGTCTCCCACCTGCGAGCCGCGAGACCCATGCTGCGCGAGATCGTCCTCGACACCGAGACCACCGGCACGGAGGCGAAGGGCGGCGACCGGCTGATCGAGATCGGCGCCGTCGAGCTCCTCAACCACATCCCCACCGGCCGAACCTTTCACCGCTACTGCAACCCGCAGCGGGCGGTCTCCGAGGGCGCGTTCAACGTCCACGGCCTGTCCGACGCGTTCCTGTCCGACAAGCCGGTCTTCGCCGAGATCGTCGGCGAGCTGCTGGACTTCCTCGCCGACGGGCGCCTCGTCATCCACAACGCGCCCTTCGACGTCGGCTTCCTCAACATGGAATACGCGCGGCTCGGGGACCGCGCCCCGCCGCCGATCCGGCTGGAGGACGTGGTCGACACCCTGCCGATGGCCCGGCGCAAGCACCCGGGTGCGGCCAACAACCTCGACGCCCTCTGCTCCCGCTACGGCATCGACAACACCAAGCGCACCAAGCACGGGGCGCTCCTCGACGCGCAGATCCTCGCGGAGGTCTATGTCGAGCTGCTCGGCGGCAAGCAGACCAGCCTCGGGCTGCTCGCGGCGGAGGTCGCCGCTCCCGTCGCCGGATCGGCGGCGCGACAGACGAGTTCCGCAACGCCCCGCCCCTACCGCAGCCGGCTGACCGAGGCGGAGCGCGCCCGCCACGACAGCTTCCGGGCCAGCCTCGGTCCCGCCGCGATCTGGGCCGATTACATCGGCGCGGACGACCCCGCCTGATCCGCCGACCCCTCCGCGTAACGCCGGATCAGGAGACCGGAGGGTTGCGCCGGGGGCTGTTGCCGCAGCGCACATCGGCGTTTACTGCAATGCACAATACGGGGCCGACGTCCCATCTGGCGATCGGGTGCGGATCGGCCATGCGGCGGCACAGACGTGCCGGGCCGGGCCGCGACAGCAATCCTGAGGCAACGAGGCGCGCACGCATGACCGAGGATTTCGGCAGCCGCGACGAGAAGGGCGGCGCTTCGCCGTTCACCGACATGATCGAGGCCACCCGCCTCACCGGCCTCGGCCGCCTGGAGGAGGCGACCGCCCTGATCCAGCGCAGCCTCGCGGGCCAGAAGGCCGCGCCCCCCGCCTCCACCCCCGCCGGCGAGAACCGGGCCGAGACCGCGCGCAGTGCCGCGCCGGAATCCGGCACCCGGGTGCGCGAGGTGATGGGCGAGGTGGTCGGTCAGGTCGTGCGCGGCCTCGCGCCGGTGCTGAAGGGCCTCGGCCATCCCCTGCGGCAGCCCGCGCCGGCCGATGAGCGGAAACCCGCCGGCGGCGGCTTCGTGCCTTTGAGCTACACCGATGCCGCCGGCAGCCGCGACTACAAGCTGTTCATCCCGAGCCATCCGGAGGCCGCGGCGCCGCTGATCGTGATGCTGCACGGCTGCACGCAGAACCCGGACGATTTCGCCGCCGGCACCGGCATGAACGCCCTGGCCGAGCGCGCGGGCGTGTTCGTGGCCTATCCGGCCCAGAGCCGTCAGGCCCACGCGCAGCGCTGCTGGAACTGGTACGAGCCCCGGGACCAGGCCCGCGGCTCCGGCGAGCCGGCGATCATCGCGGGCCTCACCCGCGCGGTGATGGCCGAACACCCGATCGACCCGGCCCGGGTCTACATCGCCGGCCTGTCGGCGGGGGGCGCGGCCGCCCTCAACATCGCCCGCGCCTATCCGGACCTCTACGCCGCCGTGGGCGTCCATTCGGGCCTCGCGGCCGGCTGCGCCCGCGATCTCGGCTCGGCGCTGATGGCCATGCAGGTCGGCGCGCCGGGTCTCGGCACGACGACGCCGTTCGGCGCCCCGGCCGCGGCGACGCGGGTGCCGACGATCGTCTTCCACGGCGAGGATGACGGCACGGTGAGCGTGCGCAACGCCGATCAGGTCCTGACGCAGGCCAACATCGCCGGGCTGACGGCGCGGTCCGAAACCATCGAGGGCCGCGGCCATCCCTTCACCCGCACCCGCTACCTCGACGAGACCGGTCGGGCCGTGGTCGAGGATTGGCGGGTGCGCGGCGCCGGCCACGCCTGGTCGGGCGGCCGCCCAGAGGGCAGCTACACGGATCGCGAGGGACCCGACGCCTCCCGCGCCATGCTCGACTTCTTCGCCGAGCACCGGCTCGGCCCGCAACGCCGGTAATGGGTTTCCCAAGGGCTGTGCCCTTCGGCGGGTTGCCGGGGCGGAGCCCTGGCCTCTGAACGGGCTTCGCCCGCTTGCAGGGCTCCGCCCTGCACCCGCAAAAGGTCCCGGACCTTTTGAAACCCGAGAAATTTCCACGGACCATCATGACCGCCATCCCGACCCTGAACGGCCTCGCCGAGATCGCCGACCGGTACGACCTGATCCTCTGCGACGTCTGGGGCGTGCTGCATGACGGCCAGAAGGCCCATACGGCCGCCGGCGAGGCGCTGATCCGCTTCCGCACTCTCTCCGGCGACCGGCCCCGCCGGGTGGTGCTCGTCTCGAACGCGCCCCGGCCCGGGGACGGCGTCGGCCGCATCCTCGACCGGTTCGGGGTGCCGCGGGAGGCCTACGACGCGATCCTGACCTCGGGCGACCTCACCCACGACCTGATCGCCGCCCGCCCCGGCGCCCGGATCCGGCATCTCGGGCCGGAGCGCGACCTCGGCATCTTCCAGGGCCTCGATCTCAGCCTCGTCCCGGAGGCGGAGGCCGACCTGATCGTCTGCACCGGCCTGTTCGACGACCGCAGCGAGACCGCGGACGATTACCGCCCGGAGCTCGAGCGCCTCGCCGCCCGCGGGCTGACGCTGATCTGCGCCAATCCCGATCTCGTGGTCGAGAGCGGCAACCGGCTGATCCCCTGCGCGGGCCTGATCGCGGCGGCCTACGCGGAGATCGGCGGCGCGGTGGTCTATGCCGGCAAGCCGCACCGCCCGGTCTACGAGGCGGCCCTGGCCAAGGGTGGCGAACTCGCCGGCGCGCCCGTCGATCCGGCCCGGGTGCTGGCGATCGGCGACGCGATCCGCACCGACATTGCCGGGGCCAACGGCTTCGGCATCGCGAGCCTCTTGGTGGCACGAGGCATCCACGCGGAGGAACTCGGCGTCACCGCCGAGCACCACCGGCTGGGCGACGTGGCGGACTGGCTCGGACAGCAGGCGGTGCACCCGGACGCGGTGATCGAGCGGCTGGTCTGGTAGCGGCCCGCGCGGACGACCCCGCTCACCCGCTGCGGGAGAGCGTCCGGTCGAACAGGGCCAGCATCGCCGTCCAGCCGCGCGCGGCGGCGGCCGGGTCGTAGACCGGGAAATCCGGCATCATCCAGCCATGCGCGGCGGGGTAGGTCTCCGCCCCGTAGCGGATGCCCGCCGCCGACAGCGCCCCTTCCAGCCGCTCGGCCATCTCGGGCGGGTAGCTGCCGTCGTTCTCGGCCGCCGCGATGTAGAGCTCGGCCTTCAGCTGCGGCGCGAGACGGTGCGGGCTGGTCGGCTCGTCGGTGGCGAGGTTGCCGCCGTGGAAGCTCGCCGCGGCCGCGAACCGGTCGGGATAGGTCGCGGTCGCGGTCAGCGCCATGCGGCCACCCATGCAGAAGCCCACCGCCCCGACGCTCCGGCCGGCGACGTCGTCGCGCGTGTCGAGATGGGCGAGCAGGGCGCCGGTATCCGCCGCCGCCTTCACATTATCGGTCGTGGCCATCAGCGGGCCCAGGATCGCCCGGAAGTCGCCCTTGAACACCTCCGCGGGCACGAACGGCGCGTAGGGTCCGTAGCGGTAGAACAGGTCCGGCAGCAGCACGACGTAGCCGCCGGCCGCGAGCTGCCGCGCCATGTCGACCAGGGCCGGCCGGATGCCGCCGGCATCCATGTAGAGGATCACGGCGGGCCAGGGTCCGGCGCCGTCCGGCGTGACCACCTGTGTCGGGCACACGCCGTCCCGGGTCTGGATCGCGACGGGCTCAACGCGCATGCGGTGTTCCTCAACGGGGGCCGGACCCTTCTGCGCCCGGCCGCCGGAAACCGCCAGGGGGCGAACGTGGCCGGTCGGTCCGGTTTGTCGCCGGCTCGTTCCTGGCCGATGGTCCCCGCGCGTCGTACCGCCGCGTCTCCGGCGCGACTCTGCGGATCCCGAGCCACATGGCCCAACTAAGGAAGCGGTGCTGATGACCGAGCCTCTCTCTGCCGCGCACCACGCCCGGACCATCCTGGCCGCGCACGAGCATCGCCGCCAGATCCCGCCGCTGACCGGGTGGGATCGGGCCCTCGACCTGCCGGCCGCCTACCGGGTGGCCGAGGAGGTGCGGCACCTGCGCGCCGCGCGGGGCGAGCGCGCCATCGGCCGCAAGATCGGCTTCACCAACACGACGCTCTGGGACCGCTACGGCGTCCGCGCGCCGATCTGGGGCCACGTCTACGACACCACCCTGCGCGACCGGGACGCGCTGCCGGGTCCGGTCGCTCTGGCGGCCTTCGTGGAGCCCCGGATCGAGCCCGAGATCGTGTTCGGCCTGGCCCGTCCCCCGGAGCCCGGCATGGACGCGCCCGCCCTGATCGGCTGCCTCGACTGGGCGGCCGCCGGGTTCGAGATCGTGCAGTCGCTCTTTCCCGGCTGGCGTTTCGCGGCCCCCGACACGGTCGCGGCCTTCGGGCTGCACGGACTGCTGGTGGTCGGCGAGCGCGTGCGGATCGCCCCCGCGGAGAGGCAGGCCTGGATCGGCCGCCTCGCGGATTTCACCGTCGACCTGCTGCGGGACGGGGCGGTCGCGGACCGGGGCGGCGGCCGGAACGTCCTCGGCACCGGCCCCCTCGCGGCCCTCGGCCATCTCGCCGATGTGCTGGCTAACGATCCGGACGCCCCGCCGCTCGCGGCCGGCGAGATCATCACCACCGGCACCCTCACCGACGCGCTGCCGATCGCCCCCGGGCAAAGCTGGCGCGCGCGGCTCGACGGGCTGCCGCTGCCCGGCATCGACCTTGCGATGATCTGAAGAGCCCGGCGCGGGTTGGTGTAGGATAGTGGTGCTTCTTCCGGAGCGGCTGCCGGAATCAGGCATTGGCGATAGTTAGCCGACATGCCACATGCAGAAACATGCCTGGTCGCCCGCGGAGACGTTACACGGCCTTCCTCGTCTCCGTCGCGGCGGAACGGTCGCGCAGCAATGGGTCGAGCACCCTCGTCTACGCGGTGATGAAGCCCGGTCCCGAGGAGGCGCTGGAAGCGGTGCGCGCACGGGTCGATCCCCAGGCCGCCCTGGCCATCGTGGGCAGCCTGTCGACCCGGATCGCCAAGGCGCTCAAGCTGAAACCCGACGAGCCGCGCCCGGTGTGACGCCCC
Organism: Methylobacterium tardum; assembly: GCF_023546765.1. Classification (NCBI taxonomy): domain Bacteria; kingdom Pseudomonadati; phylum Pseudomonadota; class Alphaproteobacteria; order Hyphomicrobiales; family Methylobacteriaceae; genus Methylobacterium; species Methylobacterium tardum. The sequence continues at coordinate 5,299,597 of NZ_CP097484.1, forward strand.
AGGCCTCTATCCCCTTCGGGTCTGAACCCATTCGGGTTGAGCGTGAGGTGGCTGCTTCCGACCCATCGCGGCCGTACTCGGAGCCCGTTCGCCCACCCTGAAGCGGACGTCCGATGTGGCCCGGCTGTAAGTCGTCGGATCACGAACCCGCGACTTCCCGAAGCAAAAAAACGTCGCCAAGCCTTTGGCAAAGGCTGCGGCTCAGATTTGGCGCAACTGCGACAATCATCCTACGCAACGATCTCGTTCCAAGCCTATTGGGCAGGGTGCCGCCACGTTCGTGCGCAGCTCTTTCATCCCTATCCCAATGAGACATCGATGACGCCTCAATTCTGGCTGTGGCTCGGCTTCGCGGGCATGGCGGCAGGAGCTGCCGCGATCCTATTCATGGCAAAGCGGCGGACACCCGCCGAAGAGGCCGATGGGATCATCCACGGGATCGTGCCGATCATCGCAGCCTGCTCCTACTTCGCTATGGCCACGGGACAGGGAAGTCTCGTCCTCCCCGCCGGTCCCGATGCGGCAGAGGCTGCGCGCCAGTTCTACTTCGCGCGCTACATCGACTGGACGTTCACCACGCCTCTGCTGCTCGTCGGGCTCTCGCGCACGGCGATGCACTCTGGCATGCGCCGGCCGGCCGTTGTCTGGGGGCTGATCGGCTCTGACCTGATCATGATCGTGACGGCCCTGGCCTTTGGCCTGTCCGATGTCGCCGCGATCAAGTGGACGTGGTTCGCCATCTCCTGCGGCGGGTTTCTCGCCGTGTTCTACGGGATCTTCGTGCAATTGCGTGAGGAGAACGCCTCTGAGCGCGCCGATGTGCGCAAAGCCTTCGTGCGAAATGCCGTGTTCCTCACGGGAGTGTGGTCGGCCTACCCGATCGTCCTGCTTGTCGGTCAGGACGGCCTCGGCATCCTATCGCCGACTGCGGCCCTGGCAGTGATCGCCATCCTCGATCTGACCGCCAAGGTCGTCTACGGGATCATGGCGACCCTGGAGACGACGCGCACAGTCGATCGCGATCTGAAGGATGGATCTGTCGCTGCCACGCCGCTGCGCCGGGCGGCCTGAAGCGGATGGCGGCTCCGTCGTCTTTCTCCCTCCTCGGGGATACCGCCGGCGCGAGCCGCCACCGCATGCCTTCACTGTGGACCCGGCTGCTGCAAGGCGCCGGCGTGCTGGCTGTGCTCGGGCTGGTCGCCTCTGCCTTTCTGCCGCGCGAAGCCTCCTGGCTGGTGGCTCTGACCGCGGTGATCGTCCTCGGCGTTCCCCACGGTGCCCTGGACGGCGCGGTGGCGGCGCCGCTGCTGCGCCCCCGATACGGGCGTGCATGGTTCGGGGTCTTTGCCATCCCGTATCTCGGTCTCTCCGCGCTGGTTCTCCTGGCTTGGCAGGTCCTGCCTCTTGCAACCCTGGCGGGGTTCCTGGCTGTATCGGTTCTGCATTTCGGCGAGGAGGACGCGGGCTCGGGCAGACCAATCGAGGCGCTTGTACGCGGGGGCCTACCGATCGCACTGCCAGCGCTGCTACGCCCGGAGGAAACGGCACAGATCTTCTCGGTCGTTGCGCGTATGCCGATGCCGCAGCTTCCCACTTGGTGGTCAGCCGCAGCGTGGCTCTGGCTTGCCTTGACAGGGGCGTGGCTTCTGACGCGCCAAGCACGGTGGAACGTGCTCGGTGAGATCACGGGCTTGGCTGCGGCCTTCCTGGCGCTACCACCCCTGACGGCATTCACCCTGTACTTCGTCGGCCTTCATGCGCCCAGGCACATGCTCGCTCTGGTGCGAGACCCGATCAAGGCCCCTGGCGTTGATACGATGCAGCGGGCCGTCCGCACTTCGCTGCCGATCTTCGCTCTGACCCTCCTACTGGGCGCTGGCCTCTGGCCGCTCTATGCCTCTGGCTCATCTGACGTGTCGGCCAATCTTCTGACCGTGACGCTCCAGATGTTGTCGGCCCTGACCGTCCCGCACATTCTCCTCGACCACATCGCAGCGCGGCATCAAAGCCGTTCAGACTATTAGCCGCCGCGGTGAGCGCGATGCTTCGAGGATCATGTCGGTTGACGCCAAGGCGAGCCTCCAAGCCGACCTTCCGCTTTCCCCCTCTCGGACATTACGACGGCTCAGCTGATGTCGCTCAGACCCGTCCTCAATCCACCGCCAGCCGGTAGCCGACGCCCCGGACCGTCTGCAGGAACAGCGGGTTGGCGGGATCGACCTCGGTCTTGCGGCGCAGGCGGTTGATCTGGACGTCGACCGTGCGCTCCATGGCCGCCCCGCCGGAGCCGGCGAGCTGCTCGCGCTCGACATTGCCGCCTCCGGCCATGGCCAGGATCGTCAGGATCTCGCGCTCGCGGTCGGTGATGCGGATCAGCTCGTCGTCCCGGCGCAGCTCGCCCCGGTCGATCCGGAACGCGAACGGCCCGAAGGTCACGGCCTCGGCGGCCGCCGCGCGCGGGCGCACGCCGCGCTGGATGATGTTGTTCAGCCGGAGCGTCAGCTCCCGGGGCTCGAACGGCTTGGGCAGGTAATCGTCGGCGCCGATCTCCAGGCCCATCACCCGGTCGTTCGGGTTGGAGCGGGCGGTGAGCATCAGGATCGGCACCCGGGAGGTCTCGCGCACGCTGCGGGCGTAGTCGAAGCCGTTCTCGCCGGGCATCATCACGTCGAGCACCATCGCGTCGAACACGACGCTCTGGGCCCGGGCCCTTGCCTCGGCGGCGCTCGCCGCCGTGGTGACCCGGAACCCTTGGTCGGTGAGGTAGCGGGCGAGCAGGTCGCGCAGGCGGCGGTCGTCGTCGACCACGAGGACGTGCGGCGCCTCGTCGGGCAGCTCGGCCCGGGCGGCCGTCACGCGCCGCCCCCGCCGGTCGCGCGGAAATCGGCCGCGCGCGGGTCGGTTGCACGGGCGTCGGCCGCGCTCCCGCGCCGTGCCATCAGGCGCTGGACCGCCGGGCGGTCCTCCGGCTCGATCATCGCCATCAGGAAGTCCTCCGGGGAGCCCCGCGCGTCCGGTGCGGCGAGGGCCCGGGCGAGGCGGCGCGCCTGGACCCGCGTGAGGTCGGCCGCGAGCCCGGCGCCGGCCTCCGTGCAGTACAGCAGGCGCTGGCGCCGGTCGCTCGAACCCGGCTTCTGCGCGATGTAGCCCTGCCCGATCAGGTCCTTGAGCACCCGGTTCAGGCTCTGCTTGGTGATGCGCAGGATGTCGAGGAGCTCGGCGATGGTCAGGCCCGGATAGCGGTCGACGAAGTGCAGCACCCGGTGGTGGGCCCGGCCGAAGCCGTAATCCGCCAGGATCCGGTCGGGATCGCCCACGAAATCCCGGTAGGCGAAGAACAGGAGCTCGATCAGGTCGTCGCTGCCGAGGGTCGCCGGCGCGGCGCCCGGGACGGGCTTGGCCGCGAAGGACCCTTCGCGCGGGGCTGTCCGTGTCACGGCGCGGCCGCTCCCAACGGGTGATAGGTCAGTCTCCGTGACGTTTCCCAAGCACGGCCGGGCCCGTCAACCCTGATCGCCGCCGATCGGTGTCGCGACGTTGACCTTGCCACCATGGCAAGCCCTAGCGTGCCCGAATCGACCCTGGATCGGCACTTGCGCGGAGGGGAAACAGGCATGCGACATCTCGGGCCAGCTCTGGGCCTCGGGCTCGTTCTGACCGCGGGCACGGCCCTCGCCCAGCATTCAGCTCACAGTTCGTCCGCGCACGGGCCCGGCCGCGACCCGCCGGCGACGCAGGGCTTCAAGGCCGCGCACGGCGCGATGATGCGCGCCATGGCGGTCCCCTATACGGGGGATCCGGACGTCGATTTCCGGCTTCAGATGATCCCGCATCACCAGGGCGCGATCGCGATGGCGCAGGTCGCCCTCGTGCACGCGACCGATCCCTGGACCCGTCAGCTCGCCGAGGCGGTGATCGTCGAGCAGCAGCGCGAGATCGCCGAGATGGAGGCCTGGCTCACCCGGCGGGGCGTGGCCGTGCCGGCCGGCGGGGCGCCGCAGCACGTCCTGACGGCGGACTCGTTCCGGAGCCAGTCTGCCGAGGCCGGGACCCGCGCGGAGATGCGCGGCCAGTCCTGGGCACCGGGCGCGGGCATCCGCTAGCGCACTGCGCCCGGCGCAGGCTTGCGGGAGGTCGGATCGCTCCGCTACGCATCCCGGATTGGGCGGACGGAGCGACCGAGAGCATGGCCGAGGCAGCTGAACCGGGCCCGCGCCGCCTGTGGATCCGCGATCCGCTCGCCATCCTGGCCGAGGGGGCCGGCGGCGGGGTGGTGGTCGCGGGCACCCGGATCGTCGAGCACGTGCCGGCGGGCGCGAAGCCCGCGGCGCCCGTCGACGAGACCTTCGACGCGTCGCGCCACGTGGTCATCCCCGGGCTGATCAACACCCACCATCACGCCTTCCAGACTCTGACCCGCGCCCATCCGCTCGCGATCAACAAGCCGCTCTTCCCCTGGCTGAAGGCGCTCTACACGGTCTGGGGGCGGATCACCCCGGAGGCGTTCCGGCTCGCCACGCAGGTGGCCTTCACCGAGCTGCTGCTCTCGGGCTGCACCACCGCGGGCGACCACCATTACCTGTTCCCGAAGGGCCTGGAGGATTCGATGGACGTCCAGGTCGTGGAGGCCCGGGCCCTCGGGATCCGCGCCGCCATCACCCGCGGCTCCATGAGCCTGTCCGACCGGGAGGGCGGCCTGCCCCCCGCGGCGCTGACGCAGGACGATGACACGATCCTCGCCGATTGCGAGCGGGTGCTGAACCTGTTCCACGATCCCGCCCCGGGCGCGATGGTGCAGGTCGCGCTCGCGCCGTGCTCGCCCTTCGCGGTGACCAAGCGCCTGATGTGCGAGAGCGCCACGCTGGCCGCCCGGCACGCGTGCCGGCTCCACACCCATCTCGGCGAGACGCTGGACGAGGACGATTACTGCCAGTCGATGTTCGGCTGCCGGCCAGTGGAGTATCTGGAGGAGGTCGGCTGGCTGAACGACCGGGTCTGGCTCGCCCACGGCATCCACTTCACCGATGCCGAGGTCGCGCGGCTCGGCAGGGCCGGCGTCGGCGTGTGCCACTGCCCGACCTCGAACATGACCCTGGCCTCCGGCCGCTGCCGCACCTGCGACCTGGAGGCGGCGGGTTCGCCCGTCGGCCTCGGGGTCGACGGCTCGGCCTCGAACGACAGCTCGAACCTGATGGAGGGCGTGCGCCACGCCCTGATGATCAACCGGCTGACCTACGGGGCCGAGGCCGTAACGCATTTGGACGCGCTGCGCTGGGCGACCGAGGGCTCGGCGGCGTGCCTCGGCCGCTCCGATATCGGCCGGATCGCGCCGGGCCGGGAGGCCGACCTCGCGCTGTTCACTCTGGACGAACTGCGCTTCTCCGGCGCCCACGACCCGCTGGCGGCTCTCGTCCTGTGCGGCGCCACCCGGGCCGACCGGGTGATGGTGGCGGGTCAGTGGCGGGTGATCGACGGGCAGCCGCTCGGGGTCGATACCGGGCTGCTGCGCGAGGCCCATTCCCGGCTGGCGGTGGACTTGTTCGGGGCGGTGTAGAGGGCGAGCCCTGACCCGACCCGCTCCGTCATCGCGAGCGTCAGCGAAGCGACCCAGGGCAGCGCGCGATCTCGGGATGTGGTGTGTCCCTGGATTGCTTCGCTCCGCTCGCGAAGACGAGCGGCCCACTTCGCGCTGCGTTCGCCGAACTGACGAGGCGTCGCGCGGTGGAAACTGTCCCGTCCGCGCCGGCCTGCGCGTCCGTCACGCCTGAACGGCGGGGCTCGTCCCTGGGCGAGCCCCGCGCGACGATCCTCAGAACAGCCCGTCGATCTGCCCGTTGGCATCCAGCCGGATCGTGTCGGCGGCCGGCACCCGGGGCAGGCCCGGCATGGTCATGATCTCCCCGCAGATCGCCACCACGAAGCCGGCGCCGGCCGAGAGCCGGACGTCGCGCACGCCGACGATGTGGCCCTCGGGGGCGCCCATCAGGGTCGGGTCGGTGGAGAACGAGTACTGGGTCTTGGCCATGCAGATCGGCAGGTGGCCGTAGCCGTCCTTCTCGAAGGTGGCGAGCTTGCCGGCGGCCTTGGTCTCGATCTGGATGTCGGCGGCGCCGTACAGCTTGGTGGCGATCGCCCGGATCTTGTCGGTGAGCCGGCTCTCGGTCTCGTAGGCGTGCCGGATCGGGGCCGGCTCGGCCTGGCTGAGCTTCACCACCGCGCGGGCCAGCTCCTCGGCGCCGGCGCCGCCCTCGGCCCAGTGGCGGCAGGTGATCGCCTCGACGTCGAGGCGCTCGCGGCACAGCTCCTTGAGCTTGGCGTGCTCGGCGTCGGTGTCGGCGTGGAAGTGGTTGACGCCGACCACCACCGGCAGGCCGAAGCCGCGCAGGTTGGTGACGTGCCGGGCGAGGTTGGCGAACCCCTTCTCCAGGGCGTCGATGTTCTCGCCGCCCAGGTTCTTCTTGTCGACGCCGCCGTGCATCTTGAGGGCGCGGATCGTCGCCACGACCACCACAGCCGAGGGGGCGAGGCCCGCCTGCCGGCACTTGATGTCCAAAAACTTCTCGGCGCCGAGATCGGCGCCGAAGCCGGCTTCCGTCACCGTGTAGTCGGCGAGCCGCAGGCCGGCCCGCGTGGCGATCACCGAGTTGCAGCCATGGGCGATGTTGGCGAAGGGGCCGCCGTGGATCAGCGCCGGGTTGCCCTCGAGCGTCTGCACGAGGTTCGGCTGCAGGGCGTCCTTGAGCAGCACCGTCATGGCGCCGGTGGCCTTCACGTCCTTGAGGGTGACGAGCTTGCGGTCGCGGGTCTCGGCGATGACGATCCGGCCGAGGCGCTCCTCCAGGTCGGCCAGATCCTTGGCGAGGCAGAACACCGCCATCACCTCGGAGGCCACCGTGATGTCGAACCCGTCCTCGCGGGGGAAGCCGTTGGCGACGCCGCCGAGCGACTGGGTGATCTGACGGAGCGCGCGGTCGTTCATGTCGGCGACGCGGCGCCAGTGGATGCGGCGGACGTCGATGTTGAGCTCGTTCGCCCAGTAGACGTGGTTGTCGATCAGCGCGGCCGCGAGGCTGTGGGCCGACGTGATGGCGTGGAAGTCGCCGGTGAAGTGCAGGTTGATCTGCTCCATCGGCACGACCTGCGCCTTGCCGCCGCCGGCAGCGCCCCCTTCATGCCGAAGCACGGCCCGAGCGAGGGCTCGCGCAGGCAGATCATGGTCTTCTCGCCGATGCGGTTCAGGGCGTCGCCCAGGCCCACCGTGGTGGTGGTCTTGCCCTCGCCGGCCGGGGTCGGGGAGATCGCGGTGACCAGCACGAGCTTGCCGGGCTTCCGGCTCTCCAGCCCGGCGATGTAGCCGTGGTCGATCTTGGCGATGTGCTTGCCGTAATTGTGGAGCGCGTCATCCGGGATGCCGAGTCGCTCGGCGACCTGCGCGATCGGCTTCAGGGTCGCGGCGCGGGCGATCTCGATGTCTGACGGCATGGGCGTTCCCTCCCTGGATTGCGGGCTCGGCGCCCGACCGCCGGCTGTTGCCGTGCGGGTGACCGGTCGTGCGGGCAGCCGCCCGCGAACGGCTGCGCACTGTGCGTCAAACCGTTCGGAAATGCGCGTCGATTTTTATGAGGTGGCCGACAAAATACTCTTGTCGATCCGGAAAGGATGGTCACCTCGGCGTTCACCGCGCGTCCCCCTGGCCTATTAGGCCAAAGGCAACACGCTTTGAAAAACTCATTTCCGTGTTGACCGCCATCGGCCGGAGATCCGCGCCGTCATTCCGGGGCGCCGAAGGCGAGCCCGGAACCCAGAACCGCGATCGGTGCCGGATCTTGGCGGGCCGGCGGATCTGGATTCCGGGCTCCGCTGCGCGGCCCCGGAATGACGGGAGGAAGCGGCCGCGGTGCGCCGACACCGCGGAGAGCCGTGAGCGCTCCGGGAAGGACGGGCGCGGCCCCGTCAGCCCCCGGACTTCTTGGCCTTGTCGGCGGCGCCCGGCGCCTCGTGCGGCTGCGGCGCGCCCTTCGGCAGCTCCGGGTTCTCGGCGTTGTGCGGGGCGGCGACCGGGGCCGGCACGGTCTCGGCGGTGGCGGTCGGCTTCTCGATGTCGGGCAGGCCGTCCTTCAGCTTCGCGTTGATCTGCGCGAGGTCGTCCGGCTCGGGGTTCAGGTCCTTGGCGTGCTGCCACTGGAACTTGCCCTCGAGGCGCCGGCCGGAGCGCCAGTAGGCGTCGCCCAGGTGGTCGTTGATGGTCGGATCGCCGGGCTTCAGCTCGACCGCCTTCTCCAGTTCGCGCACCGCGTCGTCCCAGCGGCCGAGGCGGAAATAGGCCCAGCCGAGGCTGTCGGCGATCATGCCGTCGCGGGGGCTCGCGTCAGCGGCCTGCTGCAGCAGCTTGAACGCCTCGTCGATATTGGTGTTCTGGTCGACCCAGGAATAGCCCAGGTAGTTCATCACCTGCGCCTTGGCGGCCGGCTGGCTGGCCGGCACCAGGGACAGGGCCTTCTTCAGGTCGGCCTCGGCCTTCGGCCATTGCTTGGCGCGCTCGTAGGCGGTGCCGCGGAAGTAGTAGGTCGTCCAGTAATTGGATTGCGGCCGGTCGCCGATCAGGTCGATGGCGCGGGTGTAGGTCGCCGCCGCCTCCTCGTACTTCTTGCGCGCGCGCTGGACGTTGCCGAGCGCGGTGATCACGTCGATGTCGTCCGGATGCGCCTTCATGGTGGCGTCGAGATGCTCGAGCGCCTCGTCGCCCTTGCCCATCTGCTCCAGGTTCTGGCCGATCTGGATGTCGCCGTTGAGCTTGAGCGGGGAATTGGCGGGAATCTGCGCGTAGGCCTCGTTGGCGCGCTCGGGCTGCTTCATCCGGTCGAGGGTGTCGGCCAGCGTCAGCCGGGCGAGGGCGTGGTCGGGGGCGAGATAGAGCGCCAGCCGCAGGTAGATCACGGCGGGCAGCTCGTCGCCCTGCGTCGAGCCCGCGGAGCCCAGCCCGTACAGCACCTCGGCGGCGCCCTCCTGGGCGTTGCCGATCAGGCGCGTGAGCGGCTTGCCGGCCTTGAGCTTGTCGAGGGCGTCGCGCACCAGCGGATGGCGGGGCGAGAGCTGGTCGAAATCGGAATAGGCCTGGATCGCCAAGTCGGTGCGGCCGAGGCTCGCCTCCATCCGCGCGTAGGCATCGACGATGCGCAGGGTGTTGCGGTCGGCCTCGTAGGCCGCCTTCAGGCGGCGCTCGGCCTCGGCATTGTCGCCGGTCACCGCCGCGATCAGGCCGGCATGGTAGTCGCGGAACGTGTTGTAGTAGCGCTCGCCGCGGAGCTTGTTGACCGTCTCCAGCGCCTTCTTGCCGTCACCGGCGCCGGCATACGACCAGGCGGTGAGCAGCGTCGCGGTCAGGTCCGTGGCGGCGCCCCGGCCGCTGCGCGAAAAATTCTGGCGGGCGGCGGCCCATTGGCCGGCCTTGATCTGGCGCACCCCGAGGGAGAGGTTGGCGAGCCCGTTGGTCGGATCGCGGGCGATCAGCTTCTCGGCGGTGCGGAACGCGTCCGGCAGGGCGCCATCGGCGAGCAGCGAGATGAAGGCGCGCTCGGCGAGTTCCGCGTTGCGCGGGTCGGCCTTGACCGCCTCGCGGTAGAAGGTCGCCGCCGCCGCCGTGTCCCGGGACGCGCCCGCGATGTAGGCGGAGAGGAAGTTGCCCTCCAGCGAATCCGCGGGCTCGTAGTCGAGCACCGGGGTCGATTCCCTCGGCTGCGCGGCGAGCCCGGTCTGCGGAAGCCCGGCGGCGAGCAGCAGGGCGAGCGCCGAAACGCTCCGGCGGGCGCGAGATGTCATCATGAACCGATCGCGGCTCCTGGGCGCCGGCTCGCAAGAGGGCCGGGCGCGAGAATGGCGGGGCGTCCCCGAAAAAACGCTGGGGACACTGAACCCATCCCGCCAGCCCCGCAAGGCGAAAGGATGGCGCGGAGGCGGATGCCCAGGTCGTCCGCCTTCCCGTCCTCGCGAGCGCAGCGAAGCAATCCAGGGCGGCGGGACTTCCCAGGACGTCGCGCATCCCTGGATTGCTTCGCTGCGCTCGCAAGGACGGGGGGGCCTCGGCTCCTGGGCCGAGGGCGGCCCTCACATGTTCGGGTAGTTCGGCCCGCCCGGGCCCTCCGGCGTCACCCAGTCGATGTTCTGGTTCGGATCCTTGATGTCGCACGTCTTGCAGTGGACGCAGTTCTGCGCGTTGATCTGGTAGCGCACCCCGTCGCTGGCGGAGGAATCCTCCACCCACTCGTAGACGCCCGCCGGGCAGTAGCGGCCCGAGGGCCCGCCGTAGACGTCGTGCTCGGAGCGCTTCTGCAGCTCCAGGTCGCGAACCTTGAGGTGGGGCGGCTGGTCCTCCTCGTGGTTGGTGTTCGACAGGTAGACCGAGGACAGCCGGTCGAAGGTCAGCTTGCCGTCGGGCTTCGGGTAGACGATCGGCGTCACCTCCGAGAGCGGCTTGAGGCAGGCGTGATCCGGCTTGCCGTGCTTGAGCGTGCCGAACGGCGAGGCGCCGAGGATGCTGGTCGCCCACATGTCGATCCCGCCGAGGCCGACGCCGACCAGCGTGCCGTAGCGCGACCAGAGCGGCTTGACGTTGCGCACCGCCTTCAGGTCCTGCCCGATCGGGCTGTCGCGCCAGCCGGCCTCGTAGGCGGTGAGCTCGTCGCCGGCGCGGCCCGCCTTCAGGGCATCGGCGATGGCGTCGGCCGCCTGCATGCCGGAGAGCACCGCGTTGTGCGAGCCCTTGATCCGCGGCACGTTCACGAAGCCGGCCGAGCAGCCGACCAGGCAGCCGCCGGGGAAGACCAACTTGGGCACCGATTGCCAGCCGCCCTCCATGATCGCCCGCGCGCCGTAGCCGATGCGCTTGGCGCCCTCGAAGGTCTCGGCGATCAGCGGGTGGGTCTTGAAGCGCTGGAACTCCTCGAACGGCGACAGGGTCGGGTTCTCGTAGTTCAGGTGCGTGACGAAGCCGACCGAGAGCAGGTTGTCGTCGAAATGGTACAGCCAGGAGCCGCCGCCGGCCCGGTTGGGCAGCGGCCAGCCCATGGTGTGGCGCACCAGCCCCGGCTCGAACTTGCCGGGCGCGAGCTGCCACAGCTCCTTCACGCCGAGCCCGTACTTGAACACGTCGCTGTGCCGGTTGAGTTCGAAGCGCTGGATCAGGCCCTTGGTCAGGTTGCCCCGGGCGCCCTCGCCGAACACCGTGTACTTGGCGCGCAATTCCATGCCGCGGGTGTAGTCCGCGCGCGGCTCGCCCGACCGGCCGATGCCGAGGTCGCCGGTCGCGATGCCCGCCACGGAGCCGTTGGCGTCGAACAGCACCTCGGAGGCCGGGAAGCCCGGGTAGATCTCGACGCCGAGCGCCTCGGCCTGGGCCCCGAGATACTTGCAGACGTTCGACAGCGAGCCGACGAAGTTGCCGTGGTTCGACATGAGCTTGGGGAAGAACAGGTTCGGCACGGTGAGGCCGCTGTTCTTGGTCAGCAGCATGAACTCGTCGCGCTGAACCTCGGTCTTCAGCGGCCGATCCGGATCGGTGCGCCACTCCGGCAGCAGCCGGTCGAGGCCGCTCGGGTCGATCACCGCCCCCGACAGGATATGGGCGCCGACCTCCGAGCCCTTCTCGGCGACGACGACGGAGATCTCCTCGCCGATCTCGGCGGCGCGCTGCTTCAGGCGGATCGCGGTGGCGAGCCCCGCCGGTCCGGCGCCGACCACGACCACGTCGAAATCCATGCTCTCGCGTTCGGGCAGCGCCATCCTCACGTTCCTTTTCTTGTTCCGGCGCCCGGTTCGTCGCCGGGCCGGCCTTCCTGATGCCGTCTCAAGCGATTCCAAGCTAGAAAGGCAAGTTGCCGACGCCCAGGGTTATGGCAAAGTTCCCTTTGCCGCACGGCAGACTAGCGAGGTGATCCAACCTGCGCCCTCATCCTGAGGGTCCCGCGTGAGCGGGTCTCGAAGGAGGGCTCCAGGGATCGCGCGGCCGGCTGGAGGGCTCTCCTTCGAGGCCTCCGCTGCGCTTCGGCACCTCAGGATGAGGGCGCGGTTGGGACGATCCGTATCGGCCTCCCGGTACCGCGCTGTTCGGTCACGCAAGTCCTTGGCGGCTGGCCGCTTTCAAGAGTTGTCCACAGGCCTCGGCCGCCCCACATTCTGAAGTCCATGCCGAGCCCCACCGACACGCAAGCCGACCTGATCGCCTATCTCGACTTCCACGTGGAGGCCGGGGCCGACGCGGCGCTCGACGAGCAGCCGCACGACCGCTTCGGCGAGGCCGACACGCCCGCACCGACCCTGCGCGCGCCCCGCCGCACGGCGCCCCGAGCCGCCGAGCCGCCGGCCGGCGCGGTCGCCAACACGCTCGTGCCGCCCCCCGGATCGCCGCCGCCGGCCGCGGCGCCGCGCACCTTCGGCCGCGCCGCCAGCGCCCAGCCCGACGAGGCCGCGTCCGACGCCCGCGCCCGGGCGCGCCGGCCAGGACGCTCGACGAGCTGGAGCGGATCCTTGCGGATTTCGATGCCTGCCCGCTGCGCTTCACCGCCAAGAACCTCGTCTTCGCCGACGGCAATCCGGAGGCGCGGGTGATGTTTCTCGGCGAGGCGCCCGGCGCCGACGAGGACCGGATCGGCAAGCCGTTCATGGGCCGCTCGGGCCAGCTCCTCGACAAGATGATGAAGGCGATCGGTCTGGATCGGTCGAGCGCCTATATCGGCAACATCGTGCCCTGGCGGCCCCCGGGCAACCGCAACCCGACCCCCCAGGAGGTGGCGGTGTGCCGGCCGTTCGTGGAGCGCCAGATCGAGCTGGTCGACCCGGACATCATCGTCTGCCTCGGCGCGCCCGCGACCCAGACGTTGACCGGCACCAAGGACGGGATCCTGCGGACCCGCGGCCGGCTGTTCCCGTACAAATTGCCGAGCCGCGAGGCGAAGGTGCTGGCGACGCTGCACCCGGCCTTCCTGCTGCGCCAGCCGGTGCAGAAGCGCCTGGCGTGGCGGGATTTCCGCGCCCTGCGCGCGCTGCTCGACGGGAAAGCTTGACCGGGATCGCGGAACCGGGTCTCCCCTCCCACCATTAGAGCTTCGTTCCCGCCGGTGGTCCGCCACCGGGCGGGCCAAGCGACGTGCACACAGCCGTGGGCTGCCCGAGGCAGCCGGCGCGGCATCGATGGCGGGACCCAACCATGCGCTGGGAAGATCTACGCAGCTCCGACAATGTCGAGGATCGTCGGGGCGAGGGCGGCGGCGGCATGGGCTTCCCCGGCGGCGGTGCCGGCGGGCTCGGCATCGGCACCATCGTGGTGCTGCTGATCGTCAGCTACTTCACCGGCATCAACCCGGCGATCCTGATCGGCGGTGCCGAGCGGATCGGCGGCGGCCGCGCCCAGCAGGAGCAGCCGGCCGACCCGCAGACCCAGGCCCGGCGCCGCCAGGCGCCCACCGACGAGAGCGGGCGGTTCGCCTCGAAGATCCTGGGCAACACCGAAGACGTGTGGAGCCAGATCCTGCCGCAGCAGACCGGCAAGCAGTACACGCCGACGACGCTGGTGCTCTATACCGGCGGCACCCGCTCCGGCTGCGGCTCGGCGCAGGCCGCCATGGGCCCGTTCTACTGCCCGCTGGACAAAAAGGTCTATCTCGACACCGGCTTCTTCAAGGAGATGGCCTCGAAGTTCGGCGTGAAGGGCGATTTCGCCTACGCGTACGTCATCGCCCACGAGGTCGGCCACCACGTCCAGGACGTGCTCGGCATCCTCGGCAAGGTCCAGGCCCGCCAGCAGCAGGCTTCCAGCAAGACCGAGGCGAACGCCCTGTCGGTGCGCATCGAGCTAATGGCCGACTGCCTCGCTGGCGTCTGGGCCAAGAATTCCAACGACAAGTACGCCGAGCTCGATCAGGGCGACATCGGCGAGGCGCTCAACGCCGCCGCGCAGATCGGCGACGACGCCCTGCAGCAGCGCTCGCGGGGCTACGTGGTGCCGGATTCCTTCACCCACGGCTCCTCGGCCCAGCGCCAGCGCTGGTTCTCGGCCGGCTACAAGAGCGGCCAGACCAAGGCCTGCGACACGTTCCGGACTGCGAACAACTGAAGTCGGGCCGCCGGTTTGAGGCGGCCCGTATCCGTGCTTGCGCGCGCAGCGAAGCGATCCGCGGACGCGCGACGTCCTGAGAAGTCCCGCTGCCCTGGGTCGCTTCGCTGCGCTCGCGATGACGGCGCGGGGTCAGATCTGATCCCTCACCCCCGGCTCAGCCGCCTCGCATTGGCCTGGACCTTCCGCCGGTAGCTGCGGATCACCTTGCCGTTCGAGGCACCTGCGGCGAGCATCAGGGCGGCCTCGCCGGCGGCCAGCATCTTCTCGGTCACCATCAGCTGCGCCTCGGCCTGAGCCGCCGGGCCGCCGAGGGCGAGCATCGCCATCCGCTGGGCGATGACGCCCTGCGCCTCCAGCCCCAGCATGGCCATGTCCATGCCCGTCATCCACCAACCGAACAGCATCGCGATCCTCTTGTTGCCCAGGGCAACGGCCGAGCCTGATCCTGGGTCCCGGGATGCGCCCAGGCCTGCGCCGGACGCAAGCGTTATCCCGCACTGCGGCAACCCGCCTTTGCGCCGCGTCGGCCGATGCCGTAAGCGCCCGGGAGATATCCCGGATAGCGACCTCCCGGACAGCGCCCGCCTGCCATGATACGCCTGGACAAGATCACCAAGCAGAACGGGCGCCAGCTCGTCTTCATCGAGGCCTCGGCCGCCCTCCAGCGGGGCGAGAAGGTCGGGCTCGTCGGTCCGAACGGCGCCGGCAAGACCACCCTGTTCCGGATGATCATCGGCCAGGAGCAGCCCGACGAGGGGCAGGTCTCCGCCGACCGGGGCATCACCATCGGCTATTTCAGCCAGGATGTCGGCGAGATGTCGGGCCGCAGCGTCGTCACCGAGGTGATGGATGGGGCCGGTCCCGTGAGTGCGGTGGCGGCCGAGCTCGCCGAGCTCGGCGCCGCGCTCGCCGACCCGGAGCGGGCCGACGAGATGGATGCATTGATCGAGCGCTACGGCGAGGTCCAGGCCCGGTTTGAGGAGCTCGACGGCTACGCCCTGGAGGGCCGGGCCCGTGAGGTGCTCGACGGCCTCAGCTTCAGCCAGGAGATGATGGACGGCGATGTCGGCGCTCTCTCGGGCGGCTGGAAGATGCGCGTGGCGCTCGCCCGCATCCTGCTGATGCGCCCGGACGTGATGCTCCTCGACGAGCCGTCGAACCACCTCGACCTGGAGAGCCTGATCTGGCTCGAATCGTTCCTTAAGGCCTATGACGGCGCCCTGCTGATGACCTCGCACGACCGCGAGTTCATGAACCGCATCGTCACCAAGGTCATCGAGATCGATGGCGGCGCGCTCACCACCTATTCGGGCGACTACGCCTTCTACGAGGGCCAGCGGAAGCTGAACGAGGCGCAGCAGCAGGCGCAGTTCGAGCGCCAGCAGGCGATGCTCGCGAAAGAAATCGCGTTCATCGAGCGCTTCAAGGCCCGGGCGTCCCACGCCGCCCAGGTGCAGAGCCGGGTGAAGAAGCTCGACAAGATCGAGCGTGTCGAGCCGCCCCGGCGGCGGCAATCCGTGGCCTTCGAGTTCCAGCCGGCGCCGCGCTCGGGCGACGACGTCGTGATGCTGAAAGGCGTGCACAAGCGCTACGGCAGCCGCACGATCTACGAGGGGCTCGACTTCTCGGTGCGGCGCAAGGAGCGCTGGTGCGTGATGGGCATCAACGGCGCCGGCAAGTCGACGCTGCTGAAGCTCGTCACCGGCACCACCGAGCCCGACGACGGCGCGGTCACGGTCGGCGGCAGCGTCAAGCTCGGCTACTTCGCCCAGCACGCCATGGACCTGCTCGACGGCGACCGCACCGTGTTCCAGACCCTGGAGGATGCGTTCCCGCAGGCGGGCCAGGGATCGCTCCGGGCGCTCGCCGGCTGCTTCGGATTCTCGGGCGACGATGTCGAGAAGCGCTGCCGCGTGCTGTCGGGCGGCGAGAAGGCCCGGCTGGTGATGGCCCTGATGCTCTACGACCCGCCGAACTTCCTGGTGCTCGATGAGCCGACGAACCATCTCGATATGGGCACCAAGGAGATGCTGATCACGGCGCTCGCCAATTACGAGGGGACGATGCTGTTCGTGTCCCACGACCGGCACTTCCTGGCGGCGCTGTCGAATCGGGTGCTCGAAGTGACCCCGGACGGCATCCACCAGTATGGCGGCGGCTACACCGAGTACGTCGCCCGCACCGGCCAGGAGGCGCCGGGCCTGCGCAGCTGAGGGGCGGCGCAGCTCCGTCATCGTGAGCGCAGCGAAGCGACCCAGGGCAGCGCGACCTCGGTCGGCGTGGTGCCGGCTGGACTGCTTCGCTCCGCTCGCAAGGACGGCAGAGGGTTTCGGCCGGAAGCCCTGCGACCGGCGCGCCGCTATTCCGCTGGGATGCCCCGCGCTAGGTTGAGCGGAAACGGCCCGGGTGAGACGCCGTGCGACGCCTCCTGAAATTCCTGCACACGATGGGATCGGCCGGATTGCTCGGCGCGATGGCCGCGCTGGTCGTCCTGCTGAGCCTCGCGCCCGCGCCGGCGGCTCTGTCGGGATACGCGGCGATCCGGGGTGCGATGGGCGCGGTCGCCACCTGGATCTTCCTGCCGTCCCTGACCGTGACGCTGATGTCGGGCCTGCTCGCGATGGCGCTGAACCGCGCCTATCTCAATGCCGGCTGGGCGTGGCTGAAGCTCGCTACCGGCGTCCTGATGTTCGAGGGCGGCCTGGTCTACGTGCAGGGTCCGATGAAGCGGGAGGCCGAGCAGAGCGCGCAGGCGCTCGCCGGCACGCTCGATCCCGCCGCCTTGGCGGTCTCGCTGCCGGGCGAGCGGGGCACGCTCTGGGTGCTGCTCGCCGTGGCCACCGCGAACGTGGCGCTCGGGATCTGGCGACCGCGCGTGCTGCGGATCCCCACCTAAGGACGTCTCTTCGAACCGCGCCCTCCTCCTAAGGCGCGAGCGGAGCGAGCCTCGAAGAAGCCCTGCCCGCTGCGCGATCCCTGAAGCCCTCCTTCGTGGCCTTCGCTGCGCTCCGGCACCTCAGGATGAGGGGGGCAGGTGGGACCGCCGGTGATCCGGAACAGCCGCGCCTGGACCCCGAACGCGTGAGGCGGCAGACCTTATTTCCCAATACAGAAGCCGGCAAACAATCGGTCGAGCACATCCTCGACACCGACATGGCCTCCGACTTCGCCGAGCGCTCGGACCGCCATTCGCAGATCCTCCGCGGCGAGTTCCGGCAGGCCGCCGGCGCCGGCCTGCAACCGGTCGAGATGGACCACGCAGGCCTCGAGCGCCGCCCGGTGACGCGCTCGGGTGATCAGCGCGTCGCCGGCGCCGAGCCCGGTTTCCGCCGCCGTCTGGATGGTGTCGAGCAGGGTCTCAAGACCGGCGCCGGTCCGCGCCGAGACGGCAAGCCCGGCATGATGTGAGCCGGCAAAAAGATCGGCCTTCGTCAGGATCGGCACGGCCGGAACCTCACCCGTGTCGACGTCCGGTGGCGTCCCGTCGGGAGGAACGAGAAGCAGCACCAGATCGGCGCCCGCGATCCGCTGGCGGGTTCGGGCGATGCCCTCGGCCTCCACTGGCTCCGCCGTGTCGCGCAGGCCCGCGGTGTCGACCAGCAGGACCGGCAGGCCGCCGAGGTCGAGCCGGACCTCGATCGCGTCCCGGGTGGTCCCCGGCACGTCCGAGACGATCGCGACCTCGCGCCGGCTGAGGGCGTTCAGCAGTGTCGATTTGCCGGCGTTGGGAGCACCGGCCAGGACCACCGTGAAGCCGTCGCGCAGCCGCTCGCCCCTGCGGCCGTCGCGCAGGGCCGCCACGATGGCGTCGCGCAGCGCGGCGGCCCGGCCGAACAGGGCGGCGTCGAGGCCGGCATCGTCCACGTCGCCCTCGTCGGCGAAGTCGAGGGCCGCCTCCGCGGCGGCCAGGCAGTCGATCGCCTCGGCGCGCCAGGCCGCCACCTGCCGGCTGAGGGCACCGTCGAGTTGGCGCAGCGCCTGGCGGCGCTGTCCTTCGGTCTCGGCATCGATCAGGTCGGCGACCGCCTCGGCCTCGGCGAGATCCATCCGGCCGTTCAGCACGGCGCGGCGGGTGAAGGCCCCCGGTCCCGCGGCCCGGCAGCCCGGGAGACGCGCGAGTGCCGCGAGCACACCCATCCGCACCGCCGACCCACCGTGTAGGTGCAGCTCGGCCATGTCCTCGCCAGTATAGGTGCCCGGACCCGGAAACCACGCGACCAGGGCCCGGTCGAGCTCGACCCCGTCGGCGGGATCGCGGAGCATCCGGAGTGACAGCCGCCGCGGCGGCGGCAGGGTCCCCGCCAGCGCCATGACGACATCCCCAGCGGCCGGGCCGCTGATCCGGAGTACCGCAACCGCGGCGCGGCCGAAGCCGCTGGCGGGAGCGAAGAGCGTGTCGGTGTCAGTCATGGTCTTCGAAAGGCGTGACGCTCCGCGGCCGCCGGGCCGCCGGGACAGGATTTCACGTGAAACAACCGTCCGGCCGTATACCATCCTGGCGCCATTCTGCGGCTGCAAGA
Organism: Methylobacterium tardum; assembly: GCF_023546765.1. Taxonomy (NCBI): domain Bacteria; kingdom Pseudomonadati; phylum Pseudomonadota; class Alphaproteobacteria; order Hyphomicrobiales; family Methylobacteriaceae; genus Methylobacterium; species Methylobacterium tardum. The sequence goes on from NZ_CP097484.1 coordinate 5,318,227, forward strand.
CGAAAGCGGACGCGCCGAATCGGGAATCGCCATGACGCTCTGGACTCGCCGCAGCATCGGCCGCGGCCTGCTGATCGCGCCCGCTTCCCTGCATCTGCGGCCGGCCCGCGCCGGAACCGGGACCGACCTCGCGGCGATCGAGAGCCGGCTCGGCGGCCGCCTCGGCGTCTCCGCAGCCTCGGCCGGGCGCGTCTTGATCGGACACCGCGCCGATGCGCGCTTCCCTCTGTGCAGCACCTTCAAGGTCCTGGCCGTCGCGGCGGTTCTGGCCCGGGTCGATGCCGGGTCCGAGACGCTGGAGCGGAGCGTCGCCTACGGACCGGACGACCTGCTGAGCTACGCGCCGGTGACCCGGACGGCTCTGGAAACCGGTGGTAGTGGCCGCCTCACGGTTTCCGACCTCTGCGCGGCCGCCCTCGAATGGAGCGACAACACCGCTGCGAACCTGCTGCTCGCGCGCCTCGGCGGCCCTAAGGGCCTGACCGCGTGGCTGCGGAGCCTCGGCGATCCCCTCACCCGGCTCGACCGCACCGAGCCGACCCTGAACACCGCGATCCCCGACGATCCGCGCGATACCACCACCCCGGAGGCCATGCGCGAAACCCTCGCGCGGATCCTGCTCGGGTCGGTGCTGGCCCCGCCGTCGCGCGCGCGGCTGGAGGGCTGGATGGCGGCGTGCCAGACCGGCTTCAAGCGGCTCCGCGCCGGGCTGCCGCCGGACTGGCCGGTGGGCGACAAGACCGGCAGCGGCGACAACGGCACGGTGAACGACGTCGCGATCCTGCGGCCGCCAGGGCGTGCGCCGGTGATCGCGACCGTGTACGTCACCGGCTCGGCAGCCCCCGCGGCGGCCTACGAGGCGGCCTTCGCGGAGATCGGCCGGCTCGTCGCCGCGCGGGCGGCCGGTGCGTGAGACCGGACACATCATGGCCAAGACAGCCGCGAAGACAGCCGCGAAGGCCCCAGCCAAGATCACACGTGCGACGCAGGCCCTCGACAAGGCCGGATACTGCTACAGTGTCCACACTTACGCTTACGATCCGGACGCGGCCCGCATCGGCCTCCAGGCCGCGGAGGCGCTGGGCGTCGATCCCGGCCGGGTGCTGAAGACCCTGATGGCGGCGGTGGATGGACGCCCCGTCTGCCTGCTGGTGGCGTCCGACAAGGAAGTCGCGATGAAGCGCGTCGCTGCCGCCTTCTCGGGCAAGGCCGCCGCGATGCTAAAGCCCGCCGATGCCGAGCGCCTGACCGGCTACCATGTCGGCGGGATCAGCCCGCTCGGCCAGAAACGGCCTTTCCCGACGGCGATCGATGCCGGCTCCCTCGGCGACGCAGGAGCCGAGATCCACGTCAACGGCGGCGGCCGCGGCCTCCAGATCCGCCTGACCGAGGGTGACCTCGTCGCGGCGCTGAACGCCCTGGTCGTCCCGCTCGCCTAGCCGGGCCGGGTAAGGGCGCGTTTACCCTGTTCCTGCACGGTAGCGCCTTCCTGAGAGGTGGGACCGGCATGCGGATCGTGGGGCGCGGGGTGATGGCGGCGCTCGGACTCGCCCTGCTGCCCGCTGGTCCCGGCGCGGCGGCGGATCTCGAGGTCCGCGGCGCCTACGAGTCCGGGGTGAGCGGCAGCCCGCGCTTCTTCCCGCGCAATGACGGGATCGATCGCCGGCCGGTCTACGCCGTCCGGAGCCGGCCGGTGCCGGCGGGCTGCACGCCCCGTCGGGCAAAGGTGCCCACCAACGCGCCGGACGATCCGAGCTATGTCGGCTCGGAATACGGCCTGTCGCATCCGAGCTATTACGGCTTTACGCCGCCGCCGGGCGTCGACGATCCCTTCGGCCGCTCGCTCCTGCCCTATTGTCCCTGACGGGGCGCGGCGCGGAGGCCCCGTCGCGCCGTTCCCGATTGCAACGCGATCGGAAACGGCTCTAGACCGGCGGCACCGCCCCCGGAGCCCGTCCCTTGCCCGAGTCGATCCCGCAGCGTTTCAGCGATCTCACCGCCCTGCGCGGCTGCGTGGCGGGGTGGCGCGCGGCGGGTGAGCGCGTCGTCCTGATCCCCACGATGGGCGCCCTGCACGAGGGCCATCTCGCCCTGGTGGCGGAGGCCCGGAAGCTCGGGCAGCGCATCGTGGCGAGCATCTTCGTCAACCCGACGCAGTTCGGCCCCAACGAGGATTTCGCCCGCTATCCGCGGGACGTGGAATCCGACCTGGCCCTCCTCGGTCGGGCGGGGGCCGATGCCGCCTGGACGCCCGACGTGCCGACCATGTACCCGCCGGGCTTCGCCACGCGGATCGAGGTCGGGGCTCTGTCCGAGGGGCTGTGCGGCCCGTTCCGGCCGGGTCATTTCGCCGGGGTCGCCACCGTGGTTACCAAGCTCCTGAACCAGGTCCGGCCGGACGTCGCTTTGTTCGGCGAGAAGGATTTCCAGCAGCTCCGGGTGATCCAGCAGGCGGTGGCCGATCTCGATCTCGCGGTGGAGATCCGCGGCGTGCCGACCGTGCGGGAGCCGGACGGCCTCGCGCTGTCGTCGCGCAACCGCTACCTCTCGCCCGAGGAGCGGGCGATCGCGCCGAGACTCCACGCCGTGCTGACCGAGATCGCGGCCGCCTCGCGCAACGGCACCCCGGTGGCCGGCCGGATCGCCGCCGGACGGGCCGCGCTGGAAGTTGCGGGCTTCCGGGTTCAGTACCTCGCCGTCTGCGACGCCCGGACTCTGGCGCCGGTGGAGCGGGTCGACGGCCCGGCGCGCGTCCTCGCCGCCGCCTTCCTCGGCCGGACCCGGCTGATCGACAATCTCGCCGTGTAGGTCCGTTTTCGATCCCGTCGACGGCGGGACGCGGGTCGTCGCGGGAGGGCAGGACATCGTCATCCCACCCGCGCCCTCATCCTGAGGTGCCGAAGCGCAGCGGAGGCCTCGAAGGAGGGCTCAAGATGCCCTTGCGATTCCTGGAGCCCTCCTTCGAGGCCCGCTTCGCGGTCTTCTCAGGATGAGGGGAAGGATGGGAAGAGGCCGGTTGCCGCGGCCCTCGCCCTGCCCTGGGCCGCCCTACGCCGGCGCGGGTGTGCCCGCGAGCAGGCGCCCGAGTTCCCGAAGGACCGCGGGGGGCTCGAACGGCTTCTCCAAGCGGCGCACCGCGGCGTAGCGTTCGGGCAGGGCGGCCTGATCGTAGCCGGTGGCGAACACGAACGGCACGCCGCGCGCCGTCAGCAGGTCCGCGACTGGATAGACCATCTCGCCGCACAGGTTCACGTCGAGGATCGCCGCCTCGGGCGCCGCCTCGGTTCGGAGCAGGGCGAGGGCGCCATCGACAGACGCGACCGGCCCGAGCACGGTGGCCCCGGCATTCCGCAGCGCTTCCTCCAGCTCCTCCGCGATGAAGTACTCGTCCTCGACCGCCAGGACGCGGCGGCGGGAGAGTGACCCGGCAGACATCGGCACGACCCTTCCAGGCCTGCAGGTCCGGAGCAGGCCGCGCGAAGGTGCCGCAAATGCGGTCGGCTTCCATCACGTAGGTTGCTCTGGCCCGGATCGGTCCGCAATCGACCGTTGATCCATCGTGCCACGGGCGCCCAATCACCGGTCTGCGCGCCTTCAGCGTCCCCGTGCTGCGGGCCGGCGCCAGAGCGCCGCCCCCGGGAACTGCATCGTGGCAGCCGGGTCACGCCCCCGGCGTTTTTACGGTTTGCTATCCCACGCTGTTGGCGCTGCCGGGCCGACCTGCTCTCTGCTGGCCCCGTGATCGGATCGCGCCCCGCCCAGGCCTTCCTGGCCGCCTCCCTCGCCTGCGCGACCCCCGCCTGCGCCGGGGACGACGCGTTCGAGGGCATGGCCGGCCCCTACGGAGAGCGCCTGCGCTACGACGAGAAGGGGCTGACCCTCACGTTTCCCGATCCCGAAGTGACGCTGAATATCGGCGGCCGGCTCCACCTCGACGCCGGCACGGCCGGCTTCAGCCGGCCCGGCCTGCCCGAAGCCTTTCCCGACAAGGTCGCCGTGCGCCGCGCCTGGATCGAGCCGACGCTGACCATCGGCAAGGACTGGGTGATCGCCTTCCAGTACGATTTCAGCGATCCGCAACTGCCGATCAACGATGCCTTCGTGGCCTGGAAGGGGCTGCCGGACACGATCCTGACCCTCGGCAACATGAAGGTGCCGTTCAGCCTGGAATGGCTGCAGAGCAACAACGACACGCTGTTTACCGAGCGCTCGCTCGCCAACGCCTTCGTGCCGGACCGCCGCTTCGGCTTCGCGGTCGGGCATCACGGGCAGGCCTGGACCGCCGTGGCCGGCGTGTTCGGCAACGCCGCCAGCAACGGCATCGGCGGGGACGGCGTCGCGGCCGCGGGGCGGGCGACCGTGGCGCCGATCCTGACGGATGACGAGACCCTGCATTTCGGGCTCGCCGGGATCTATCGCCGCCGATCCCGGAGCGACGACGATTTCAGCTTCTCGACCCAAGCGGAGGCGTCGCTGTTCGCGCGCCCGTTCGCCGATACCGGCGACCTGCCCGACGTGGCGCGCGTCTCGCGGCTCGGCGCGGAATTCGCCTATCGCAACGGCCCGTTCCTGGTCCAGGCCGAGTACATCCGGGCCGAGATCGAGCGCTTCGCGGGACCCGGCGGATCGCCGCCGGCGCGGGCCTTCCAGGGCGGCTACATCGAGGCGGCCCTCGTGCTGAACGGGGAGGGCCGCCGCTATGCCCTGACGCCGAATGGCGGCACCACCTACGCCACCTTCAAGGGTGTGGCCGTGCCGGAGGGGCAGCGGGTCTCGCGGGGCGGGATCGGCGTGTTCGAGGTGGCCGCCCGCTTCAGCGCCATCGACCTCGGCGACCGCGGCCTGCGCGGCGGCTTGGAGCGGGATGTCACCCTCGGCCTGAGCTGGTACCCGGAACCGAATCTCCGCCTCATCGCCAACTACATCCACGGCCGCGTACGGCCCGGCGCGGCGCAGTCCGACACACTCGGCACCGCGCCGTTCTCGGTCGACACGGTCATCGGGCGCCTGCAGATCTACTGGTGAGGCCGCGCCGGCCGTCCTTGCGGGCGGCGCGAAGCCATCCAGGGTCGCGCGACCTCCGGAGGAATCCTGCTGCCCCGGATCGCTTCGCTGCGCGCGCGATGACGGATGCGGACACCCCACCCGACGCCTGCACTCGGAAACCGGATCAGACGGCGCGGCGCAGGACCGACCGGAAGGAGCGCCGCTCCGGTTCCGGCTCGGGGGGCGGCACGGGGGCGTCGGAGGGCGTCGCCAGAACTTCGGCGCGGACGGGTCGCGGCGTCGCGAAGGCCGAGCCCTGCGCGAACGGCACGTCGAGGTCGATCAGGTCGGGCACATCCGCCTCGTCGCCGATCTCCGTGGCGACCAGCCGGATGCCGGCGCGCGCGAGGGCCGGCGCGGTATCCTCGACGGCGATGTCGGCGAGGCGGTCCCGCTCGGAGGCCGGGCGCAGCAGCATCTCCGCCGGAACCTTGACCTGGCCGATGCCGAGCGCGGCCAGCTCCGCCGCGTCGAAGCGGAGGTCGTCCGGGCGGTCGAGGCTGAAGCCGATCCGGCCGCGCAGGGGCGCCAGCAGGCTCCGCTGACCGGCATCGAGGCCGCGCCAGCTCGCCTGCGGCAGGCCGATCACCAGCCCCGCCAGGGCGGGATCGTCCGCCGCCATGCGGGCCAGTTCGCGCATCAGGCCGGGCTCGAACAGCGACAGCGGCGACAGGCCGTAGGTCAGCATGGTCTCGCTGCCCCGCCGGGCGAGGTGACGGGTCACGATGGCGGCCCGCTGCAGCATGCGGCGGTCGAGCTCGGTGGTGCGCCCGTGGCGCTCCAGCACCGGAAGGAACGTTTCGGGCTCGGTCGACACACCGCCGACCCGCAGCCGGGCCAGCGCCTCGTAGGCCACGACCTTGCGCTGGGGCAGCGTGACGACCGGCTGGAGATGGATCTCCAGCCCCTCCCCCTCGAAGGCCCGGATGATCTCGGCCTCCTCCTCGGGCTCCCGGGCCGGCCGGGGCGGGATCGGCCGCGGCGGAAGAGGGAGTGGCGGGATCGGTCGCATCGTGGGCGATGCCGGCAGGACCGGCCGGGTGGCCACGACGGGCGGCGCCTCGGGCGCGGCAGCCTGCGGGCGGGATGAGAGGATCGGCTCCGGCGCGGGCGCGGCCAGCTCGGCCCGGATCTCGGCCCGAATTTCGGACCGCAAATCCGGCGCCGCGACCGGCCGGGCGTTGAGGCGGGCGATCTCGGCATCCTGCGCGGTCACCACCCCGGTGAGGTCCCGGACGATCCCGCTCAGGAGGCCGAACTCGACGGTGAGTTCCTCGATCTGCGCCCGGAGCGCTGCCTCGGCGGCTTCGGGCTGCGGCTGCGCGGCGGCGGTGGCGGCGCCGGTCTCGACCTTGAGCAGGCGGCGGGACAGCAGGTCGACCTCGCCGGACAGCTTCTCGCAGCGCGCCTTCAGGACCGCGATGCGGGTCAGGGCGAGGCCTGCGACCCCGGCGGCCAGGACACCGAGCGTCAGGGCACTCCAGAGCGGCAGGAACACGGCGAGCGGCCCGAACACGACGAGCCCGAGAAGGCCGACCGTCAACAGCCCCGCGTACCGGCCGAGGACCGGGACCATCGTCTCAACACCCGCCAGGGTCACGCACCGGTCGCTGGGGGAGATCCCGCGCGAAACCCCGCCGGGCGAGAACCGCTCGCCGAATCTTTGGCGCCGCGCGGCCGGGGCGGCAAGGCCGTGCGCGTCCTGCTGCGGCGCGCAAGGTGTGAATTCCGGGTGGTGTGACGCCCGCGCCCGCTGGAACGTTGCGGAATCGTCACGGCCGACCCGATTGCGAGGCGTTCCGGGGAGGGTTGCGCGGCTTGCGAATGCGGAGGGGATGAAAAGGCGCCATAAAGCGTGGCCATGACGTCAGTCTCTTCCCGTCCCTCTCGAATCCGCGCCGTCCTCGGCGCCGCCGCGCTCGTCGCCGCCAGCGTTCCGACGGCGTCGCGCGCCGCCGATCTCGGCGCGGTGCTGCCGCGCGCCACGCCGACCTTCGCGATGGTCGATCCCAGCACCTGGATCGTGACGGTGAGCGGCTCGATCCAGGCCGTGCCGCGCTATCCTGGCGCGAGCGACTACACGGCGGTGGGTTATCCCTCGATCGACATCCGGCGGGTCGGGGAGCCGCGCCGCTTCTCGGCGCCCGACGACGGATTCAGCCTGTCCCTCTACGACAGCGAGACCTTCCGGATCGGTCCGACCGCCCGCTTCGTGCCGGGCCGCTACTACGGCGACGACCGGCGCCACCTGTTCGGCTTCCGCGACGCGCGCTTCGCGGTCGAGCCGGGGGTGTTCGCGGAATTCTACCCGGTCTCCTTCATCCGCACCCGCGCCGAGATCCGGCAGGGCATCTACGGACATCATGGCACGGTCGGCTCGGTGGCGGCCGACTATCTGATACCGGTCGACAAGCTCCTGTTCTCGATCGGGCCGCGCTTCAACATCGGCGATGCCAGCTTCGCCCGGAAGTATTTCGGCGTGTCTCCGACCGAGGCGGCGCTCAACGGCCGCGTCACCCCCTACGATCCGGACAGCTTCTACTCGGCGGGCGCCCTCGGCGCCGTGACCTACACGCCGAACGAGACCTGGGCTTACACCGCCTATGCCGGCTACACCCGGATCCTGGGCGTGTCCGGCGACAGCCCGCTGGTGCGCCGTCCCTTCGGCAACCCGAATCAGTATCAGTTCGGCCTGCGGATCGATTACGCGTTCCGGATGCCGGCCCTGTTCTGAGCCGCCCGCCTTGCGCGGGGCGGATCCGGTCCCGACATCCCGGGGCCGGCTTCTCGGAGGACGCGATGGACGCGACGCACACGGATCTGCTGATGCGGGTCGAGGGCATGACCTGCGACGGCTGCGCCGCGGCGGTGACCCGAACGGTCCAGCGCCTCGATCCCGCGGCCGAGGTTCAGGTCGACCGCGCGACCGGGCAGGTGGCGATCCGCACCGACGCGCAGGCCTTGGTGGTCGCCGAGGCCCTGACCAAGGCGGGCTACACGGCCACCGCGATGACCGGCTGAGCCGGCTCTGGCAGCGGCCCGAGGCTTGAGCTTGAAGCTTGGCCTCCGGCCGCTGTGGGTCTCAGGAGCGGGTCAGGAACATCCCGGTCAGCAGCAGGGCGAAGCCCGCGAGGCCGAACAGGCCTTCCTTGCGCTTGGTGCTGTCGAGGAAATGGGCGGCGGCGCCGGCCGCGCAACAGACGGCACCCAGGCCGATCGTCAGCGACGACATCTCGATCTCTCCTCACCGCGCGTCGCTCCGCGACGCAGCGAAACAATCCCCCGCGTGGGCCTGACGGACGCCGTTGTCCGTTCAGGATTCCGTGACGGCCAAGACTTGCACGGCCCGGACGCACTGGCAAGGGCGGCCGGAACAGTCCTCACCGGCCAGGCCGAAGTATAGCATCGCCGCGGGATAGAGACGGGCGGCGCGCAGGCTCGGAATACTGTACTGCCGTATGGCCGGTCCGCGCGATCCCGGCCCGGCCGGGCGGACCGCGGCGGGCGGACGGCGCGACGCGTTGACCGGCGCGTCCGCGCGCGCTTAGACCGGCCCGACCGGCCCGACCTGGGCCCCTCCCGTGCGGACGACGCGGCGGGACTTCAGCGAAAGGCCGCGCGTCACCCGATGCCTACCCCCTCACCCGACCGGTTCGACGTCGCGATCGTCGGCGGCGGTCATGCCGGCGTCGAGGCCGCCGCCGCCGCGGCGCGCTGCGGCGCGCGCACCGCCCTGGTCACCCACGACCCGGCGACGATCGGGGCGATGTCATGCAACCCCGCGATCGGCGGCCTCGGCAAGGGCCACCTCGTGCGCGAGGTCGATGCCCTGGACGGGCTGATGGGCCGCGTCGCGGACGCCGCCGGCATCCAGTTCCGCCTGCTCAACCGCCGCAAGGGACCGGCGGTGCGCGGCCCCCGGACCCAGGCCGACCGGAAGCTCTACGCGGCCGCCATGCAGGCGGCCATCGCCGAGACAGCCGGCCTGACGGTGATCGCGGGGGCCTGCGAGGATCTCGTCCTCGACGCCGGCGGCCGCATCGCCGGTCTCGTCCTGGCCGACGGCCGTACCCTCGCCTGCGCCGCCGTGGTGCTGACCACCGGCACCTTCCTGCGCGGCCTGATCCATATCGGCGAGCGGCAGATCCCGGCGGGCCGCGTCGGCGAGGCGCCGGCGATCGGGCTCGCGCGGACGCTGGACCGCCTCGGCCTGCGCCTCGGGCGCCTGAAGACCGGGACGCCGCCGCGCCTCGATGGCCGGACCATCGACTGGGCCGGTCTGGAGATGCAGGAGGCGGATGCCGAGCCGGTGCCGTTCTCGACGCTGACCGAGCGGATCACCAACCCGCAGATCCGGTGCGGCATCACCCGGACGAGCCCGGCCGTCCACGACCTGATCCGCGCCAACCTGCACCGGTCGCCGATGTATTCCGGCGGCATCGCCAGCCGCGGGCCGCGCTACTGCCCGTCGATCGAGGACAAGGTGGTGCGCTTCGGCGACCGCGAGGGGCACCAGATCTTCCTGGAGCCCGAGGGGCTCGACGACCCGACCATCTACCCGAACGGCATCTCGACGGCCCTTCCGGAAGAGGTGCAGCAGGCGATCATCCGGGCGATCCCGGGGCTGGAGCGGGCCACGATCCTCCGGACGGGCTACGCCATCGAGTACGATTACGTCGATCCGCGCGAGCTCGACACGGGCCTGCAGGTGAAGCGCCTGCCGGGGCTGTTCCTGGCCGGCCAGATCAACGGCACCACCGGCTACGAGGAGGCGGCCGGCCAGGGGCTGGTGGCCGGCCTCAACGCCGCCCGATCCGCCGGCGGCCTCGACATCGCGGGTTTCGACCGGGCCGAATCCTACCTCGGCGTGATGATCGGCGACTTGGTGACCCACGGGGTCAGCGAGCCGTACCGGATGTTCACGTCGCGCTCCGAGTACCGGCTATCCCTGCGGGTCGACAACGCCGATGCCCGGCTGACCCCGCGCGGGGAGGCCCTCGGCTGCGTCGGCCGCCACCGGGCGGCGCATTTCACGGCGTCGCAGCAGGACCTCGGCGCGGCCCGGGCGCGGCTCGACGCGGTGAGCCTGACGCCGAGCCAAGCGGCCGCCCACGGGATCAGTCTGAACCGCGACGGCATCCGCCGGACGGGCTTCCAGCTGCTCGCCTATCCGGAGATCGCGTGGACCGATCTGGCGGCGATCTGGCCCGATCTCGCCGCGGTCGCGCCACGCATTGCCGACCGGCTCAAGACCGACGCGACCTACGCGGTCTATCTCGACCGGCAGAACGCAGACATCGCGGCCTTCCGCCGGGACGAGGCGGTGCGTCTGCCGGCCGGGCTGGACTACGCGGCGATCAGCGGTCTCTCCAACGAGATGCGGGTGAAGCTCGAGGCAGTGCGCCCCGGGACCCTTGGTCAGGCCGCGCGGATCGAGGGCGTGACACCGGCCGCGCTGACGCTGCTCGCCGCCCATGCCCGGCGCGGCGCGCGGGGAAACGCGGATCGTCTGTCGGCATGAGTGATCCCGACCGCGCCCGCGTCCTCGCCGGCTCCCGTGTTTCACGTGAAACAGCCGAGCGGCTCGACCTCTACGTCGCCCAGCTCCGCCGCTGGCAGCCGATCAAGAACCTCGTCGGCCCCGCCACCCTGGACGAGGTCTGGCGCCGGCATATCGACGACGCGCTGCAGCTCCTCGACCTCGCCCCGGATGCCCGGACCTGGCTCGATCTCGGCTCCGGGGCCGGCATCCCGGGGCTGATCCTGGCCATCGCCGGGACGGAGCGCGGCATCCAGGTCGACCTCGTGGAGAGCAACGCGCGCAAATGCGCCTTCCTCACCGAGACGGCCCGCCTCACCGGCGCGCCGGCCCGAGTGCGCAACGCCCGGATCGAGTCGGTGATCGACGCGTATGGCGGCATCGAGATCGTCTGCGCCCGCGCCCTGGCGCCCCTGGCACAGCTCCTCGCCTGGACGGAGCCGCTGTTGAAAACGGGCACCACCGGTCTGTTTCCGAAGGGCCGGGATGTACAAGCCGAATTGACCCAGGCGTCCGCGCAGTGGACAGTCGTTAACGACCTCGTGCCGAGCCGGACCGATTCCGAAGCCCGGATCGTGCGCGTCACTGCCCTCGCCGCCCCGAGCCACCGATGAACGAACCGATCCTCGGCGAGTCCGCCGACCGGTCCATGGATTCATCCATGCGACGCCCGCTGCGCGTTCTGGCGCTCGCCAACCAGAAGGGCGGCGTCGGCAAGACCACGACGGCGATCAACCTCGGCACCGCGCTGGCGGCGATCGGCGAGGACGTGCTGGTGATCGACCTCGATCCGCAGGGTAACGCCTCGACGGGGCTCGGGATCGACCGCGCCAAGCGCCGGGTCTCGACCTACGAGGTGATGGCCGGCGAGGCCTCGCTGGCGCAGGCGGTGGTGCCGACCGCCGTGCCGCGGCTGTCGATCGCGCCCTCGACCATGGATCTCCTCGGGCTGGAGCTGGAGCTGGCCACCCTGCCCGACCGGGCGCACCGGCTGCGCTCCATGCTCAAGAGCCTGACCCAGGCGCCGAGCCTGTCGAAGATCAGCTACGTGCTGATCGACTGCCCGCCCTCGCTCAACCTGCTGACCATCAACGCCCTGGCGGCGGCCGATGCTGTGCTGGTGCCGCTGCAATGCGAGTTCTTTGCCCTGGAGGGCCTCAGCCAGCTGCTGCGGACGGTCGAGCAGGTGCGCGGCGCCCTTAACCCGAAGCTGACGATCCAGGGCATCGTGCTGACAATGTTCGACCCGCGCAACAACCTCTCCGCCCAGGTCGTGGCGGATGTGCGCGGCTTCATGGGCGACAAGGTCTACGAGACCGTGATCCCCCGCAACGTCCGCATCTCCGAGGCGCCCTCGCACGGCAAGCCGGCCCTGCTGTACGACCTGAAATGCGCCGGCAGCCGGGCCTATCTGCGCCTGGCCTCGGAGGTGATCCAGCGCGAGGGCCGGGTCCCGGCCGCGGCCTGATCGGACTGCGCGGGCGCCCCGCGGACCGGATGCCGGCTGGGCTCCGGAGGGCGCATCGAACCAGGAGCCGTGCCCGACGAGGTCGGAACGGCGCCGATGAGCCCCTCGCCGATCCGGGGGTGTGTGTGGAGCGTGACACGGGTGGCGATCATGGCGGAGGAGGGGGCAAGACCCCGACTGGGGCGCGGCCTCGCGGCGCTGATCGGTGATTTCGGCGACACGGGACAGGCCGCTGCCGCGAAGGTGGACGCGCAGCGCAGGGTCCCGGTGGAGTTCCTGCGGCCGAACCCGCGCAACCCGCGCCGGAGCTTCAGCGAGACGGAGCTGTCCGAGCTGGCGACCTCGATCGGTCAGCGCGGCATCATCCAGCCGATCGTGGCGCGGCCGATCGGCGACGTGCCCGGCACGTTCGAGATCGTCGCCGGCGAACGGCGCTGGCGGGCGGCCCAGCGGGCCGGGCTCGACGAGGTGCCGGTGGTGGTCGTCGAGATCGGCGACCGCGCCTCGCTGGAATTCGCCATCCTGGAGAATGTCCAGCGCAGCGACCTCAACCCGATCGAGGAGGCGTCGGGCTACGAGCGCCTGATGCAGGACTTCTCGTACACGCAGAAGGAGCTGGCCGAGATCCTCGGCAAGAGCCGCAGCCACCTCGCCAACACCCTGCGCCTGCTCAACCTGCCGGCCGCCGTGCAGGAGCGCGTCGTCGAGGGCGAGCTGACCGCCGGCCATGCCCGGGCGCTGCTCGCGGTGCGGGATCCGGAGGCCCTGGCCCGCCGGGTCGTGGCGGAAGGCCTGTCGGTCCGGGACGTGGAGGCCATCGCGGCCGCCGAGGCCCAGCCGAACGAGGCACCTCGCCCCGGCCGTCCGCGCCTCTCCGCGGAGCGTGCCGCCCCGGTGCGCGACCTCGAATTGCGGATCCACCGGGCGCTCGGCGTCCCGGTCTCGTACCGGCCGAAGGACGAGTCCTCCGGCGAGATCCGCATCCGCTACGAGACCCAGGACGAGCTGCAGGGGCTGCTCAACCGCTTCCGGGTGTCGGACGGCTGAGGCCAAGCCGGCCTGATCCGGGGCGCCGGGCCCGATCCCAACCTGCCCCTCATCCTGAGGGGACCGCGTCAGCGGGCCTCGAAGGAAGCTCCAGGGATCGCGTGACTGGCTGGAGCCCGCCTTCGAAGCCTCCGCTGCGCTGCGGCACCTCAGGATCAGGTTGGGTCTCGGAGCAGGGTGGGGCGAGCGGGCGTTCTGTCGAGCACGCGAGACCCGCAACGCCCCGGCGGGTCGCTCCCGCGCCCTGCCCTACCGCCGACGCCGCGCTCCGGCCTCGGCGACGCGCAGCAGGGCCGCTGAGGCCAGGGCGTGGGCCAGCTCCGGCTCGGCCCGCCGGCAGGCCAGGACGGCCGCCTGAAGGGCCGCCACCGCCTGCCGCAGGGTACCGGGCGGCCAAGCGCCGAGCTGGCCCTCGATGCTGGCCTTGCGCTTGAAATGCAGGCCGCGCCACGTCGCCACCATGAGGGCGGGCGTCTTGTCGGGGTTGTCGAGGCGGGTGGTGAGCAGCGTCAGGGCGTGCCGCAGCGCCGAGCCCAGCACCGCGCCGGGATCGAGACCCTCGTGCCGGAAGCGCCGGTAGTCGCGCTCCACCGCGTCGCGGCGGCCGTCGAAGGCCGCGTCGATCAGGGTGTTGAGCACGCTGGCGGCGACGTCGCTGGTGACGGCCTCGACATGGTCGAGGGTCACGGTGCCCTCACCGGCCGCGTAGAGGGCGAGCTTCTCGATCTCCATCAGGCTGGCCCGGCGGTCGCCGCCGAGGCTCCGGGCCAGGACCTCGCGGGCGGCGCGGTCGATGCGCAGGCCGCGCTCCTGGAGGGTGCGCTCGATCAGGTCCGAGAGGGTGCGCTCGTCGTCGGCGTAGCAGGGAATCGCCAGTGCCTTGGCCGAGCGCTCGCACAGGGTGCGCAACGGGTTGTTCTTGGCGAGGTCGCCGGCCTCCACGACGATCCGGGCGTCGGCGACCGTGGCGCCCAGCACCGCCTCGACCGCGGGCGCGTAGTTGCGGGTGCCGGGCCGGACCCAGATCGCCCGGCGGCCGCCGAACAGGCCCATCGTGCCGGCCTCGTCGCAGAGCCGGCCTGGATCGGAGGCGAGGGCGTCGCCGTCGATCCGCACCAGGGCGAAGGGGTCGGCCGGGTCGGTGACGAAATCCTCGGCGAGCTTGCGGGCGCGCTCGGTGACGAGACCCGTGTCGGGTCCGTAGACGAGGATCACCGGGATGCGCGGGTCGGGCCCGCGCCGGATCAGCCCTTCGATCTCGCCGGCCTTGACCGCGGTCACCGCGGGTTACGGCTTGGTCGAGAGCACGGCCGCGAGGCGGCTCTTGATCTGGTCGGAGAGCACGCTGGCGAGGCGAATCTCGGCGTCGCGCGCCGCCCGCTGGCTGGCGAAGCGCTGGACCGATCGGTCGTAGGTCGCGGTCGAGGTCGCCACGCCCTCGGTGTAGACCTTGGCGCCGGTCATGTCCTCGAGGCTGTACTTGATGTTGGCCACCAGGGTGCCGGCCTCGGCGCGGCCCGTGGTCGAGGACACGATCGGGGTCTGGACGATCTCGGAGCCCGAGAGCTTCAGCCGGTAGCGCTTGGCCGAGGGCTGGCCCGACCCGTCGAGGTCGAAGACCAGCTCGCTGCGCAGGTAATGCCCGAGCCGTTCCTGGCCCTGGGCCATCACCACGTCGTCGACCTGCACGGAGGCGAGCAGCGCCTGGACGGTCTCGCCGGAGGCCGTCGGCCCGTAGAGCGGGCGAAAGCAGGCCGAGAGGTTCAGCGCCAGGCCGGCCACGCAGACGAGACGGCCGACCCGACCCGCGATCGATACCCCAGACCTCACCATCAGCCGCCGTTCCGCCCCGCTTCGCCGGATCGTTCTAGCGCGGACACAGAGGGCCGCGCCATGACGCTAGGCGCGAAGCGTTACGATTCCTCTGCGGCAAGAGCGTGGTCGTCAGGTGTCGGCCACGTTTCAGAGCGTCGCCAGGTAGCCCGAGACCGTCAGCACCGCCAGCACCGTCGAGACCAGCACCACCGTGGCGGTCAGGTCGGCCTCGCGCCGGTAGAACTCCGCCAGCATGAACGGCCCGGTCCCGGTGGGCAGCGCCGCCATCAGCACCGCCACGTGCAGCAGGAGCGGCGGCAGGTCGAACAGGTAGCGGCCGAGCCCGTAGGCCAGCAGCGGATGGGCGGCGAGCTTCAGCCCGACGAGGAGCCCCGCCACCCGCCCCTGCCCGCTCTGCCGCCCGCGCTTCTGGGCCAGGAACAGGCCGAGGGCCACCAGGGCGCAGGGCGAGGCCGCGCCGCCGAGGAGCTTCAGAAAGGTCTCCACGGGCGCCGGCAGGGCGAGCCCGAGGCACGGCACCAGGGCGCCCAGCGCCGGCGCCACCAGGAGCGGGTTGCGCAGCAGCGACCGGCCGACCGTGCGCCAGACCGGGCCGCGGGCGCCGCCCTGCCCGGCCGCGACCGCCTCGCGCCGCAGCCCGGTCTCGATCAGCACGATCGCGACCGCGAACACGGCGCAGACGGTCAGGATCGTCGCCACCGTGGTGGGAGCCAGCGCCTCGGGACCGAAGGCCACGAGCGCCAGGGGGAAGCCCATGAACCCGGTATTGGCGTAGCCGGCATTCAGCCCATCCACCGCGGCATCGGCGAGCGGACGCCCCTCCCCCCGCCGGATCAGCACCGTGAGCGCGAAGATCGCGAGGCTGCTGAGGCCGAAGGCGCCGATGAAGCCGGGCTTCCAGATGGCGCTCCAATGGGCATGGGCGGTGACGTCGAACAGCAGCGCCGGCAGCGCCAGGAAGACCACGAACCGGTTGAGCTCGGTGGTGGCGGCGGCGCCGAGCACGCCGATCCGCCGGGCCAGCCAGCCGGCGAAGATCAGCGCGAAGATCGGCAGCACGACCAGGAGGGTCGAGAGCATGGCGGGCCCGGGGCGGAGGACGATGCTCCGGCCTTAGGACGGATTCCGCGCCGATCTCCAGTGCCGGGGGCGGGGGCCAGCCATGCCGGCGCCCGCCCCCGCGGGATCACCAGCGGTAGATCAGGCTGCCGATGACGGTGGCCGGGGCGCCTCGGAAGCAGTTCCCGAACGCGCAGGTGTTATAGGTCCGGTCGAAGATGTTGTAGGCGTTGATCTGCGCGCGCAGGCCTTGATACTTCGGGTCGATCGCGGCGAAATCGTACGCGACCAGCGCGTCGTAGAGCGTCACGGTGGGGTTGCGCACCGTGTTGTCGTCGTCGGCGAAGCTGGTGCCGATGTAGCGGATGCCGCCGCCGATCGTCAGGCCGCGGAAGGCCGAGGAGGTCGGGAACGCGTAGGTGAGGAACGACGCGTAGGTGTCGCTCGGGATGCCGGAGACGCGGTTCCCGTCCTGGTTGGTGCCCCCGAACGAGGTCTGGCTCAGGAAGCGGAAGTCGAGGTGTGTGTAGGCGATGGTCAGGTTCGTGCCCGGCGCGAGGTTGGCGGTCGCCTCGGCCTCGAAGCCGCGGGAGCGCACCGAGCCGGTCGCGGCCTGGAAGGCGATGTTGGTCGGGTCCGTGCGCAGGATGCTCGACTGCTCGATGTCGAAGCCCGCGAACGCGGTCTGGATGTTGGTGCCGGGGATCAGGTACTTCACGCCGGCCTCGATCTGGTCGCCGCTCGCCGGCTTGAAGGCCTGGCCGCGGGCATCCGTGCCGACCTGGGGCGTGAAGGTGGTGGCGTAGCTCGCGTAGGGCACGAGACCGGGCGCCAGCACGTAGCCGAGGCCGACCCGGCCGGTGAAGGCAGTGTCGTCCTGGCGGGTGACCGCGCTGACCGGCGTGGTGCGGTTGTCCTGGAAGATCCAGTCGTGGCGCCCGTTCAGCGTCAGGATGAAGTCGCCGAACCGGGCCTGATCCTGCAGATAGACGCCGATCTGGTCCTGGGCCTGCCGCGTCGGGCTCGCCAGCGTCGGCGTCGGGATGAATTGCCGGCCGTAATTCTGGGTGATGAGGTTGAGGTCGGGGGCGGGGCCGCCGCCGAAGCGGTTGCTCAGGCCGTAATGAGCGTAGTCCACGCCCGCCACCAGGGTGTGGGAGATGGGGCCGGTGACGAGGTGCGCCTCGAGCTGGTTGTCCAGCGTCTGCTGCACCAGCCCCTCGCGGATATAGCCGGTCGAGCGGGAGCCCAGCGTGCGCGCTTCGTTGATGGAATCGATGCTGGTGTACTTGGCGCTGAGGAAGATCCCGTAGTGCCGGAAGTTCTGGCGGAAGATCAGGTCGTCCGAGAACCGGTGCTCGAAGGCGTAGCCGATCCGGTACTGCGTCTGGTCGAGCCCGGCGAAGCGCGGGTCGCCGCTGTAATACTTGGTCACCCGGAAGCCGGGATCGTTGTAGTAGAACACGGTGGCCGGCGTGTTCCGGACCTGGAACTCGCTCAGGAAGGTGAGGGTGGTGTCGGCCGAGGGCTTCCACGTGAAGGCCGGGGCAATGTTGAGCTGGTCGTCGTTGGTGCCGCGGCCGATGAAGGTGCCGGCTTCCCGGCGCACGCCGGTCAGCCGGTAGGCCATGGTGCCGTTCGAGCCCTCCACCGGGCCGCCGAGGTCGAAATTGCCCTGGAAGCGGTCGAAGCTGCCCGACTGGAACCAGACCTCGCCGAAGGGCGCGAAGACCGGGCGCTTCGAGGTCGCGTCGAGGATGCCGCCCGGTGAGCCGAGGCCGTAGAGGCCCGAGGCCGGCCCGCGCAGGACCGTCACGGCCTCCAGCCCGTAGGGCTCGATGCGCGGGAAGATGAAGCCGCTGCCGATCTGGCGCAGGCCGTCCCGGTAGGTGCCCTGGTTGGAGAGCACGTCGAAGCCGCGGATGAAGACCTGATCGAAGCGGGGGTCGAAGCCCGAGACGTTGATGGTGGCGCCCGGCACGTAGGCGAGGGCGTCGCTGAAGCTCTGGACGTTGCGGTCGTTGAGCTGCTCGCGGGTGACCACCGAGACGGATTGCGGGGTCTCGATCAGCGGCGTGTTGGTCTTGGTGGCGGTCGGGCTGATCCGGGCGACGTAGCCGGTGACGCCGGAGGGGCCGCCCCCGCCCCCGCTGGTGGCCGAGCTGTTGCCGCCGTCGCCGCCGCTGACATTGCCGCCCGCCCCGGAGACGGCCGGACCGGTCACGACTTGGCCGGCGGCCTCGACCGAGAGTTCGTTGAGCTGGACATCGGCGGGCTGGGCCGCGGCTTGACCGGCCATGTGGGGCCCGACCAGGGCCGTGGAGGCGAGGAGCAGACCGAGCGAGGCAGAACGCGTGAACATCGAGGACCCTGTATTCGTGCCGTTGATCGGCACTTGGGTTCCTCTTCACCCGTTCACGGTTTCTTGATCAAGCCGAAAACGTGTTCTAGATCACACACTTAGAACGTTTAAAATGTGAAACGGTTCGAAGCTGCGGTCCGTCTCGAGGCCGGCACGGACCGACCGGACCCGTCCCTACCAGCGGTAGATCAGGCTGCCGATCACCGTGGCGGGCGCGCCGCGGTAGCAGAAGCCGGATTGGCACGTGTAGTAGTCGCGGTCGAAGATGTTGAAGGCGTTGATCTGCGCCCGGAAGCCTTTGTACTTCGGGTCCAAAGCCGCGAAATCGTAGGCCACCAGGGCGTCGAACTGCGTCACCGTCGGGTTGCGTACGGTGTTGAGGTCGTCGGCGAAGCTCGTGCTCGTGTAGCGGATGCCACCGCCGATCTGCAGGCCGCGCAGCGGCGAGGCGGGCGGGAATTGATAGGTCCCGAAGGCCGCGAAGGTGTCGCCCGGGATGCCCGAGACGGCATTGCCGCTGATCGACTGGGTCGTGCCCGGGAAGGTCGCGTTGCGGTAGCGCAGGTCGAGATGCGTGTAGGCGACGGTCAGGTTCGTGCCCGGCGCAAAATTGGCGGTCAGCTCCGCCTCGAAGCCCTTGGACTGGACCGATCCGGAGGCGACCTGATTGGCGATGTTGGTCGGGTCGGTCTGAAGGACGCTCGACTGCACGATATCGAAGCCGGCAAAACTTCCGGTGATGTTGGTGTCGGGGATGGCGTATTTCACGCCGGCCTCGATCTGATCGCCGGTGGCGGGCTTGAACGCGCGGCCGTTGATGTCGACGCCGAGCTGGGGCGTGAAGGTCGTGGCGTAGCTCGCGTAGGGCACCAGCCCCGGCGCCAGCAGGTAGTTGAGGCCGGCGCGGCCCGTGAAGGCGGAATCGTCCTGGCTCCGCGCCGCGCCGAGGCTGCCGGGCGTCCCGGCGCGGGTGGATTGGCTGACGAAATCCTGGCGGCCGGTCAGCGTCAGGACGAAGCGGTCGAACTTCGCCTGCTCCTGGATGTAGAGGCCGATCTGGTCCTGCGACTGCGCGGAGGCCGAGGTGAGGGCCGGGCGGGGCACGAAGGTGCGGTAGCGGAAGGTCGAGAAGTCGCTGACGCCCGCGAGGTTGAGGTCCGGGATCAGGCCGAAACCGGCATCGCGCCGGTAATCGTAGTGGAGGTAATCGACGCCGGCGAGCAGGGTGTGGCTCACCGGGCCGGTGACGAGATGCGCCTCGAGCTGGTTGTCGACCGCCACGTAGCCGAGCCGGTCGTGGATCAGACCGTTCTCGCGCTGGGCCGAGAGGCCGGTGACGCTGTCGATCTGCGTGTAGGCGAGATGGCTGTCGATGTTCTGGTAGCGGACGTTCTGGCGGAAGATCAGGTCGTCCGAGAACCGGTGTTCGAAGCCGTAGCCGATCCGGTAGGAATCCTGGTTCAGGGCGTTGAAGGCCGCGTCGCCCTGGTAGAGGCGAGTGATGACGAAGCCCGGCGCGGTGTAGAAGGCCGAGGTGCCCGGCGCCTTGGAGTGCTGGAACTCGGTGAGCAGCGTGAAGGTGGTGTCGGCCGAGGGCCGCCACGTGAGCGCCGGCGCGATGGTGAAGCGGTTGTCGGTGCCGCTCGGCAGGAACGTGTTCGCCTCGCGGAACGCGCCGGTCAGCCGGAAGGCGAGGGTGCCGTCCGAACCCTCAATCGGGCTGCCGATGTCGAAATTGCCCTGGGTGCGGTCGAAGTTGCCGCCCTGGAACCAGACCTCGCCGAAGGGCACGAAGACCGGGCGCTTCGAGGTGATGTCGGCGATGCCGCCGGGCGAGCCCAGCCCGTAGAGGCCGGAGGACGGTCCGCGCAGGATGGTCAGCGCCTCGGTGCCGTAGGGCTCGATCCGGGCCACCGCCTGCCCGACGCCGGGCTGGCGCAGGCCGTCGCGGAAGACGCCGTCGTTCGTCGCGGCGAAGCCGCGGATGTAGAAGGCGTCGAAGCGCGGGTCGAAGCCGAACACGTTGCTCGAGACGCCGGGCGTGTAGGCCAGAGCCTCGTTGACGCTCTGGACGTTGCGGTCGTTGAGCTGCTCGCGGGTGACGACCGAGACCGATTGCGGGGTGTCGATCAGCGCGGTGTTGGTCTTGGTGGCGGTGGGGCTGACCCGGGCGACGTAGCCGGTGACCCCCGAGGGCCCGCCGCCGCCCCCGCTGGTGGCCGAACTGTTGCCGTCACCGCCGCTGACATTGCCGTCCGCGCCGGAGACGACCGCGGCGGCCGGGGCGGGGCCTGCGGCCTCCACGGAGATCTCGTTGAGCTGCACCTTCGCCTCCTGGGCGAGGGCGGAGCCGGCGAGCGCCGTCGAGGCGAGCAGAACCGTGAGGCGGACCGAACGCATGAACCCTCGAAGCCCGAACCGGCACCGGTGACCGGCGATCGCGCGCTCACGATGGGCTGCTCAAGGATGATCGGGCAAGGTAGATTCGTGTTGAAAATCACACAGTTAGAAGACCTAAAATCTATAACCGTTCCAGCTTGGCGCGCTATACAGAGCCGGACCTGCATTCAATGCGTAGCCGGACCCGCCACGCGCAGCAGAGCTGTCGGCGCCCCGCCGAGATCTTCGGGGGCGCGCTGCTTCATCTGCGCCGCCCGATCTCAGAACTCCAGCGGCGGCTCCCGCAGGGCGTCGGCCTCCCGGGTGCAGGTCGCCTGATCGGGCGCGGTCCCGGCCCCGGCGAGGGCGGCGCGCAGCTCGGCGCGGGCCTTCTCCAGGTCGGCCCGGAAGGTCGGGTCGCCCATCAGGGCGGCGAAGACCGCGGTGCCGGTCAGGCGCCCCGCGACCACGTCGCTGAGCCAGTGGACGCCGCAGACGATCCGGCTCTCGCCGTAGGCCCGGCCGCGGACCAGGATCGGGGTCGCCTTTTCGGGCACCAGGGCCGCCAGGATCAGCGCGTAGGCCCAGCCTTGCGTCGCGTGGCCGGAGGGATAGCTGAAGCTGTCGGCCAGCGCCTGGCTGCGCTGGACGCAGATCGGGGCCTCGTTGCCCACGAAGGGCCGCAGGCGGCGGTAATGCACCTTGGGGCCGCGGGTTGCCCGGGCGAGGTCGAGGCGGGCCCGCTCCAGCAGGTTGATCACCGCCGGTACCCGGGTCTGGTCGATCCGAGTACCGAGCACGCAGGCGAAGTTCTCCAGAACCGCGGCGGCGCCCTCGGCGACGTCGTTGCTGGCGATCTCCCAGCGCGGGCTGCCCTTGAGGGCGCGGGTGCTGCTGAAGGCCGCCCGGTCGGCCTTGTCGAGGGGCGCGTCGTGGGCCGGCGGCGCCGGCAGGATCTTGAGGGCGTCGGGCAGCGCCGTGTCGGCGAGATAGGGTTTCGCCGCCGGCTTGCCGGGCTTGAGCGTGTCGGAGCCGAGCGACGGCGCCACGCCCGGCGGGGCAGGGCGGGGCATGTCCTCGGCCAGCGCCGGGACCGCCGCGGCGAGGAGAACGGCGAGGAGAGCGGGGCGGACGGGCGGAGCGAGGCGGGACGGGGTGCGCAGCATCGGATCCGGGGCTCTATCGGCTGGAAACCTGCGGGCCAGTCCCGCTGCCGGACGAACGGCTCAACCGGCCCGCTCAGTCCCTGCACAGGCGGGCGGTCCTGTCCAGATGGGGCCCGTCGCGCCCTGCGCTGAGGGACGTCAGCCCGCCCGGATCGCGGCCGCCACGGCCTCCGGATGTTCCTCGTGCGGGCTCAGCGCCCCGGGGATCACCGCGCCCGTCACCCGGCCGCCGGCGATCAGGGCGTCCATCTCGGCCCCCGAGCGGCGCGGGGCGCCCTCGGGCCGCAGCACCAGGATCGGCGGCAGGGCCGCGTCGAACAGGTCGAGGAAGGCCGCGCGGCTGGCCACCGGGTCGAGGCCGCCGGTGACGAAGGCCGCGGTGCCGAACCGGCCGTTGCGCTGGCGGGTGATCGCGTGCTTGTCGCGGACCACGGCCGGCGTCACGCGCGCCGCGTCGGCGTAGACATGGGCGCGCATCATCCGGCCGATGATCGGCGGGCTGATGTTGATCCGGTAGAGCGCCTCGCCGAAGATCGGGGCCTCCACGGCCCGGCGGATGCGCGGGAACCAGTGCGCGCGGCCCGGCATCGCGGTGGGCAGCGGCCCCCGCCAGGTCGGCGCCACCAGGACCAGCCGGGCGAAGGTGCCGGGATGGCGCCGCGCCGCCGCCACGAGGTAGCCGGCGGCATGGCCGGCCGCAACGCCGAGGGCGTAGGGGCCGGGCGCGGCTTCGAGCAGCGCGTCCAGGAAGGCGTGGAACGTCTCCGGGGCCAGCGGCACCCGGGTCCGCGGCCGGGCGCCGAAGCCCGGCCAGTCGGGGATGCGGCAGCGATACCCGGTCCCTAATGCGCGGGCGAGATCGCGCATCTCGGCCCGCGCCGAGATGGTCGAGAGGGCCGGCAGCAGGAGCGCGTCCTGCCCCTGGCCGATCACGTCGCAGGGCGTCGGCACCGGCCGGCCCGCCACCGTGAGGCTCAGCGCCTGCGTCTCCATCGGGCCGCCCTCGAGTCCCAGAAGAATCAGGTGCGGAGCAGCTCGTTGATCGCGGTCTTCGAGCGGGTGCCGGCATCGACGCGCTTGACGATCACCGCGCAGTACAGGCCCGGGCCGGGCGAGCCGTCCGGCAGCGCCTTGCCGGGCATCGTGCCCGAGACAACGACCGAGTAGGGCGGCACGCGGCCGTACATGACCTCGCCGGTGGTCCGGTCCACGATCTTGGTCGAGGCGCCGATATAGACGCCCATCGACAGGACGCTGCCCTGGCCGACGATCACGCCCTCCGCCACCTCGGCGCGGGCGCCGATGAAGCAATCGTCCTCGATAATCACCGGGTTGGCCTGGAGCGGCTCCAGCACGCCCGCGATGCCGGCGCCGCCCGAGATGTGGCAGTTCTTGCCGACCTGCGCGCAGGAGCCGATCGTCACCCAGGTGTCGACCATCGTGCCCTCGCCGACATGGGCGCCGAGATTGACGAAGCTCGGCATCAGCACGGCGCCCGGCGCGATGTAGGAGCCGCGGCGGACGAAGCAGCCCGGCACGGCGCGCAGGCCCGCGGCGCGGAACTCGGCCTCGCCCCAGCCGGCGAACTTGGAGGCGACCTTGTCCCACCAGGGCGCGCCGCCGGGGCCGCCCTCGATCGTCGCCATGTCGTTGAGGCGGAAGGAGAGCAGCACCGCCTTCTTCAGCCACTGGTTGACGACCCAGTCGTCGTTGCCGCTTTTCTCGGCGACGCGGGCCTTGCCGGAATCGAGCAGGTCCAGAGCCGCCTCGACCGCCTCGCGCACCGCGCCCCGGGTGGCGGTCGAGATGTTGGCGCGGTCCTCCCAGGCGGCTTCGATGGTCTGGGCGAGATCGGAATGGGGCTTGCCGGCCTGGGACATGGACGGGTCAGAACTCTTGAGGCGGGAGCCCGTGCTTACAAGCGGTCACCGGGGCTGTCACCTGGGCTGTCACTTGAGCTCTCACCCTGGGCGATGCCGTCGATCGCCGCGAGCAGCGCGCCCACCTGATCGAGATCGGCCACCAGACCGGCGAGGTCGTCCGCGAGGGTGTCGTGGACGGCCTGGGCGGCACCGGGGAATTCCTCCAGCACGCGGCGCATCAGGGTCGGGGTGATCCGCATGACCTCGGCGGCGCCCTCGGCCCGGGCCTCGGTCGGGCGCGTGCCGCGCACGAACAGGGCGAGCTGCCCGATCAGCGCCGCGCGCCCGGCCCGGACCGTCTCGGCCCCCGCGCCTCGCGGCTCGAGCCGGATCGTGCCCGACATCACCACGAAGCCGCCATCGGCCGGGTCGCCGCGGGAGAACAGCAGGTCGCCATCCGTGAGCTCGCGCCGCTCGGCCGCGAAGGTCAGCAGGCGCAGGGCATCCCGGTCGAGGAAGCCGAACAGCGGCGCGGCTGCGAGGATCGCGATGTCGTCGCCGAGCCCCAAGAACGCCTCACCACCCTGCGCGCACGCGAACCTATTCGGATCGCCTACACGGAAAACTTCATTTCGTCAGGGCAGCAACTTGTATCCACCGCCCTCCGTCACGAGGATCGCGGCGGTGGCAGGGTTGGGCTCGATCTTCTGGCGCAGCCGGTAGATATGCGTCTCCAGCGTGTGGGTGGTGACGTGGGCGTTGTAGCCCCAGACCTCGGCCAGCAGCGTGTCGCGGTTCACCACCGCCCGGCCCGCCCGGTAGAGGAAGCGCAGGATCGCGGTCTCCTTCTCGGTGAGCTTGAGCTTCGAGCCGCGCTCGCCGACCAGCAGCTTGGCCCCCGGCCGGAACGTGTAGGGACCGATCTGGAAGACCGCATCCTCGGAGGCCTCGTGGCTGCGCAGGTGCGCGCGGATGCGGGCCAGCAGGATGCCGAACTTGAACGGCTTGGTCACGTAATCGTTGGCGCCGGCCTCCAGCCCTTCGACGTGATCCGCCTCGGAATCCTGGGCGGTGAGCATGATCACCGGGCCGCGGTATCCGGCCGCCCGCATCCGGCGCACGGCCTCGCGCCCGTCGAGATCGGGCAGGCCGACATCCATCACCGCGAGGTCGATGCGCTCCGCGGCCACCCGCCGGATCGCGTCCGCGGCGTTCGCCTCGGTGATCACCGAGAAATCCTCGCAGAGGTCGAGCTGCTCGGTGAGGGTGTCGCGCAGGATCGCGTCGTCGTCGCAGATCAGCAGGCGGTAGGCATTCGGCATCGTCCGGGTCCCAGAGCAGGCTGCGGAAGGGAAGGGCCGCCTTCCGGGCGCAGCGTGCGATGACTGATGGTCTCAGCAGGATCGCGCGTCGCGACTTTGCCGAGGGTATTGTTTCCGCATCATTGTCCGTGCCGGGTGGCGCGCGCCGTGATTCGAGGGCGTCGGCCGCGCCAAGCGTGGCGGGTTCGCTCCCAATCCCGGATCAGCCGCCCGATTTCCGGCCAAGGATAGGGCAACGTTTGTGGCCGGAAACTGCCTTGTGCGCAATTGTTCACCGGTTTCAAACTGCGAATCCCGGACCTAAGACCCGCCGGTCCGCTTCGGTGGACCAGGCTGAGAGAGGGTTAGCCGTGCGTCGAGGACGAAATGAGGAGCCCGGCTCAGTCCGCCTGAGCCTGGGCGAGATCCGCGTGCGGGCGACGGTCGGGGACCGGCGGCGGGGCCATCTCCTGGTCGGTCCGACGGTGATTCCCTGCGCCCTCGGGGCCGGGGGAATCGTCATCGCCAAGCGCGAGGGTGACGGCGGCTCGCCGCGGGGCCGCTTCCGCCTGCGGGGTGGCGCCTACCGGCCCGATCATCTCGGGATCCGCCCGCGCACGGCGCTGCCGCTCCGGGCGACCCGGCCCGAGGACGGCTGGTGCGACGACCGGCGGGACCGCCGCTACAACCGGCCGATCCGCCTGCCGGCCCCTGGAGTCAGCGCCGAATCGATGTGGCGCGGCGACGGGCTCTACGACGTGGTGATCGACCTCGACTACAACCGCGCCCCGATCCGGAAGGGGCGGGGCTCGGCGATCTTCCTGCACATCGCCCGCGACGGCTATCGCCCCACGGAGGGCTGCGTCGCCCTGGCCCGGGCCGACCTGCTGCGGCTGCTCCGGCGCCTCGGGCCGCGGACGCATCTGCGGATCGGCTGAGCCCGGCTCGGCGGCAGCGCGACGCTGAGCGCGATAAGCCTGACCGCGCAGACGGCTCGGGGCGGGCGCGCCGTTCAGGACGGACCGGCGCCCTGAAGCTCGACCGTGCTCGCCAGGATCGCTTCCTGCAGCGCCGTGGCCAGATGGTGGTGGCGGCCCGGGCCGAGCACGACAAACTCGACCTCTCCGAGCGCGGGCAGGCCCGCCGAGTCGGGGATCGCGGCCAGCCCCGGCGGCAGGACCTTGGCCGAGTGCGGTGCGATGCCCAGGCCGGCCTCGACGGCGGCGCGCAGCCCCATCAGGCTGCCGCTGGTGCAGGCAATCCGCCAGGACCGACCCGCCGCCTCAAGGGCATCGAGGGCCAGCGTGCGGGTCATCGAGGGCGGTGGATAGAGCACCAAGGGCAAGGGCTGCCCCGGATCGGGAACGAAGCCGGGCCGTCCCGTCCAGATCAGCTCCTCCGCCCAGGCCATCGTGCCGCGCGGATCGCCGCGCCGGCGCTTGCAGAAGATCACGTCCAAGTCGCCGGCATCGTAGCTCTGATAGAGCGCCCGGCTCAGCCCGACCGTGATCTGCAGATCCACCGCATCGTGACGATCGGCGAAGCGTGCGAGGACACGGCCCAGGGTCGCGAGGGTGTAGTCCTCCGAGACACCGAGCCGGATGCGGCCGCGTAGGCCGCTCGGCGAGAAGAAAGCGCACAGCCGGTCCTGCGCCTGCACGACGTCGTGCGCGAAGCCGATCAGGGCCTGGCCATCCGGCGTCGGGGCGACCCGATGGGTGTCCCGCATCAGCAGGGAGCGGCCGAGAGCCTGTTCCAGCCGCGCGATATGCCCGCTGACCGTGGATTGCCGCAGCCCCAGCGCCTGCGCCGCGCCCGTGAAGCTGCTGCTCTCGGCGACGGCCAGGAAGGAGCGGAGCAGCGCGATGTTCGGAGGGCCCATCATGATTCATGATAACCGATATCGGTAACGCCGCGGCGCGGGCCGGCTTAAGGTCCAGGCCGAGCCCGTTGCAGGGCCCAGCCGCCGAGCCTCGTCCATGTCCGCACCCGTGCTCATGACAACGCTTTTCGTCGGCGGCTTGGTCGCGATCCCGACTCTCGGGAAATGGGCGCAGCAGGTCACCGAGGCACTCGCCTTCCTCCTGGCGGTCATCATCGTGATGGGTGCGGCCCTGTATCTCTGCGCGCGCTGGCCGGATTACTACGCCAATCCGCAGATGCCGGTCGCCGCGACCGAACCTTCGGGCGCCGACTGACGTCGGGGTGCGTCGCGTGCGCTTGCAGAACACGGGTTGCGGCACGGCCACCGGGGCTGCCCTCGCCTTCGTCGCCGGCTTCGTCGACGCGGCGGCCTTCATCGCGCTGACCGGCCTGTTTACGGCCCACGTCACCGGAAACTTCGTCCTGATCGGTGCCGAACTGGTCGCGCGTTCGACCGGCGTGCTGGCCAAGCTCCTGGCCCTGCCCGTCTTCGTCGGGGCGGTGGCGGGCGCGCGGGTTCTGGCGCTGCTGCTGGAGCGGCAGGGACGCGCGCCGCTGCCCTGGCTGCTCGCCGTCGAACTGGGCCTGCTCGCGGGCTTCGGCCTGTGCGGCACGCTGGCGGCGCCGCTGGGGGCGGCGGACGGCGCCCCGGCCATCGCCGTCGGCATGTTGGCGGTCGCCGCCATGGGCCTGCAGAACGCCATCGGCCGCCTCTCCCTCGGCCATCTCGCGCCCACGACGGTGATGACGGTGAGCGTGAGTCAAGCCGTCATCGACGCGACGGACTTGGTCCTGCGGCGGGCCGAGGATCGCGATCAGACCCGTCGGCGGTTTCTGCGCGTGCTGCCGGCCATCGCGGCCTTCGCCGCGGGCGCGCTGTGCGGAGCCTTCGGGATCGCGCATCTCGCCTTCGGCTGTGTCGTCCTCCCGCTCGGAATCCTGATGGCCCTGGTCATCCTGGCCGTGGCGCCGGCTGAAGCGAACGCCGCGCCGTGACGTGTCCTGACCGACCGTGACATCGACCGGGCCGTTTCGGTTCGGCCCTTGGAACCTGTCGGGTGTCGCTACCCTTTCGGGCGCCGCGCCCCGAAGATCGCAGTCCCGACCCGGACATGGGTGGCGCCGAGCTGGATCGCCGCCGGGAAGTCGGCGCTCATGCCCATGGAGAGGATCGGCAGGTTGTGCGCCTTCGCCAGCCGGGCCAGCAGGGCGAAATGGGCCGAGGGCGGATCCTCCGCGGGGGGGATGCACATCAGCCCCTGGATCGCGAGCCCGTGGGTCTCGCGGCATTCGGACAGCAGGGTGTCGAGCTGGTCCGGCAGGACGCCGCCCTTCTGGGGCTCGGCGCCGGTATTGACCTGGATCAGCAGCTTCGGGGTCCGGCCGGACCGGTCGATCTCCTTGGCCAGCGCCGCCGCGAGCGACAGCCGGTCGAGGGAGTGGATCACGTCGAACAGCGCCACCACCTCCCGGGCCTTGTTGGATTGCAGCGGCCCGACGAGGTGCAGCTCCACATCCGGGAAGCGGGCCCGCAGATCCGGCCATTTCGCCACGGATTCCTGGACGTAGTTCTCGCCGAACACCCGCTGCCCGGCCTTGAGCGCGGGCAGGATGCCGTCGGCCGGCACGGTCTTGGAGATGGCCACCAGCTGGACCTCGGCCGGATCGCGCTCCGAATCCTCGGCGGCCCGGGCGATCGCCGCCCGCACCTCGGCGAGCCCGGCGGCGACGTCGGCCTGGCCCACCGGGGGCTTCTCCGTCCGGTGCCCCATCCCGTCCGTCGCCGGAGCGTTCGTGTCGGTGATCGCGTCGTCCATGCCTGCCTGTCCTATCGCTGCCGGACGCCGATCCTGCGCCCAACGGTACACGACCCGAGAACGGACCACTCCGGGAGGCGCTTCTCCAACCCCAAACCCTCATCCTGAGGTGCCGGAGCGCAGCGGAGGCCTCGAAGGAGACCTCCAGATGGCGCGACGATCCCTGGAATCCTCCTTCGAGGCCCGCTCACGCGGGCACCTCAGGATGAGGGACGCGATCGGGAGCGCCCCGGCGCAGGCCCTCGGTGTGGTCTGTGTCCCGTCATGCCGACCTATGCGTTCGCGCGCCCCGCGCAAGCCCGAATCGCGCGCTGCGTTGACCGGCTGCGGCGCAGATATGCTATCGCGGCGCAACCGTGCCGTGGTCATCCTTCGGAATGACCGACGAGCCCTTGACCCAGCCGGACCCATGACCACCAGCACCGTTCCCCAGCCCGTCGAGCGCTACAACGCCAAGGATGCCGAGCCGCGCTGGCAGGAGGCCTGGGCCGAGAAGCGCCTGTTCGAGACCGACAATTCCGACCCCCGCCCGAAATACTACGTGCTGGAGATGTTCCCCTACCCGTCGGGGCGCATCCATATGGGCCATGTCCGCAACTACGCGATGGGCGACGTGGTCGCCCGCTACAAGCGCGCCCGCGGCTTCAACGTCCTGCACCCGATGGGCTGGGACGCCTTCGGCCTGCCGGCCGAGAACGCCGCCATGGAGCGCAAGGTCAACCCGCGGGACTGGACCTACGCCAACATCGCCTCGATGCGCGACCAGCTGAAGGCCATGGGCCTGTCGCTCGACTGGAGCCGGGAGATCGCGACCTGCGATCCCGACTATTACAAGCACCAGCAGCGCATGTTCCTCGACTTCCTGGGCAAGGGCCTCGTCACCCGCCGCACCGCCAAGGTGAACTGGGACCCGGTCGACCACACGGTGCTGGCCAACGAGCAGGTGATCGACGGGCGCGGCTGGCGCTCCGGCGCCCTGGTGGAGCAGCGCGAGCTGACCCAGTGGTTCTTCAAGATCACCGACTTCGCCGAGGATCTGCTGACCGCCCTCGACGGGCTGGATCGCTGGCCGGAGAAGGTCCGGCTGATGCAGAAGAACTGGATCGGCCGCTCGGAAGGCCTGGAGGTTCAGTTCAGCCTCGCCCGGCCGGTGGCCGGGGCCGCCGATTCGGTGACCGTCTACACGACCCGGCCCGACACGCTGTTCGGCGCCAAGTTCCTGGCGATCGCGGCCGACCATCCCCTGGCCGCCGCTCTGGCCGAGGGACGGCCGGAGCTGCAGACCTTCATCGAGGAATGCCGCCGCACCGGCACCGCCCAGGCGGCGATCGACACCGCCGAGAAGCACGGTTTCGACACCGGCCTGACCGTGCGCCATCCCCTGGACGCGTCCTGGGAATTGCCGGTCTACGTGGCGAACTTCGTGCTGATGGAATACGGCACCGGCGCGGTGTTCGGCTGCCCGGCGCACGATCAGCGCGACCTCGATTTTGCCAACAAGTACGGGCTCGGCAACACGCCCGTGGTCTGCCCTGCGGGCCAGGACCCGGCGAGCTTCGTGATCACCGACACCGCCTATGTCGAGGACGGGCGGATGATCAACTCGCGCTTCCTCGACGGGATGAGCACGGACGAGGCCTTCGAGGCCGTGGCCCGGCGCCTCGAAGGGGAGGGGGTCGCCAAGCGCAAGGTCCAGTTCCGCCTGCGCGACTGGGGTGTCTCCCGGCAGCGCTACTGGGGCTGCCCGATTCCGATCATCCACTGCCACAGCTGCGGCCCGGTCCCGGTGCCGGTGGCCGACCTGCCGGTGAAACTGCCGGAGGAGGTGTCCTTCGACCAGCCCGGCAACCCGCTGGAGCGGGACGCCGCATGGCGCAACGTGCCCTGCCCGCATTGCGGCGCGGCGGCCCGGCGCGAGACCGACACAATGGACACGTTCGTCGATTCGTCCTGGTACTACGCCCGCTTCACCGCGCCCTGGCTCACGGACGCGCCCACCGACCGCGCCGTGGTCGATCGCTGGCTGGCGGTGGACCAGTATATCGGCGGCATCGAGCACGCGATCCTGCACCTGCTCTACGCCCGGTTCTTCATGCGGGCGATGCGCGAGACCGGCTGGGCCGGCGTCGCCGAGCCGTTCGCCGGTCTGTTCACGCAGGGCATGGTGGTCCACGAGACCTACAAGGACGCGGCCGGTGCCTGGGTGCCCCCGGCCGAGATCCGCTTCGCCACCGAGGAGGGCGAGCGCCGCGCGTTTCACGTGAAAACTCAGGCGCCGATCGCGATCGGCCCGATCGAGAAGATGTCGAAGTCGAAGAAGAACGTGGTCGATCCCGACGACATCATCGCGAGCTACGGGGCCGACACGGCGCGCTGGTTCATGCTGTCCGACTCGCCGCCCGAGCGCGACGTGATCTGGACCGAGGAGGGCGTGCAGGGCGCGGCCCGGTTCGTCCAGAAGGTCTGGCGGCTGGTCAACGCCGCCGGGCAGGCGAAAGGCGACGGCGCCGCGGATCTGCCGCTGCGCAAGGCCGCCCACCGGGCTTTGGCCTCCGTGCAGGACGATATCGAGCGCCTGCGCTTCAACCGCGGCGTCGCCCACATCTACACCCTGGCCAACGCCCTGGAGGACGGCCTGCGCGGCCCGGTCTCGCCGGCCGCCGCCAAGGAAGCGGCCGGGATCCTGGTACAGCTCATCGCCCCGATGATGCCCCACCTCGCCGAGGAGTGCTGGTCCGTCCTCGGTGGCGGCGGCCTCGTGGCCCAGGCGCCCTGGCCTGAGACCGAGGCGGGGCTCCTAGTCGAGGACGAGATCACCCTGCCGGTGCAGATCAACGGCAAGAAGCGCGCGGACGTCACCGTGCCGCGCGACGCCGACGCCAAGGCCGTGGAGGCCGCGACCCTGGCGCTGGCAGCGGTCCAGACGATCCTGGAGGGAAGGGCGCCCCGGAAGGTGATCGTGGTGCCGGGGCGGATCGTGAACCTGGTGGTGTGAGGCGTCGGTCGGTCGATCCCATCCGGGATCTACGCCGACCCACCCTCTGTCCTCATCCTGAGGTGCCGGCGCGCGGCGAGCGCCGGTCCGCCCCACCCTGTGCAACCGGGCACTTGCGGCCCGAGCAACTGTCCGGAGTCGTGGAATGGACGGACAGGCGTCCCAGCTGAGGTGCGGGATTCAAAGCCCCAGGATGGGCCGGCGTCCCGCCCGTCGTCGCAGATCCGATCCGACGAGATCGGACCGCGGATGACTTTCAAGGATGCGGGCGCGGGTCGAAGGCCGGCACAGGATTCGGCACCGCCTCGGTGTCGCTCGGAATAACGCGGCCGGAACAGCTCCGAACCGGGCTCTCACGCCGCGTTGCGGCGCTCCGGATAGAGCCCATAAAGGCCCTCGCGGCTCGCGTCGCAGACGCCGCGCTCGGTGATGATCCCGGTCATCAGCCGGGCCGGCGTCACGTCGAAGGCCGGGTTAGCCACCGGGCTGCCGGGCGAGACCACCTCGATCGTGGCGAAACCGCCATCGGCGAGCCGCCCGGTCATGTGGGTGACCTCGCGCCCGTCGCGCTCCTCGATGGGGATCTCCCTGACGCCGTCGTCGAGCGTCCAGTCGATGGTCGAGAACGGCAGCGCCGCGTAGAACGGCACGCCGGTATCGTGGGCGGCGAGCGCCTTCAGGTAGGTGCCGATCTTGTTGCAGACGTCGCCCGAGGCCGTGGTCCGGTCCGAGCCGACGATGCAGAGATCGACTTGGCCGTGCTGCATCAGGTGGCCGCCGGCATTGTCGGCGATCACCGTGTGGGGCACGCCGTGGCCGTTGAGCTCGAAGGCGGTCAGCGCCGCGCCCTGGCTGCGCGGCCGGGTCTCGTCGACCAGCACGTGCACCGGCACGCCCTGCTCGTGGGCGGCGTAGATCGGCGCGAGCGCCGTTCCCCAATCCACCGTGGCGAGCCAGCCGGCATTGCAATGGGTCAGCACCGTGATCGGCTTGTCGCCGCCCTTGGCCCTGTGCAGGTCGGCGATGATCCGGCTGCCATGGGCGCCGATCGAGCGGCAGCTCGCCACGTCCTCCTCGGCGATGCGGCCGGCCTCCGCGAAGGCGCGGGCGAAGCGCTCGCCCGGCTGGACCTGCCGCAGGTTGGCGGAGAGCCGGTCGAGCGCCCAGCGCAGGTTGATCGCGGTCGGGCGGGTGGCGGCCAGCGTCGCCACCGCCCGGTCGATCCCGTCGAGAGAGGCATCCGCCCGCATGGCGAGCGCCAGCCCGTATGCGGCGGTGACGCCGATCAGCGGCGCGCCGCGCACGATCATGGTGCGGATCGCCACCGCGGCGTCGTCCAGCGTGGCCAGCCGCTTCAGCTCGAACGCGAAGGGCAGGCGCGTCTGGTCGATGACCTGGACGCTGACGCCGTCCGGGTCCGGGAAGATCGTGCGGTAGGGCTGGCCGTCGATGTTCATGGCCGGTCCTGTGCCACAGCGGGACGGGTTTTGCACCCTCCCGGATGATCCGGCGCCGGGGCTGGCACCGGAGCCGACATCGGATGGGGGACGCCCGGACGGGGGCCGGTCAGCCTTCCTCAACCTTAGCGGCTCGTTAAGGCCCCCGTGCCTAGCCTCTGGGGTACGTCCCCGTTTTGCGTCCGGTCCCGCATGCGCTCGCTTCGCCGTCCCGCATCGCCCTACGACACTTTCGTCGACAGCGTTCGCCCGTTCCTGGGCAAGCGCCTGACGGAACTCGGCGGTCTTGTGCTGTTCACCGGCGCGGTCGCTCTGACCGTGGCTCTGGCCACGTGGTCGATCGACGATCCGAGCCTGAACCACGCCACCGACCATGCCGCCCACAACGTCCTCGGCCAGCCGGGCGCCGTCGTGGCGGATCTCGCCATGCAGATCCTCGGCCTCGGCGCCCTCGCCTTCGTGCTGCCGCCGGCCCTCTGGGGCGTGCGGCTGATGCGCGAGCGCAACCTCCCTGACGGCGGCCTGCGCATCGCGCTCTGGATCATCGGCTTCTGCGCGGCGAGCGCGGTGGCGAGCGCGCTGCCGCCGACGACGCGCTGGCCACTGCCTACCGGCCTCGGCGGCGTGGCCGGCGACGGCCTGCTGTCGATGGCCCGGGTAATCGTCGGGGCGGTCTCGTCGGCGGCCGCGCATCTCGTCGGCTTCGGCTACGCCGCGGTGGCGATCCTCAGCCTGACCGGCGCCTGCCGCTTCGGGGCCGTGGAGGAGGACTCCCTCCACGACGAGCCCTATCCCGTCCGGCGCGCGCCGGTGCGGGGCCGCGAGTCGGGCCGCGACGAGCGCGAGGATGCCGACGAGCCGAGCCTCGGCCTTGTCGGGGTCGGCGCCCTGGCGCAGGGTCTGATGGGCCTCCGCCGCCGCCTCCGAGCGGATCGCGACCGGCGCGCGGACCGGGCCGAGCCTTTCGACGGCGCCTCGCCCGCCCTCGCGGCCCGGCGGGCCTTCACGGATGCGGACCTGCCCTGGGCCGACCACCTGCCGGAGGGCGCCCGGCCGGGCGCGGCCCGGCGCGAGCCCGTGTTCGACGCGCAGGACGCATCGCCGGTCCCGGCCGCGACCGCTCGCCGGGCCGTGCCGCTGCACGACGACGAGGACGAGGCGGGGGCGTTCGAGGCCCCGCAGCAGCAGGCGCCACCGCGGCCCGAGCCGGCCGCGTCCCGCGTCGCCCCGCCGCCCGCCGCGCCCGTGCCGGCCCGCCGCACGCCGGCGCCGCCGACCCGCCCCGAGGATTACGCCCTGCCGGCCCTCGACCTGCTGGCCGCGCCGCGCGGCCCGTCGCCGGCGAGCCAGATCTCGGCGGACGCCCTGGAGCAGAACGCGACGCTGCTCGAGGCGACGCTGGGCGATTTCGGCGTGCGCGGCGATATCCTGGCGGTGCGGCCCGGCCCGGTCGTCACCCTCTACGAGCTCGAGCCCGCCCCCGGCACCAAATCCAGCCGCGTGATCGCGCTGGCCGACGACATCGCCCGGTCGATGTCGGCGGTCTCGGCCCGCGTCGCGGTCGTGCCCGGCCGCAACGCGATCGGCATCGAATTGCCGAACGCCAAGCGCGAGACGGTGTACCTGCGCGAACTCCTGGCCTCCACGGACTTTGCCGAGAGCAAGCACAAGCTGGCTCTGTGTCTGGGCAAGAACATCGGCGGCGAGCCGATCATCGCCGACCTCGCGCGCATGCCGCACCTGCTCGTCGCCGGCACCACCGGCTCGGGCAAGTCGGTGGCGATCAACACGATGATCCTCAGCCTGCTCTACCGGCTCAAGCCGGAAGAGTGCCGCCTGATCATGGTCGATCCCAAGATGCTGGAGCTGTCCGTGTACGACGGCATCCCGCACCTGCTCTCCCCCGTCGTCACCGACCCGAAGAAGGCGGTGATCGCCCTCAAGTGGGCCGTGCGCGAGATGGAGGAGCGCTACAAGAAGATGTCCAAGATCGCGGTCCGCAACATCGATGGCTACAACGCCCGGGTCGCCGAGGCAGCGGCGCGCGGCGAGGTCCTGACCCGGACCGTGCAGACCGGCTTCGACCGCCACACCGGTGAGGCGGTCTACGAGGACGAGGCGATGGATCTGGCACCGCTGCCGTACATCGTGATCGTGGTCGACGAGATGGCCGACCTGATGATGGTGGCCGGCAAGGACATCGAGGGCGCGATCCAGCGGCTGGCGCAGATGGCGCGCGCGGCCGGCATCCACCTGATCATGGCCACCCAGCGCCCGTCGGTGGACGTGATCACCGGCACGATCAAGGCGAACTTCCCGACCCGGATCAGCTTCCAGGTCACGAGCAAGATCGACAGCCGCACGATCCTGGGCGAGATGGGCGCCGAGCAGCTGCTGGGCCAAGGCGACATGCTGTTCATGGCCGGCGGCGGGCGCACGACGCGCGTGCACGGGCCGTTCTGCTCGGACAGCGAGGTCGAGAGCGTGGTCGCCCACCTCAAGCGCCAGGGCCGGCCCAGCTACCTCGACGCCGTCACGGCGGATGAGGACGAGGGCGCGCCTGAGAAGGGCGGCAAGGGGAAAGCTGGCGCGGCCGAACTCGAGCTCGACGGCGCGGTGTTCGACCAGGGCTCGTTCGGCGAGGCCAGCGGCGACCTCTACGAGCAGGCCGTGCAGGTGGTGCTGCGCGACCAGAAGGCTTCGACCAGCTACATCCAGCGTCGGCTGCAGATCGGCTACAACCGCGCCGCCTCGCTCATGGAGCGGATGGAGATCGAGGGGATCGTCGGCCCGGCCAACCACGCCGGCAAGCGCGAGATCCTGGTGGAGGAGGCGGTCGGGTGATCGTTGCGGGCGCCGGAGCCGCTGGCTCAGCGTTCCCGGCCGTCCCAGACTGAGCCTCATCCTGTGGTGCCGGAGCGTAGCGGAGGCCTCCTTCGGGGCCGCTCCGCGGCACCTCAGGATGCGGTGTTCGGGGTAAAGTGCCCCGTCGCGCCGCTCTCGGCAGAGCCGCTCAAAAAAATCCGCTCCGGCCCGGAACCCGTCCGCTATCCGCACGTTACGCGCGTGCGAGGCCTGGAAACGGGCTCGCAGCGAGGGCGCCGGGCTCGGTGTCCGGCGTCGCTTGTAGTCACGTTGCTCGTTGGAGGATGTGGTTATGAGGACTTACGACGTTTCGCCCCTGTTCCGGTCGTCCGTCGGGTTCGACCGTCTGTTCGAGCTGCTCAACCAGGCCGAGCGGGTCGAGGCATCGACCGCTTGGCCGCCCTACAACATCGAGAAGATCGCCGAGGACCAGTACCGCATCACCATGGCGGTCGCGGGCTTCACGGCCGACGAGATCGAGCTGACCCAGCAGGACACCACGCTCCTGGTCTCGGGCCAGAAGGCCGCCCCGGAGGCCGAGACGCACTACCTCCACCGCGGGATCGCGGCGCGCAGCTTCCGCCAGACCTTCAACCTGGCCGAGCACGTGAAGGTCGTGGGGGCTTCCCTGGAGAACGGCCTGCTCACCGTCGCGCTGAAGCGCGAGGTGCCGGAGGCCCTGAAGCCCCGCCGCATCGCCATCGGCGGCACGACGGGCGTGTCCGGCCAGGACAACGCCCCGGCGCAGATCGCCCGCGAGGCCAAGGCGGCCTGATCCGCGGCGGGAGCCGCACGGCCGGCGTCCCGGGCCCGCCCGCCCGGGCGCCGCCGCACCCACCGATCGACATCCCTCACGGGTCCGCGGACCCGCGGGCCTGTTCCAACGACGGCATCGCTTTCGATGGAGATAGGACCATGAGCGTGAGAGATCTGATCCCCTGGAACCGCACCACCCCGGCCCCCGCGCCGGCCTCCCTGTCGAACGAGGCGGCCAGCCCCTTCCTGACGCTGCACCGCGAGATGAACCGGCTGTTCGGCGATGTGTTCAGCGGG
Source organism: Methylobacterium tardum (assembly GCF_023546765.1). Classification (NCBI taxonomy): domain Bacteria; kingdom Pseudomonadati; phylum Pseudomonadota; class Alphaproteobacteria; order Hyphomicrobiales; family Methylobacteriaceae; genus Methylobacterium; species Methylobacterium tardum. The sequence continues at coordinate 5,355,402 of NZ_CP097484.1, forward strand.
TTCGGCAGCCTACCCGGCTTGGCGGACCGCACGCTCGGCTGGCCGAAGGTCGAGCTGGTGGAGGAGAACGGCGCGCTTCGGGTCTCCGCCGAGCTTCCCGGGCTCGACGAGGCGGACGTCGAGCTCCTGATCGCCGACGGCGTCCTCACCCTCAAGGGTGAGAAGCGCGCAGAGACCACCGACGCGGCGCGCGGCTACACGGAGCGCAGCTACGGCCGCTTCGAGCGCGCGATCGCCCTCCCCATCCCGGTGGCGGAGGACAAGGCCGAGGCGACGTTCCGCAACGGCGTCCTCACCGTGACGCTGCCGCGCGCCGCCGAGGCGCCGGAGCGCCGACGCCGGATCGCGATCAACGGCAGTGCGGCCCCGGCCGCCAAGCACTGAACCGGGACCGAACGCGGCTGCCCCGGCGGCCGCGGGCGGGACGCATGACGCGGCGGCCGGCGCGACCCGAGCGGACGTGCCGGCCGCCCAGCCTTTGCTCACGCCTTTGCTCACGTGGAGGATTGCATGCAGCCGATCGAAACATCGTTGCTCCAGCCCGACATCGAGCGCCTCGGTCCGGTGGCGGCGGCCAGCCTCAGGCCGCCGGCGATCGAGCCGTTCGAGGCGTTCGTGGCGCCGGGGGACGTCTTCCGGCATCCGCGCGAGGTGCTGGGCTATCCGGGCCTGTCGCGGGCCGAGAAACGGGCAATCCTGGCCTCCTGGGCCTCGGACGCGCGGGCCGTCGAGTCCTGTCCGGGCTTGCGCTGTCTGCCGGGCTGCCGGGCCGAGCCCGTGCCGCTCGACACGATCCTGGCCGCGCTCCAGGCGCTCGGCGATGGCGCGGCACCGGCCGCACCCCGGCGGCGCCCCAACCGCTGCGCTCCGGGAGCCTCACGCGCCGCTGGCAGCGCGGCCCGGCGGGACGGGCGCGCGCGCTGAACTGAACCGGGGGCTGCCATGACGACCTTCGACCTGAAAGGCGGTCGCGGGCTCCGGTCCCGGCTCCGGCGCAGCCGGCGCGGATGGCCGGCGCGGACCACCGACGGAGCCGTGCTGGGCAGATGGATCGCGTCGGCCGCGCTGTGCCTCGCTCTGGCCGCGCCCTGCCCGGCGCCGGCCCTGCCCTGGGTTCTGGCCGGCCTGCTGAGCCTGTCGGGCTTCGTCTGGCTCGGTCTGGCGATCACGCAGGCGGGGCCGCCGGCCGACGCCCCGCACCTGACCGCCTGGGACGCCGCGCTGCTCGCGTTCGCGGCCAGCTTCGGCGTGCAATCGGCGGCGCGCCTCGGCCTCTTCGGCGGCTGAGCGCGCCGAGACAGGGAGGCAACCATGCAGGATCGGACCATCGGACTAGGACACAACAACCCGCCCGCCGCATTGGACGCGCCGTGGCTCGCCGGCCGGCGGGCTCTGATCCGCCGCCGCGGGCGCTCCGTCGAGACCTCGGGCCGCGCCCGGGCCGACACCTGGGAGCTCACCTTCGAGCGGCAGACGCCTCCGGAGATCGAGCCGCTGATGGGCTGGACCGGCGGGACCGACACGCTCGCCACGGAGGTGGTGCTGGCCTTCCCGACGCGGGCGCAGGCTTTGGCCTATGCCGAGCGCCAGGGCCTCGCCTACAGCGCCGGGCCCGAGCCGGCGGAGACGGCGCGGGCGAAAACGCTGCGGGTCTGGCGCGCGAACCGGCGCCCGGCATCGGCGCACCCTCAGGGCCGCGCGACGGCGCGGGACCGGCGCGCCGGTGCGCCGAACTCGGTCAGCCTGCCCGACCTGGAGCGGGCCCTGGTCAACCCGGCGGCGGTGTTCGACACGCCGGCCGCCGTGCGCGACCATCCCCGGCTGCTGCGCCCGTGCAAGCGGGAGATCCTGCGGCGCTGGGCCTGGGACGAGTACCTGAAGGAGGTGGCCGCCGCCGAGGGTATGGCCGAGGGCGAGCCGTCGCGGCTCGGCGACGTGACGGCGGCGCTCCTGGCGCTCGGAGAGACCTGGCGCCCGGATCCCGCCGCGCCCGCCGCCGCGCTGCCGGCAGCGCGTGAGACGGACACGGAGGATCGGATCCGCGCGGCCGCTTGAGCGGGCGCCCGCCGCCTCACGCCACCGAGAACCGGAACTCCGTGCGCGCCACGAAGGTCTCGCCCGGTCGCAGCACCGCCGACGGAAACGCCGGCTGGTTCGGGGCGTCGGGAAAGCCCTGGGTCTCGAAGCAGACCCCGTCGCCGGAGCGGTAGATCCGGCCCGACGGCCCGATCAGCGTGCCGTCGAGATTGTTGCCGCTGTAGAGCTGCAGGGCGGGTTGCGTGGTCCAGACGTCGAGGCGGCGCCCGCTCTCCGGATCGGTGCATCGGGCCGCCGGTCGCAGCGTCCCGGCGGGACCGCGCAGCACGAAGGTGTGGTCGTACCCCTTGGCGATGGCGAGCTGCGAGTCGCCGGCCCGGATGCGGGCCTCCAGCGGGTGCGGCGTGCGGAAGTCGAACGGGGTGCCGGCGACCGGCCGGAGCGCGCCGGTGGGGATCTGGGTCGCGTCCGTCGGGGTGAAGGCGTCGGCTTCGAGCTGCACGACGTGGCCGAGAACGCTCCCCGTTCCCTCCCCCGCGAGGTTGAAGTAGCTGTGGTTGGTGAGGTTCAGGACCGTGGGCCGGTCGGTCGTGGCCGCGTAATCCATGCGCAGCACGCCGTCCGCGGGCAGGCTGTAGCGCACGCGGACGTCGAGGTTGCCCGGAAACCCCTCTTCGCCGTCCGGAGAGCGGCGGGCCAGGGCGAGGCTCGTGGCCTCGGCGCCCTCGACCCGCCACAGGCGCTTGCCGAAGTTCCGCGGGCCGCCGTGCAGCGTGTTGGGGCCCTCGTTCACCGGTAGCCGATAGGTGTGCCCGTCGAGGCTGAAGCGCCCGCCCGCGATGCGGTTGGCGTAGCGCCCGATCACCGCGCCGAAGCTCGGGCTCACGGTCTCGTAGCCCCTCAGGGTGTCGAGGCCGAGGACGACGTTGGCCGAATGTCCGGCGCGGTCGGGCACCCCGATCCGCGTGATGATGGCGCCGAATTCGATGATGTCGACGCGCAGGCTGCCGCGGCTCAGGCTGTGGCGGCCGACCGCCTGCCCGTCCGCCGTCGTGCCGAACGGTTCGACCGGCATCCGGCTAGCGCTTCCAGACGCCGAGCCGCTCGCTCCGGGCATGGTCCTCGGCCGCGACCAGCTCGGGGCTCGCCTCCGGGGAGGCGCGGCCGCCGCCGTTGAACAGCACCACCTCGGAGAGGTCGCGCCCGTCCACGAGGCAGTTCATGGTCTCGCTGCCCGGCGCGGGCTGGCAGGTCACCGTCCGGCCGCCGATGTAGCGGGCCAGCTCGTCCGCCTGGCCGCCCCGCACCCACTCGACGCCGAACAGATGGACGACCTTGCCGCCGACCTTGAGGGTGGCGGTATCGATCACCTGGACCGACCCGGTCACCGCGTTGGGCGATGGCGGCGGGGTATCGGGCTCGGGATCGCCGCCGGTCTCGGGGGGCGGGGTCACCGTGTCGGGAACGGGGGCGGCCGGGGGCGCGGCCCGGGAGGCGCCGCTCGGCGTGCCGGTCGGGGCGGGGGTCGAGGACGCGGTCGGCTCGGTCGCGGCGGTCCGGGCCGTCTCGGGCGGACGGCTCTCCAGGACGAGCCCGGCCGCGACGACCGCCACCAGGGCGGCCGCGCTCGCGCCCGCGAGCCAGCGGCGCTGCCGACGGGCGCCGTCGTCCAGATCGTTCCGGCCGAAACGCAACCGGTCGCGCAGCCGCTCGACGCCGTCGCGCACCGTCTCGCCGAAGCGGCCGGCCCCGGCATTCCAGGCCGCCACCGGGTCCGATCCGGGAGCCGCGGCCGCGGCATGCCCCTCGGGCTCGTCGGCGGGGCGGCCCAACCGGCCGCGCAGGCTTGTCCGCAGAGTCGCGAACCGGCCGGCGGCGTTCTGCGCCAGCGCCCGGCCCTGCACGGAGGAGCGTTCGGCCAGCGAGCGGGCGCGCTCCGACTGGGTCTCGACGAAGCGCGCCGTCGCCGCCTTCATCTCGTAGGCGCCGCTGAGCAGCGGCGAATCCCGGGATTCCTCGACCGGGGCCGCCTCCGGCTCGGGCTCGGGCGGCAGGAACAGGGCCGGATGCCGCTCCTGCAGCTCCGCGACGAGATCGGCCAGCGTCATCGGCTCGGACGTGTCGCCGCGCAGGCGAACGGCGCCGTGCCGGTCCAGCACGCGCAGGCCGTTCCCGGCCGCGTCGGGCACGGTCGCGGCTTCCGCCAGGAGTTCGAGGGTCCGCACGGCCACCGGGCGCGGGCGCGCGCGGGCGATCTCGGCCCGGATCGCCGCGCGGAGGGCGGTGCGACCGGGATCGTCGAGCGCCGGACGCGCCGGCCCCACTTCCTGCTTCGCCACCACCGTTGAAGACGTCATACACCCGATCCCGGCATCACCACGCGCCGCCCGCGACGGCGCCGCGGGCCGCCACGCGAGGCTCTTACGCCTTGCCGGGCGAGGGAGCCAGGGTGCCGGCCTGGATGCTCCGACGCAGGACGCGCCCGGTCTCGCCCAGGATGTAAGGCCGCGTGCCCGCGAAGCCCACCTCCAGGATCAGCTCGGCCTCGCCGCTGGAGACCGCACCGCGGCCGGGATTGGCCGTGCGGAAATCGGCGAGCGCGCGGATCGTGCAGGTCTCGGCATCGCAGGCGGCGTGCATCGCCCGCGGCTCGTAGCGCCGCTCGGGCCAGCGCTGGACGAAGCTGCGCTTCTCGGCGACGAGGCCGGCCGTCGTGATCGGCCGTCCGTAGAAGCGCACGCGCGTCGCGTAATACCGGGTCGCGGCCCCCACCATGGTGTCGCCAGAGGCCGAGACGGTGTCGAGGTAGCTGGCGGTCAGGGCCCGGGCCGCGGCCGCGCGCTCGGCCGAGGCGGGTGCGGAGACCGGGGCGAAGGCCGCCGGCGTCGCGGCGAGGCGGTGCGGCTGATGCGCGGGGCGGCGCAGCGCCTCGCGGACCGGCGGACGCTCCAGGGCGGCGGCCCGCTTCGGGCTCGGCGCCCGCGTTCCGGCGGCCTTCGGCAAGGCGTCCTCGGCGGGCTCCGGCCTGGCGGCCTGACGGACGGGCTCCGCGTCGCGCGTGCCGGCAGGCCGGCTTTTCGCCTGCTGGGCGGCCTGCTGCTCCGCGGGCTTGTCCGCCGGAACGGTCCTGGCCTGATCCGCCGCCCTGAGGGATTCCTTCGCGGCCCCCGCGGCCGGCGTGGCGGCCCGCGGCGGCGGATCCACCCAGGCCGACCGGGCATCCGCCCCCTGCTGCTGAGCCGACGCGGCGCCCGTGAAGGCCAGAGGCAGGAGCAGGCCGAGCACGAGGGTTTGGGGTCGAGCGGGACGGGTGGCGGACATCGGTGCCTTCCTGGCGGCCGGAGCGATCAATGGGGAGAATGCGCCCGCCCGTCGAAGGGGTTCCACGATCGTTTCGGGCGCACCCCCATCCTGACGTACGGGACGGCGGCGACCAGCCCTGGATTGCGGGGATGATGGGGTTGCGTTCGTGCGTTTGGGTACCAAGTCGGGGACAGTCTTGGCCTTCGGCCATTCCCAGGCTCCCATACCGCCCGCCTCCGCCGCGCATCGAGGATCCCTTGGCCCGTCCCGAGACCGCTTCGCCCCCAGGCCCGCATCCCGGGAACGCCCGATGAGCATCAACCCGCGCCGGGCCCTGCTGCTCTGCAACGCCAAGGCCCGCAACGGCGCCCTCGATCTGGACGAGGTCCGGGGGATCCTGCGCGCGGGCGGCATCGAGCCGGAGGAACCGCCGCCGGAGGCCGATTGCCGCGACGTGATCCGCGACCGGGCCGGCGCGGTCGACATGGTGATCCTGGGCGGCGGCGACGGCACCATGAACTACGCCGCGCCGGCCCTGGTGGAGAGCGGCCTGCCGCTCGCGATCCTGCCGCTCGGCACGGCGAACGACCTCGCCCGGTCCCTGAACCTGCCGCTCGACCCCCTCGCGGCGGCCCGCTTCATCCCGACCGCCGAGGCGCGCCCGGTGGATCTCGGCTGGGTCAACGGCCACTATTATTTCAACGTGGCCAGCGTCGGCTTCTCGGCCGAGCTCGCCGGCGAGCTCACGGCGGAATCGAAGAAGACCTGGGGCGTGCTGGGCTACGCGGTCGCGGCCATCCGCGTGCTGCGCCGGGTCCGGCCCTTCACGGTGACGATCGAGCATGACGGCGTCGCCGAGAAGGTCACCACCATCCAGGTCTCGGTGGGCAACGGCCGGCACTACGGCGGCGGCATGACCGTGGCGGAGAGTGCCGCGGTCGGCGACGGCAAGCTGGATTTCTACAGCCTGGAGATCAACCACTGGTGGCGGCTCCTCGCGCTGCTGCCGGCCCTGCGCCGGGGCACGCAGGGGCGCGCGGCCGACGTGCGGGCCTTCCACGCGCAGGAGATCCGGCTCTCGACCCGCAAGCCCCGGCCGGTGAACACCGACGGCGAGCTGACCACCCACACGCCCGCCCATTTCAAGGTCTTCCCGAAGATCCTGCGGGTCTTCGCCCCCGAGCCGGTGCGCGGTCCCGCCACCTTCGACCTCGCCACCCTCGGCAAAAGCCTGTTCCCGACCAGCGAGGCTCCCCGCCTGTGACCGACCTGATCCAGCTCGCCAGCCAGCCCGCCGTCTGGGCCGCCCTCGCCACGCTGGTGGTGATGGAGGTGGTGCTCGGCGTCGACAACCTGATCTTCATCTCGATCCTGACCAACAAGCTGCCGGCCGATCAGCAGACCCGGGCCCGGCGCATCGGGATCGGGCTCGCCCTGGTCCTGCGGCTGGGGCTGCTCGGCACCGTGGCGTTCATCGTCCACCTGACCGAGCCGGTCTTCTCGGTGTTCGGCCAAGCCTTCTCGTGGCGCGACCTGATCCTGATTGGCGGCGGCCTGTTCCTGCTCTGGAAGGCCACCAAGGAGATCCACCACACGGTGGATCCGGAGCCCAAGGCGGACGGGGCGGCCGGCGGCAGCCTCGGCTTCGGCGCGGCGATCGGCCAGATCCTGCTCCTCGACCTCGTCTTCTCGATCGACTCGATCATCACCGCGGTGGGCATGACCGAGCACGTGCCGGTGATGATGATCGCCGTGGTGATCGCCGTGGTGGTGATGCTGGTCGCCGCCGAGCCGCTCTCGGCCTTCATCGCCCGCAACCCCACCGTGGTGATGCTGGCGCTCGGCTTCCTGATCATGATCGGCATGACGCTGATTGCCGAAGGGTTCGGCGCGCACGTGCCGAAGGGCTACATCTACACCGCCATGGCGTTCTCGGCGGGCGTGGAGGGCCTCAACATGCTGGCCCGTCGGCGACGGCGGTCCGCGCAGGGCGAGGCGCGGGTGCCCGCCGGGCAGACCCGGCGCGCCTGAGGCCGCGACCGATGCTCATGCGGCGGCGCGCGGCCCTCGGCCTGCTCCTGCTTCCCGCCCTCGTCCAGCCGGCCCTCGCCCAAGCGGAGACCCGACAGATGGTGCCGGACGCGGCCGTGCGGCACGACCTCGCCCCCACCGGCACGCTCCGGGCGGCGATCAATCTCGGCAATCCGGTCCTCGCGCAGGCGGGCATGGACGGGCCCACCGGGGTGTCGGTGGATCTCGCCCGGGCTCTGGCGGCCCGGCTCGGCGTGCCGGTGGCGTTCGTGGCCTATCCTGGGGCGGGCGCGGTCTCCGGCTCGGCGGGAACGGGCGCCTGGGACATCTGCTTCCTGGCGATCGATCCGAAGCGGGCCGAGGGCATCGCCTTCACGGAGCCCTACGTGCGGATCGCCGGCCGCTACCTCGTGCCGGCCGGCTCGGCGATCCGGAGCGCGGAGGAGGTCGACCGCGACGGCGTGCGCGTCTCGGTGGGCCGCGGCAGCGCCTACGACCTGTTCCTGACCCGCGCCCTGAGGCACGCAACCCTGGTGCGGGCGCCGACCTCGGCCGAGGCGGTGACGGCGTTCGCGCGCGACGGTCTCGAGGTCGCGGCCGGCGTGGATCAGCCGCTCGCCGCCTACGCGGCGTCGCATCCGGAGGTGCGGCTGCTGCCGGGGCACTTCATGGCGATCCCGCAGGCGATGGGCTTGCCGGTGGGACGCGCGGCGGGGGCGGCCTATCTGGCGGATTTCATCGCGCAGGCGAAGCGCGACGGGCTGGTGCGGCGCGGCCTGGAGGCCAGCGGGCAGGATCCGGATCTGGCGGCGCCCTGAGGGGCGGGCCTCGCACGAGGGCTCCTTCGAGGCCTCCGCTACGCTCCGGCACCTCAGGATGCGGATGCGGGTCGGATGGGGCTGCGCGATCCGGCCGCCTCAGCGCACGCCGGGCCGGCCCGATTCCGCGAGCTGCTGCGCCCGGACGCCCTGGCGCTCGAACATCCAGCCCGGATACTCGGTCGGCAGCGCGCTCACCGCGTCGAGGGCGTCGAGTTCCTCGCCGGTGAGGCTCAGTTCGGTCGCCGCGATGTTGTCGTCCAGCTGGTCGAGGCGCTTGGCCCCCACGATGACGCTGGTCACCGCCTTGCGGTGCAGGAGCCGTGCCAGCGCCACCTGGGCCACCGAGACGCCGCGGGCTTCCGCCACGGTGCGCATCGCGTCGATGCAGGCTTCGGCTCGCGGCCGGTCGACCGGCGGGAAATCGAAGCTCGCGCGCCGGCCCTCGCCGGAGCCGCCGGAATATTTGCCGCTGAGCAAGCCGCCGGCCAGCGGGCTCCAGACCAGGAGGCCGAGCCCCTCCGAGCGCAGCATCGGGACGATCTCCCGCTCCAGGTCGCGCCCCGCGATGGAATAGTAGGCCTGCAGGGTCTCGAAGCGGGCGAGCCCGGCCCGCGCGCTGATACCCAGCGCCTTCACGATCTGCCACGCCGCCCAGTTCGAGACGCCGACGTAGCGGACGTGGCCGTGCTGCACGAGGATGTCGAGCGCCCGCACCTGCTCCTCGATCGGGGTCGCCGGGTCGAAGCCGTGGATCTGGTAGAGGTCGATATGGTCGAGCTGGAGCCGCTTGAGGCTCGCCTTGCAGGCGTCGATCAGGTGCAGGCGCGAGGCGCCCTTGGCGTTGGCGCCCGGGCCGGTCGGACCGTAGCCCTTGGTGGCGACGACGACGCTGTCGCGCGGGATCTTGAGGTCGCGCAGGGCACGGCCGGTAATCTGCTCCGAGAGCCCTTCGGCATAGACGTCGGCGGTGTCGATGAAGTTGATCCCGGCCTCCAGCGCCCGCCCGACGAGGCGCCCGGCCTCCGCCTGGTCGAGGGCGCCGATCTGGCGCCACATCCCGGCTCCGCCCCCGAAGGTCATGGTGCCGAGGCAGAGTTCCGAGACGAACAGCCCCGTGTTGCCGAGCTTCTTCTGATACATGCCTGCCTGATTCCGTCCGTTTCCCTGTCGACAACGCGCGGGGCGGCGGCCGGTGCGCTCAGGGCTCCCAGCGGTGGAAAACGGCGCTGTCGAAGGCGAAGACCGGCTCGCCGCGCTGGTTCACCCCGGTGTTGCGGGCGAAGGCCGTGCCCCAGCCCGGCCGCGAGGCCGAGGCGCGCTTGTCGGTGAGCCGGGCGCTGAACCGGACCGTGTCGCCGGCGTAGACCGGCTTCAGCCAGCGCAGGTTCTTGAACCCGGGGGAGGGGCCCGCCTCCGGGACGGGACCCCGGGCGGCCGTGTAGGCGGCGTCGCGGGCGCGGGTCGTGAGCATCCGGTTCATGTAGGCGGCGGCCGTGTGCCAGCCGGAGGCGCAGAGCCCGCCGAAATGGCTGCGCTTGGCCACCTCGGGGTCGAGATGGAAGGCCTGCGGGTCGTAGGCCCGCGCGAAGGCCACGATCGCCTCGGCGGTGAACGCGTAGGCGCCCAGCTCGCGCACGGCGCCGATCTCGGCATCCCGCAGGAACGGCAGGATCTCGGCATCGTCCGGCTCGGTGACCGGGCCGGGTTCCCCGATCGCGACGGGCCGCGGGGGCAGGGGATCGGTGCCGCGGCGGGCCAGCATGAAGGTGAAGCGCTGGGTGAGCACCGTCTCAGCCCGCTGATTGTCGAGGGCGACCTCGGCGGTCACGAAGCCGAGGCCGGGCTTCGTCGCCGAATCGCGCAGCCCTACGACCCGGAAGGTCAGCGTCAGGGCGTCGCCGGGCAGGACCGGGGCGAGCCAGCGCAGCTCGCCGATCCCCGGCGCGCCGAGCGACGAGCCGCCCTGGAACGGCCCCTGCTGGAGCAGCCGCATCCCGAGCGCCGCCGTGTGCCAGCCCGAGCCGATCAGCCGGCCCGCGAAGGTCGTCTCGGCGGCCGTCTCGCCGATATGGAACGGCTGGAAGTCGAACGCCGTCGCGAAGCCCACGATGGCGTCGCGGGTCACCGTCAGCGGCTCCCCGACGATCACGTCGCCGACGGAGAAGTCTTCGAGGGCGGGATCCGGCATGGCGGGCTCGTCTCGTTGATCAGCGGGGATCGGGATACGCCGTCTTTGCGAGCGGAGCGAAGCAATCCAGTGGCGCCACGCTGCCGGGCGGTCCCGCTGCCCTGGGTCGCTTCGCTGCGCTCGCGATGACGGCGCCGAACTCAGTTGGCGAAGCGGAAATGCAGCACGTCGCCGTCCTGCACCACGTACTCCTTGCCCTCGAGCCGCAGCTTGCCGGCGTCCCGGGCCCCGGCCTCGCCGTTCAAGGCCGTGTAGTCCTTGAACGCGATGGTCTCGGCGCGGATGAAGCCCTTCTCGAAATCCGAGTGGATCACCCCGGCCGCCCCGGGGGCGCGGGTGCCCTTGGTGATCGTCCAGGCCCGCGCCTCCTTGGGGCCGACCGTGAAGTAGGTCACGAGGCCGAGGAGGTCGTAGCCGGCGCGGATCACCCGGTTGAGGCCCGGCTCGGTGAGCCCCACCGCCTCCAGGAACTCGGCCTGGTCGGCCTCCGGCATCACGGCGATCTCGCTCTCGATCTTGGCCGAGACCACCACCGCGACGGCGCCCTCTTCCTTGGCGCGGGCGACGACCGCGTCCGAGTAGGCGTTGCCCTTGTCGGCGTCGCCCTCGTCGACGTTGCAGACGTAGAGGACGGGCTTCGCGGTCATCAGGCCGAGCGACTGGAACAGCTTCTCCTCGTCGGGCTTGCGCTCCACGAGGCGCGCCGGCTTGCCGTCGCGCAGGAGCGGGAGCGCGCGGTTGACGAGGTCGAGGGTTTCCTTGGCCTCCTTGTCGGCGCCCTTGGCCTTCTTCTCCAAGGCGACGGCGCGGCGCTCCAGGCTGTCGAGGTCGGCGAGCATCAGCTCGGTCTCAATCGTCTCGATATCGGCGGCCGGATCGACCTTGCCCTCCACGTGGGTGACGTCGCCGTCCGTGAAGCAGCGGACCACGTGGGCGATGGCGTCGACCTCGCGAATATTGGCCAGGAACTGGTTGCCCAGGCCCTCACCCTTGGAGGCGCCGCGCACGAGGCCGGCAATGTCCACGAAGGTCAGCCGCGTCGGGATGATCTCCTTCGGCGACGCGATCCGGGCGAGATCCGTCAGCCGCGGGTCCGGCACCGCCACCTCGCCGACATTCGGCTCGATGGTGCAGAACGGGTAGTTCGCCGCCTGGGCGGCCGCCGTCTGCGTCAGCGCGTTGAAGAGGGTCGACTTGCCGACGTTCGGCAGGCCGACGATGCCGCATTTGAAGCCCATGGATCGGTCCTAGTGTTCGGTCACGACGGCCTCGGGGCCGACCATGAAAGGGTTGAGGATGGTGGTGCCGCGGACCGTGCGGTCGTGCTGGTAATCCTCCGAGAGAAGATAGCGGCACCCGGCGCGCGTCGCAGCTGCGAGAATGATGCAATCCCACCACTGGAAGGTCGTCTCGGTCCGGATCGACCAAGCCCGCGTGATGAGTTCGAGATCGGTCGCGCCCTGCGAGAAGGGTTGCAGTTCCAGTGTCATCCGCCGCATCTCCGCGCTGTCGACGGCGACCTTCCCGCGCAGGACCGCGTTGTGGATCTCGCCGATCACCTGCGGACTCACGACGAGAGCCTCGCGGGCCGCGAGCGTTGCGAGCCAGTGCGTGACCGTCCGTTGCTTGTCCGGGTAACGATCGTCGCGGGCATACAGGAAGACGTTCGTATCGACGAAGACGAGGTCAGTCGTCATCGTACAGTTGGTCTCGGGTCGGTGCCTTCCCGTTCTCATCCAGAACGTGGAGAGGGGGCCAGCCAGGAACCGCTCGATCGCCTCAAGCTGCGTCAGCGGTCGGCCGACCCGCTGCTCGACGGCCTCGGCCACGAAGCGCGACAGGCTCTTGCCGTCGCGCGCGGCCGCGACGCGCGCCCGCTGCAGCAGGGCCTCGCTCATCGTCACCGTGACGTTCTTCATGGCAGCCTCCGAGGCCGATCCATATCGTGTTCTCGTGTTTTCGTGTCAATTTCTCGCGCCGAGCGTCTTCACGTCGTCCCAGCCGCGGCCCGCCATGGCGAGGTGGACCTTGTTCTGGAAGCTCGCATCCTCACCGGCGGCGAGCAGCCCGGCGTGGTCGGCAACCGCCCGGCAGAGATCCTCGACCCAGGGCTGCTCGGCCTTGCCGAAATCGTTGAGCACGTAAGAATGCACCAGCGCCTTGTCGCCGGGATGGCCGATGCCGAGCCGGACCCGGCGATAGTCGTTGCCGCATTGCGCGGTGATCGAGCGCAGGCCGTTATGGCCGGCATTGCCGCCGCCGACCTTCACCCGCAGCTTGGCGGGGGCGAGGTCGAGCTCGTCGTGAAGCACGATCACGTCGCCGAGCGGGATCTTATAGAAGCGCTGCGCTTCCGAGACCGAGCGGCCCGACTCGTTCATGAAGGTCGTGGGCTTCAACAGGATCGCCCGCTCCGTGCCCAGCACCACCTCGGCGGCCTCGCCCTGGAAGCGGTGGCGGAACGGGCTCGCCCGGTGCTGCCGGGCGATCGCGTCGATAGCGAGGAAGCCGATATTGTGCCGGTTGCCCGCGTAGCGCGCGCCCGGATTTCCAAGGCCGACGATCAGCCGCATGGTGGTTGCATCCCTGTCAGGCCGCGGTCTCTGGCACGCTTCCGCGCGCGGCGCATCCCCCGTGCGCCAGCGCACGGCGTCGGGCGAACCCGAAGCAGTACATCTCCGTTGAGAGGTCACATTCGGCCAAGCAAAGCCTGAGTGATCAAGACCGCCGCACCGACGATCTTCCTCACCCGACACGGTTGACCGGATGACTTCCCGTTGAAGTCATACGAAGACACCAGGAGATCATCATGACGATCCGCATGCTCGCTGCCGCCGCCCTGGTCGCCGCGGCCGCCACGCCGGCCCTCGCGCAGGGCCTGGACTCGAAGCACTCGCCCTACCCGGCCTCCGCCTATTCGGGCTGGATCGGCAACGCCCCGGTGGTGACGCAGGCCCCCGCCGATTACGGCCGGCCGCTCGCCTACCGCTACGCCGGCCCGCATGCCGGCGGCCCGGCCAATGCCCTGCCGCGCTACTGACGCCGCGGGGCCCCGGATCGTCCAGGGTCCCGTCGCGCCGGGCTACCGGGTCACCGACATCGTCGGAGGCCCGGACGGCGCGGCCATCCCGGCCGCGGCCGCCGCGCGGATCTGGCCGGGACGCAGCGTGCCGGCCAGGAGATCGACCTGACTCACCAGCCGGGTCAGGGACTGGCCCTGGTTCAGGTCGGGCCGCGCCGGCAGCGGCCGGTCGGCGCCGAGCGCCGCCAGGGTCGCGGTGATCCAGTCCCGCCAGATCCCGGCCTTCGGGTCCGCGGCCTCGGGGGCGTGCCGCAGCACGGTCAGCCGGGCGCTGATCCGGCGCAGGGTCGCGTCGGCCACCAGGGCGGATTCCACCTCCGGATGGTGGCCGGCCCGGGGCTGCTGCAGGGCGCGCGACAGCGCCGCCTCCAGATCGTTGAGGGCGAGGCCGGCCGCGCGGGTGCTGGCCAGGAGCGCGGCCTCCCGCTCCGGCCCGGGGGCGGCGCGCAGCACGGCCTCGGCGAAATCCGCGTGGGCCTTCAGCGCCCGGCGCAATTCCTGGCGGACCTGGTCGGGCTCCCAGATCGGCCAGAGCACCGTGCAGCTCGCCACCGCGATCAGGCCGCCCAGCACCGTGAAGCCCGCCCGCATGGCGACGATCTCCCAGGAGCTGTGGCCCGGCTCCAGCAACTCGACCAGCAGCACCACGAGCGGGGTCAGGCAGGTGACGAAGAAGCCGTACGAGATCTGGCGCGCCGCGAAGCCGACCACGCTGAGCACGAGGATCAGGCCAGCCTCCATCAGCGGGGTCGTGGCATAATAGGCGAGGACCGCGCCCGCGAGGCCGCCCAGCACCGTGCCGCCGATCCGCTCGAGGGCCCGCTGCCACGTCGCCGCGTAGAAGGGCTGCATGGTCAGCACCACGGTCATCACCAGCCAGTGCGTGAAGGCGCCCGCGTAGCTCAGGGTGGCGGCGAGCGCCGGCGCCGCGACCGCGCTCGCCCGCAGGGCATGGCGCAGGTTCGGCGAGGCCAGGGTGAAGTTCTGCTGCAGCGGCCCGACATAGCGGGTCCATCGGTCGAGGCGGCCGCCCTCGGTGAGCGTGCCGCCGGGCCGGTACCCCTCCGGCGCCGAGAGCTTGGCGCCGATGCGCACGCGCCCGACGATCCGGTCGGCGAGCCCCGCCAGGATCGGGTCGGCCGAGAGCCCCTCGGCCACCCGGGTGATCGAGTGCTCCAGGCGGGCGAGATCGAGGTCGACATCGTCGCGGATCGCCCGGGCGATGGTCACCAGCAGGGGGCGCAGGCGGCGCAGGAAGGTTTTTGCCAGAGCACGGCGGTGCGGGTCGGGCCGGCTGTCGATCAGCTCACCCACGGCGATCAGGGCGGAAAAGATCTGCTCGGCGCTCTCCAGGCGCAGCAGCGCCTGGGCGGTGCGGTCCGAGACGCGCTCGCGGGAGCGGGCGAGGTCGAGGATCATGGTCCGCGCGGTCTCGATGCCCGCCCGCACGCCCCGTCGGTGGCCGCGGGCATGGCCGTCGAAGGCGGCATTGTCGGGCTCCGGCAGGGCGACGAGCCGCTCGAGATCGCCGCAGAGGCGCGCGAGATCGTGCCAGACCTCCGCCACCGCCCGGTGGGCCGGCCGGTAGGGGTGCAGGCGCCAGATCACGAGGGCCAGGAAGGTCGCCCAGAGACCGCCGGCGGCGAACATCAGCACGGTGATGCCGGCCTGTTCGGGGGTGAGCGGCCGGTCGAGCGCGATGCACAGCACCACCACCAGGACGTTGCCGGCCGACTGCGCCTGCACGCTCCAGACCCGCGCGTACGCGCAGGCGAAGATCAGCGCGCAGGCGACCGGGACGACAACCGGAAGGCCCAGGGGCTTGAGCAGGCCGAGCCCGGCCCAGAGCAGGCCGCCGAGCAGCGAGAAGGCGGTGAGCACGCGCAGGCGTGCCCGCATCGGCCCGCCATTGTCGCAGAAGCAGGCGAGGTTGGCGGCGAGCGCCATGGTCAGCAGCGGCGGCCACTGCACCCAGATATTGAGCAGGATGACGACGCCGAACGCGAAGGCGGCGCGCACGCCCTCCACGAGCCGCAGGCCCCGGAGGTCGAGGCCGGTCGGCAGGCGCCGCAGATCCGCGCCGGGCCGGTTCAGGCTGCCCCGGCCCGCGGCGCGCTGGCGGCTCCAGGCGCGCACGGACGGCTTTTCTGTGGGACTCGGCGCGGTCAAGCTCGGTCTCCGGACACGGGCGCGGCGCCCCGGCATGAACCGCATCCGGACCTGTCCGGATCCGTCCCGCTTCGCAAGGCCCCCGCCGCGCGCAGGCGGGATCCGTGCCGGCCGCTGGTCCGTCCGCCGGCCGGTGCGTGCGCCCGCGCGGGTGCTTGACCCTCGGGCGAGCCCGTGGCTTCTGGGGCCGCCTGGCCTCCTGACTCCGTAGCTCAGCTGGATAGAGCAGCCGCCTTCTAAGCGGCAGGTCGTAGGTTCGAGCCCTACCGGGGTCGCCAGTTATCTTGTTGTTAGATAATCGAAATTCGCGATGAGCCGCCCTGGTTCGGGCGGATTTCGACTTGCAACGCTGTGCAACGGGATTCCTTATTTTACAAGGGCTTACCAACCTGTGCCGGCATGTCCGCGCAACACGGGCGGAACACGAGAGCCTTGAAGCCTCAGCGCGACCCGAGCGGCACGACGAAGTCGGATCCGGTTCGCCTCCACCATGGCTGCTCGCCAGCGGAGGACAAATGGGAGGGCAGACTTGCCATAGGTCCGAGCGAGCGATCTCGCCCGCAAAGCCGAGGCTAAGCTGTGGGCGGATCTACACACATGCATTGCCTGCGCCCTTGAGGGTCTGAGTATAACGACCGTCGCAGCGCCGGAGAGCGTCTACCCCGTTCCACAGCTAAGTTCCGCGTGTGCGACGAACCCCCAGGTGCCCTAATTTATCGATGGTGGCGACAATCCTGGATCGAAACCTCAGCGTCTGGCTTGAACGATGAAGGGCAAAAATGCTCATATTGATCCGAAATATCCGACGTCCGATAATCTGTCTTCCGGTCACGACGTTGCAGTCGGTATCCTCGGCGCAGCGGCATCCACGCTGGTGCCTTTCTCTGGGCCCGTGGTCCAAGGGATCATCAAAAAATACGTCGCGACTCCGACTGCCGTTCGGCAAGCGCATTGGTTCAATCGCCTCGGTGAGGCCGTATACGAACTTCAAACACGGCTATCCGGATTTGATCCAAAGTCTCTCGATAACAACGAAGAGTTTCTAACAGCTGTCCTTGCGGCAACACATATAGCATTGCGAACGCATCACGAGGAAAAGCTAGAGGCTCTGAAGAACACGGTCCTCAACACAGCAGCCGGACTATCATTGGACGACGTTGTGCGAGGAAGTTTCATGCAGATTTTGGAGCAATTCTCGGCCAGCCACCTTGAAGTACTAAGGCACATGTCTGGCAGCGAAGGAAGCATGTTTAGCACGGGCACGTCGCCTGAGGACCATATCACAGAATATCACGGAAACGTTGATTACACTGGAACAACTTTGAGGCTGCACCTTCGCTCGAAACTTGTGCCCGAAGTTATGGATCGCATCATGTTTGATTTAAATTCGCACGGCATGGTCTCCTTCGACCCGAAGAAGGGATCAAGTGACGGTAAGCTTACAACGTATATTGGCGACAGCTTTTTGCGTTTCGTTTCACCGCCAATTGTCAGCTGATGCTGACTGCTGTCGGCCGGTGCTCCGGCCACGGCAGTCACGCCCACGCCTCGGGCTTGTCATCGAATGGCCCGCTGATTTGACTGATCTCGCAATCGACTCAACAGCAGGCGTTCAGCACGGTCGAGCGCTGCCGGGAGCCAAAGAGGCAGGCGATCTCCGGCAGCGACCGGCCGGCGGCTGAGGGGCGAGTGATATACCAACGTGTCGAGCCCCCGCGAGTTCGGAAGCCCGGTACGAGCCAGTAAAGTCGCTTTGCGGGGGCTCGGTAGATTGAAACACACACCGGAGCGTCGGCTTGACATCACTATTCAAGCGATAAAGCGTATTTTTAGAAGGTTTGTCTCCGTATTATGGAGAACAAAAATGCGTTCGGCCTAGCAACTGTTGCTTTATACCTCCCGCTGTTGCTAAGATCCCTCGATTAGTGGCCTACTTCACCTGTGATTGAGCCGGTAGCGCCGCCGAGCCAGTGGCGGTCTTGAGTCCATTGACGACAGTCAGCATCCCGCCTGCGATTGTTAGTGCAATAAGGACAATCGTGACTATGAAACCTTTAGATGGAATGTGCTTTGCCGCTTCTTCGAGCCTAACTACTCTTTCTACGACTGGATCTATTTTGCCCTCGAACCTGTCCAGCCGAGGCAGAGAGAATGTAACTTGAGCTTCAAGAGCCGCCAGCCTACTTTCGAGAGCGCTGATACGAGCGGCGTCGGCCGGATCACTCATTCAAGCCGCCTCGATTAGACAGGGTAATTCGCTAAGACCCTGATCGCTTCTTCCAAAGCTTTCCTGGCCTCATCTATGGCGGCCTTTTTCAGCAGTTTGTCTGAAGGTATGCCCATTCCGGGCAATGGCACGGCGATATTGATGCTGGTAACGCGCTGAGGGTGACCAAGCGTCTGTCCTGGGCTCGCCTTGAACAAGGCGACAGACGCTTGATTCTGTAACAAATCGACGGTGAGGCTTGAGACCGAAAGGTCAGACATGGAGTCTCCGGCCGACGTGCTCTGTCTGGCCTTCTATGATACCGCTTTCCCATTCACGCAAACAAAAATGCGCCGAGCGGAAGCTGGTCGGCCTGGATCTCGGCGGCGCTGCATTTATCCGCGGTCGGGCTCTTCGCGGCCTCGATGTGGTGATAGGCCGCCACAACACCTGCTCGGCAATTGACTACGACCTACGTTGAAGCGCCACCATTCGAGTGGTTGCCGACGCCCCGCACGTCGAGGCGCTGGTGTCGGTGGCTGGCGGCGCCTTTGTCCACGCTATTGAGGCAGATGATTGGCGCTGCGTCAGCCGCCTAATATCTAATTGAGGCACGACCTTAGGCGCTGGAGTTCCTTGCTGCGTGCTCTAGAGCGTTTTCGATTTAATCTGGCTCATATCCTGCGGCTCTGAAGAAGTTGGCACATTCGTCAGGTGTGATGGTGTCGATGAGCTGGCCGATGGCTGTCCATAATCCCTCGACGGTGCGCTCAGCGGCCTTGCGCAGCAGCGCCTTGAGCTTGGAGAAGGCCATTTCGATCGGGTTGAAGTCGGGCGAGTAGGGCGGGAGGAAGAGCAGCCGCGCGCCGGCCGCCTCGATAGCCGCGCGCACGGCCGGCCCTTTATGGCTGCCGAGGTTGTCCATCACGACGGTGTCGCCGGGAGTGAGTTCGGGCACCAGCACGCGCTCGACGTAAGTCTGGAAGGCGTCGCGGTTGATCGGCCCGTCCAGCACGAACGGCGCCGAGAGACCCGACAGGCGCAGGCCTGCCACGAAGGTTGTGGTCTTCCAATGACCGTGCGGCACGCCCGAACGAAGCCGTTCGCCGCGCGGGGCACGCCCGCGGGTGCGGGCCATGTTGGTCGAGGTCCAAGTCTCGTCAAGGAACACGAGGCGGGCGGGGTCGAGGTCGGGCTGGTCCTGGAACCACGCCTCGCGGGCGGCCTTCACGTCCGGGCGGTCCTGCTCCGTGGCGTGAGCTGTCTTTTTTTGTATGTCAGGCCGCGCGCGTCGAGGAAGCTCCACAGCGTGCCCAGCCCGACTGGGAGAGCGCGCTCCTCCCGCAGGCGGACCCGCATCTCCTCCAGGGTGACGTCATCCCGCTCGGCGATCAGGGCGCGCAGGAACGCCTCGTGCGGATCGAGCTTGGAGCGGCGTGCCCGACCTTGCGGACGGGCCGCCACCGTCCCGGTCGTGGCCAGCGCCGCCATCCAGCGGATCGCGGTCGCAGCCCCCACCCCGAAGCGCTTGGCCGCTTGCCGGCGCGACGTCGCGCCTGCGGCGTCCACCACCCGCTCACGCAGATCCTGGCTGTAGGGTCGGCCCATGACGTGCTCCTCACAGGAAGCGCGCAATGAATCAGCCCAAATGCCCTGCGTGAACCCCAACAGTCCGACTCAGCTCATTCCGAAAACGCTCTAACGCTCCTTCTTCCAAGCCTTCCTAATCTCCTTCTGTTACCGGTACAGCGGGTGCCCCGAGGCCCGGCGCTTAACACGCTTCGTTTTCAGGCTTCGGGCGGATCGGCTCCTTCGACCGGGATGTAGGGCAGCCGCAGTGAGGTCCGATGATCATCGACCGCAGCACTCGATTAACGCGGCCAACGGGGCAGACGCGATACTGCCCGGAGCGGAACGGGCCTTCTGTTCATTGCCCGAGGCGCCCCGGATCGCTTATCAATGCCTGAGGCGTTCGACGCGCCGTTGATGAGCCTGCGACAGGTAGGATCAGTGGAATTTTGGCATGTTGTTTATAACAGTAGACGGGGACGACATTGGCCAGAAGATATCTGCATGTTATCTGAATAATGACGTCGAGTCTCTGTCTTTGTTAAATGAATTTGTGCAAAGTATCGTCAGAAAAATTGCAGATTATCTCCAATCCGAGGGGTTCAAGATCATATTTTGCGCAGCGGACGGAGTTGCGGGTTTTATTGATCTGCCCGATTTAGATCTAGCTAGAATTTACAACCGAATTTCTAATTTTTCCGAAAGACAGCTGACATTCTCGGCAGGAGTTGGGGCTAATTTGCGTGAGTCTTACTTCGCCTTGTCTTTTGCAAAAAGTAACGGGAAAGCACGCATCTGCCAATTTAAGGATCTGCCTTGATATGTTTCGCATAATCAACTTTGTGTACGTGCTGCGTTATGTTGCAATCGCGACTACATTCATCAGTATCGCGTTCTATGAGCTGTTTCGACGGATGATCGGTCATGAATTGCCGCTAGTGAGGATTTTGAGCATAGCTCCCTATGTGGCGCTCATAATAATCTTGTGTATGACGACCAATTTGATTGCTAGAAATATTTGGAAGATCTGGTCGAGATTCGATTCATCCCTTTACCCGGATTTGAACGGCACCTGGGAGGGCGAAATCATCACAGATCAGGGTGTATCTATACCTGCTCGGGCATTAGTTCGTCAGACTTCGATATTGACTCAAATCGATCTTCATACGGAAACTTCCAAATCTGTAACGCTGGAAACTACACCTGTTGTAGAGAGCGGGCAGTGTAAACTGTATTATACATATAGATCAAAGCCTAAAAATCCAGATTGGAGTCAGTATACTGGATCTACGATTTTCGATGTGCGCGCATCGATGGAACATCCGCATCGGCCGCTGGAGCTTTCCGGTCATTATTTTACCGACAGGAGAACGGTAGGTAGGGTCATTTTGCGGCAGGTAGATAGTAAATTAGCAAAAGATGTTTCGTATTACTGAGCCTTCAGGCGTTCAGCTTTGGGATTTAGCGAGAGTTCAGACGCCATTATCGCGCGCGGGCTTTCTCACGAGAGCCGCGCCTCAAGCTTCGCGATAGCCGACACCGCCAACGCGTTCGTGCGCGCGAGATAGCGATCAATAATCCGCTGAGCGCTCTCCAAGGCGTGGCCCGTGATCGAGGCGATCTCCGGCACGGTGCAGCCAGCCTCCGCAAGCATGGTAACAGCCGTACCGCGGATGTCGTGAAAGTGGAGGTCGGCCGTGATGCCCGACCGCTGAAACGCTCGCCGCCAAGCAGTCTTGAAGGCCTCGATCGTCCAAGGTCGGCCGCTCGGCGACAGGAGGATCGGGCACATCTCAACGTCAAGCCTAGCCGCCGACGCCAACGCCCGAAGCTCATCGAGCGCAGTCCTCAACGCCTTCGTGCAAGGGATAAAGACCTGAGCGCCCGTCTTCGACTGCGTTAGCCGAATGGCGCTGCCATCGTACTGGCCCCACCGTAGCGCGATAAGGTCGCCGCGACGCTGGCCGGTGTGCAAGGCTACAAAGGCTGCGAGTCGGATCTCCGGCCGCGCCTCGGCGTTGAGCGCTGCGAAGTGCTCAGGAAGCCACAACGTCGCCGAGCGGTCGACCCCGTAAACCCGCCTGAACGTTGCCAGCGGGTGCTTGTCGATCATCTCGCGGTCAAAGGCGAACTTCAGGATGCGCGCGAGGCGGACGAGCTTGCCGTCGGCGGCCCGCGGATGCTCTTCCGCAAGTTCATCGCGCCATTCGAGGAAGATCGCGCGAGCGCCTTTCTGCTCAACAGCCGCCAGCGGCATGTCCCCGAATTCGCGCTCGATCGCGTTTATGTTGAACTGCTCGGTCTCGCGCGTCGATGCGGCGAGCTTCGTCCAGTCGGGTGCAGACTGATACGTCCGGATAAGCGTCGCGATCGTGCGGGTGCTCGGCCGTGGGGGACGGAGTAGCGATGCGGCTTCACGATTAGCCCGATCGAGCATGGCCTTGAACGCCGGGGAGGCGGGGTCGTCCGGCAGGCGATGCCCGGTCGCGCGGTGGTAGTAATAAACCCGCTCGGCTCCGCTCGCGAGCTTGCGCCGGATCGGCTTAACCCCTTCGATTGCGTCGCTCATCGCGCTTCTTTCTCCACTCTTCGAGCGGGTCGGCTTCAGGCTGTGGGATAGGAGTCGACGCGCGGAGGCTCCCGAGTTGCGAGAGCGCGTCGATAGCCGAGTCAATCGCGTTCCGGTCCCAACGGGCCGTGCCCGGCAAGGGGTTGGGAATCCGGCCGTCTTTCCGCCAGCGGTCGAAACCGCGCGGCGTGAGACCGAGGTATTGCGCGGCCTGGATCTTCGAGAGCAGCCGCGGGGGCAGGGCGGTGTGGGCCGCTAAGTCGCGCCGGTCAGCTTTGCGCATGAGCAATCCCGTTGTTTGTATGCCGGGATTGTCTTTGAGTCCGTTTAATGAACAGTTCGACGGATATCAGTCACTAGCAACTGGTATCCGTCAGTATTAATCGTTCAGAGAGCCGTTCTGGGCGGACTCGTACTCCGCCAGAATCATCCGCATCTCACGGCGAACCGTGCTCGCGATCTCGTTTGCGTCGCCTCCGGTCGAATTGACCGTGAGGTTCACGACGATGCCGCCGCTTCCGTCTCGTGAGGACGACTTCGATCGAGACTTCGAAGCTTTGACCGTCGCTTGAGCGTGATCCGCCAGGGCGGTCACGCGCGAGGCGAGCCCGGCGTGACGGCCGCCGCCTCCGCCGTGCGCGCCTCCACCGGACGCCGCGTGCTTGGCGGCGCCTTCCTGAGCGTCACGGATGATCTTGCCGACGGCGACGCTGCTCGGCCCGGCGATCGGGTCGACGGTCGATCCGCCAGCGCGGGCCGCTGCAAGCTCGCCAGGGTGGCGCTTGAAGCCTTCCCAAGCCCCGAAGCCCTGTGTCTTGCGAATCCATCCGGCCATCGTCCGTTGGTTCTCGGGCGAGAACTTATCGTCCCATCCGAGGCCGGTCGCCTTCATGGCGTCCTTCATCGTCCGGCCGACGATCTGGAAGGCGCCAAGCGCCGAGGACGACCCGTGACGGGCGCGGACGCTTCGGCCGAACTGATACGCCTCGCGGAGGTTCATGTCCGTCAGCGGCTTCGAGGGCGAGCCGTAGCGGCCATATCCGAGCACGGTGTTGTAGGGATCGCGGCCCGACGTGCCCTCGGCCCGCATGACGGCGTCATACCACGACTTTCCGCCGCCGCCCGGCTCGCCCTTCGGGCCGTTCATCCGCTCGGCGAGATTGTTCAGGTTGGAGTGGCTGGTAATGCTCCCCGAGCCGGCCGGCCGGAATAGCTCGGGGCCCTTCTCGCCGACGAGGTAGGTCTTCCCGGCCGACACCGGACCGCCGCGCGCGCGGTGCCCGTCGACAGCCGGCGCGCCCGGCGCCGGGGTCGTGCCGCCGAGACCGACCGCAGACAGGGCGGAACGCCATGCCGAGCCGACCGCGGCCTTCAGCGCGTCGACGAGCGCTCCGGTAGCGCCGCTGATCCCCGCAATGATCTTATCGACAAGCTCCCCGCCAGCCTTCTTCCAATCGAAATTCACGAGCGCGTCATAGCCCTGCCGAGCGACCGCACCGATCTTCTCCGGCAGGCCGGTGAGCGCGGTCACGACGGCCGCGGCGCCCTGGCCGGCCCACTCGCCCCATGCCTTCCACTTCGCGCCGGACTCGTCGAGCGGGCCGAGGAGGTTGTTTACCCACTGCCATGCCTGCTTCAGGTAGCCGACGATCGTCTGAACGTTTTGCGCGTTCTCGGGGCCGAGCGCCTTCATGAAGGCGTCGCCAAACGACTTGAAGAAGGTCCCGAGCCCGCTCAGGTTGTTATAGACCCACAGGCCGAGCGCCGTGAGCGCAACCGTTACGGCCGCGACCGAAACGCCGATCGGCGAGAGGACTGCAGCGATCCCGACGAAGGCGCCGCGGAGCAACGTCACGGGAAGCATGAGGATCGCGCGGCCGAGAGCGACGAACGATCCCGCCAGGGCCGCCAGGACGCCCCGCACGCCGCCGACGGCGCCGAGAGCAATGATCCCCGCGGCGAGAGCGCGAAGCCGCCCCACGGCCCCGATTGCGCTCGCAACGGCCAAAGCGCGGACGGCGCTCGCGATCGTCAGAAGGCGAGACGCCAAGCCGAGCGGCGCGGCCAGCGCCAGAAAGCCGAGCGCACGAGCGAGTCCGGTCACGCCGAGCAGGAAGCTCGCGATCCGCACGGCCGCAAGCGTGGTGAGCGCCGCCGCGATACCGGCGACGATCTTCGCCGCTTTGGGGTTGCGCATGAGCGCGGCCGAGACCTGATTGATCCCGCGCGCAATCGCGATCAGCATTTGCGCGACCGGCTTCATAAGCGGTAGCGTCAACGCTGCCCCGATATTCGTCAGAGATGACTTGATCGCCAGTTGCGCGAATTTCGGGTCGTTGAGCAGGCTCGAATTATAGTTTTCGTTGACGGAAAGGACCTGATTGATAAGAGCTTCGTCTTTCTTCAGACGAGCGCGATCGGCGACCGTCGAAATCGCCGCGACGAACGCATTCGCCTTCGTGTTCTTAAAGAGCGTATTGAGCGCGGCGCCGAGCTTGATCGGATCTGTGAGATCGACGCCCCTCTTCTGAAGCTTCGGAAGAATGGTGTCTTCCATCCACTGAAGCGGGTCCTGATAAGCGCCGCGTGTATTCTCGACTGCCCCCTCTTTCCAGCCCTTGACGTCGCCCATCTTATTTTTGATGAGCATATTCTTATTGACGAGGCCGAGCTTGACCCACTCGGCCGCCTGTGCGTTGTCCGAGATCTTGCGGCCCGAAATGATCGTGCGGAACGCGGTCAGGCCGGTGCCGACCTTGTCGCCGCCCAACTCCTGAATCATCGAAGGCGCGATCCGGGTCAGGAAGCGTTCATTTAACTGCCGGATACCGACCTGAGCATTGCTCGCGAAGGTGTAGATATCCTCCGGCTTCAGACGGCCGCCGAAGAAGGTCATCGCCTGCGTCAGCTTCTCGGCCTCGCGCCGATACGTCTCCGGGTTGCTGGCGGAACCCCGGATTTCAAGCGCCTTAATCATCGAGCCGAGCGCGTGCGTCGGGTCCTCGACGTGAACGGTGTTCTTCAGGACGTCGGCGAGCTTCGAGTTGAAGGTCAGGTTCTCAAGAGCATGGTGATAGTCGCCGAAGGCGCCGGTCGTCTCGTTTAGGAGCTTGATCCCGTTCACCATCGTCGACGTCGGAAGCTCCGAGATCGCGTCGGTCGCGGCCTTGATCCCCTCGGCGATCTCGTGCGCGGACCGGCCGGCGTTCCGTAGGCCCTGGATCTCGTGAGCGAGTTCGGCGCCGTCGCCGAAGGCGTGCTTGCAGCTGAAAGCGAGGCCGCCACCGGCCGCCATTGCAGCCGCGGCCTTCATGCTCTCGCCTATGCCCTTCATCGCGGCCTTCGCATCGGCCGCGCGCTTGAGCATGTGCCGATTTAATCCGTCGAGCTTGCCCTGAACCGTATTGATCGCGTTCGTAAAGGACGGGGCGACGCGACCGCCGACGTTGACGAAGACGGAAAATTGCTTTGCCATGATGCGTCAAGCCGAATGACGAAGTAGAAAATCGTCGACCTTCGCCGCGTCGGCCTCTTCCATCTTGCGGAGGACGTCGCGACTGCAGCCCGTCACTATCGCCGCGAGGGCCATGCCGCGGGCGTATCGGGTGAAGTTCCCGCGGCGAGCCCGCCGGAAGTCTTCAGCGGTCGGCGGGCGAACGGTGATGACGTTGTGCGTTACCCCGTCCGACTCGATTGGGTGATCGAGGGTGATCTCAACGCCGCCGCTCATCACTGCTTCCTCGGCCAGAAGGCGTCCGCACCGAGACGAGCCGTGGGCAGGCGTAAGCCCTCGTGGGGCGAGAACCCCTTCCGGCCCGGTCGGGTCTGGCCGGGGATGATTGTCCGCTTGGTCCGCTTCTGGGCGCCCGCGATGGAAGTGAAGCGCCCCCCGTTCCGCTCCCCGAACACGCCGATCAGTCGCCACCTGCCGTTCTCGTCGAGATAGCCCCACTGCTCTTCTTCCACGACCCGATCCGGCTCGACCGCGTCCGGCTCGGTCAGGAACCGTTCGCCGATCCCGACTACTCGCGATGGCCGTTTGAGCGCGGGATCGTCACGCGACGCCGCGCCGATGGTGTAGTTCGTCCCGTCGACCTCAACGGCGATCTCGCGTAGGGCAGCCGCCACTTTGGCGAGCCTTGCTGCGTGCTTCTCGTAGTCTGCCAGGAGCTTCGGACCCTCTTCGTCGACCCGGCGCTGAGCCGCATTGGCACGCGCGGACAGTGCAGCAGCGGCCTCGCTCTTCTCGGCCTGCTCGCGGACAGCCACAAGCTGCTTAATCTGCGCCGTGAGGCGGGCTTCCGAGCGCATGGCGGCGGCAAGCTCATCATCCGCCTCGGCGTGCTGCTCGTCGGTCATGTCGGCGACAAGTTCGAGCGTGGCGCGGGCCCTGGCGATGCGGGCCGGTACGTCACGAAGCTCGGCCTCGGCGTCGGCAAGGGCAGCGGCGACCCTGACGGAGGTCGGCTTCTCCGCGCCGAAGATGCGAGTGAGGAAGGACATCAGTGATCCTGAGACGGTGAGAGGCGGAAGGGATTAGCGAGAGCCGGGAAGCGCGAAGCCGTTGCGGCCGGCGGTGAGTTCGGCGGGCGCGGACAGGCCGGCTGCGTTCATGAACTCGGCGACCTCGGCCGGCGCGTAGCGAACGGTATGGGGACCGACCCGGATGGGCCGTGGGCCAGTGCCGTCACGGTCCATGCGGCGCAGCGTCCGCGTGCTGACGCCGAGCATGCCGGACAGGTCCGGCCGCGTCAGGCACTGCTTGAGTCTGATATTCATTGAAGGCTGTCCCCATCGGGTGTGGGGACATATGCGGCCATATCCGGCCACCTGTCGGGGTCGTTTCGGTATCCTCATGGGGCTCTGCTGCCGCGTTAGTCCGTCTCAGTCTGAAAAGGACAACGAACTTGTGGACAGCGCTGCCGAATTTACTGTATTCAGGAAATTCGACTGAGGGAGAAAACGGCAATGGCTACGGAAGCCGTCAAAAATGCCGCTGAGCAGGCGCCCATAGCTTGGGACAACATCTTCAGCGTGTTGAAGAAAATAATAGAACTTACGACCTCGGATAATCTCGGGAGTTTTCTTTCAGCTGTTGGTATAGTTGTGCTATTTTTCTGTGGCGGTGTTGCATACAAGTTGATAAAATCGAATCCTGCTTCTGTAATGCTCTGGCACAAGTTGATCCTATTCGTTCCAGGCGTTCTGGGTATGCTGCTCGTGGTTGCCGGTCCCGCTCTATCATTGTACCAACAGGCTCGAAAGTCAGAGGTAATTTATAGATCTCGTGCAGAACAATTTGAGAATTTTTTCAAAAACGACGTTCAGCCAGAAATAATACTTGAAAATCTAAAGAAGAATACAAGGGTATCGAGGTTCATTAGGCTTATTGCCTACGATCCTGCCGAGCGCCCAGAGCTATCGCTTGAACGTCTAAGCTACATCGGCCCCTTGAATCAACGCTATTCCTTTGTGGCGGATTACGATGAGCTAAGAGGTTATACGGGTGCGGAGGCTTTGCGGAAAACCGGGATTCGCTATGTGGATGGCCTTAAGATCAGCGCCGTCATATTTCCCGCTGATCAGATCAAAGAAATAATACCAATGAATGCACGGGGTTTGATGCAGGTCATAAACTCTGTTGAGCAAACGTCTCAGCTAAAGCCGTCTTTCGACGTGACCGGGAAGCTGTCGAATATCTGGCCTGCTGCGGTTAGCGGATTGAAGGACAAAGAGCGTTTGGAGAGTTGGTCATGGACCGAGTACGGTCGATTTTACAAATATTACTGCTCTTTGTCTTACGAATTCCGGTGCAACACGGAAAAATATCCGGCTTCCACACTCCTTGGCACCCTAACGCACGATTGGCATCCATTAGGCTTTGCCCGTCACGCAAGCCGGGGAGGCAATACATGCTCTGATGATAATCTGCAGCGCTCATCTTGCGAACTTTCTGAATGGCCCGCTGACGAAGAGTTCTTAAAGAGCGTGGGCACTAGAGCATTCATGATTCCGAATTTGCCGATCTCCTCTATCAAGGGACGAATTTTGATAGATTTCAGCAATCCAACTGTTCAAAAAATTCCTTCGCTCCTTCCCGATGGCATCAGTCCGAACGAATTTTTTACAGCAAATCCGGTGTCTTCGTTGCAGGTAAGATAGATTATTCTGTAGCCTCCAGAATAGCGGTATCAACTGCTATTCTGGCAGAATATGAACAAGCGCCCGAACCACAAATCAACTGCTCAGATTCCACCCGGAACAGAGGCGCCATCCTGACTAGGCGACGCCTCTCGTACCTTCGAGCCAGGTGCCGCAAGCTCTGTCTCGATCCTGGCGAAGGTGCTCTTCACGCCCGCAAGCTGCGCCTCGATCACGGCCATATCGGTGTCGTCGAGGTATTCCCGGTCCTGAAGCTCGACGCTCAGACGAGCGAGGCTGTCCGCTGACGCCTTCAGCAGAAAGCCGACCATTCCGATGATGAAGTTCGGCCGGGGCTGCACACGTGGGTAAGGTCTGAATGAGAGATGCATGATCTAGATCCTGGCTGGCGCCGGTCTTCACGCCGGCATAGGCAGAATCGACTAAGGGACTGTTCGAGTGGAGCCCGATCCGGTGGCGTGTGACATACAAAAAGGCGGGCGATCGTAGGACCGCCCGCCGAAGTTCACGCAGGGAGACAGGAACCTATCTAAATTAGCCGATGGCGCGAGGTCGTTCGAATCGCGGTCAGTGGGATTGTTTCACGCGACATTCCCGCGCCACGCGGCCATGATCGTCCGCACTGCAGCCTCACCATCGTCTCCGCCGCCGGCTTCCGTGTTGGGCTCGGCCGTCCGGTAGGCTTCGAGGATCAGGCCGACCGCCGCTTCTTCCTCAGGGTTGCCGCCGCTACTGACCGGCGCGCGCTGGCGGGCGGCGTCGAGCAGCGTCGCCGCCGGATTGTCGTTGTCGTCCGCGTCGGGAACGTCCGTGAGCATAGGTGGCCTGATCGCGGCGAGCATGGCCTCCGCCGCGCGCTCACCCTCGATCCGAGCAAGCTCGGCGGCCGATGGCTTCGGCTGCGGTGGCACGGGCGCGATCGGCAGGGCCGGCACAATGCGAGGCATGGCGGGATGAACGGGCATGGCGCGGGGGGCCTTCGGTAAGGGGCTGATGGGCGGAACGTGGCGAGCCGGGGGTGCGGGAGGCGGAAGGTGAAGCCGCTTCACTGGCCGGCCCGCAACAAGGTCCGCCAGGACCGATTCAGAGCTCCCGAGAGCGTCGGCCATGCCCGCAGCGACGGCCGCGGCTCCGATCAGCACGTCGCCCCGGCCGAAGCCGTCGAGAACGTGCGCGACCGTCACGCCGCGGTTGTCCGCCACGGCCTCGGCGAAGACCTGAGCGAGGGCGTCGACGCGCGCCTTGATCCGAGCGTTGCCGTCTTCGGTCGCCGGGTCGTTGACCTTGTAGGGGGACTGCGAGGACACGAAGTCGAAGCGCCGCACGCCGGCCCGCTCGTCGCGCGCACGGGTGTCGGGGATCGACATGCGGACGCCGATCGAGCCGACGGCCGCGCTCGGGCCGAGCACGATCCTGTCGGCCGCCGAGGCGATCCAATAGGCCGCCGAGGCGCCAACGTCGGCCACATAGGCGACGACCGGCTTCTCGCCGCGGGCCCCCTTCACGGCCGCGGCAAACTCGGCCACGCCCGCCGCCTCGCCGCCAGGAGAGTCGATCGCGAGCATGATCGCCCGCACGCCGGGAGCGTCGACTGCAGTCCTGAGGTCGCGCATGAGGCCGGCGTAGGACGTGCCGCCGATTAGGGCGGTGAACAGATTGTCCCTCTTGAAAAGGGGGCCCTCGATCGAGATCACTGCCACTCCGTCGCGGACGCGCCCGCGCGCGGCGCCGTCGAGGCGTTCCCCGCGCGCCGCTGCGAGGGCTGTAGGGCTAAACTCGTGCTCCCGGCTTGCGATCTCGAAGAGCCGGACGATTGCCGGCTCATCCATCGCCCACGCACTCACTACAGAGGCGTCGTCAATCAGGCGGCGCATGGCGAAGGGCCTTCTGACTGGCGGATGATCGAGACCTCGGCCGGGATGAAGACGGGGGCCGGCTCGGCCTGAGTGGGGACCCGCTCGCGCACGCCCGCCGCGATCATCGTGACCGCCTCGATCAGGCGGGGCATTTCCGTTCCGAGCCGGTCGGCGATCGGCTGAAGCTCGGCCAGGATCTCGGGCGGCAGGACGCGGGCTCGCGGCACCGGCACGAAATCGAAGCCGAGGAAGCCGAAGACCGCTTCCAGGGTTTCGAGGCCCGGCCGGTTCTTCACGCGCCACGCCTTCAGGGTCGAGCGCAGCACGCCGGACCCTTGCTCGATCTCGTCATAGGTGACGCGCTGGCGAAACATTTCCGAGAAGACGAGCTTGACGTGAGGCCCGACACGCGCCGGGACCGTCACCTTGTTCTGGCGCTTCTTCCGCTCGGGGTTGCGCCGAGAGATCTGAATGCTGTGTTTCATGCCGCGAGTGTGCGGCCGAAGGTGGATTTCGGAGAGGCGGATCGAGTAGCTATGTTTTAGCGTGCGGGCTGCCCGCAAGCGTCCCGAATGGCGAGCATCATGCCGATCACGCCCCTAAGCGCTCACGATGCGCGCGATAGACATCTTCATCTTGTTCAATTCGATGGCTTGGGACTGCGATTCAACCGCGTAACCGATAGGACCGTATGGCACTACACAAATATTGCAGGCTTGAACGGCATCTTGTCGACGGGTTCCTTGTGGTCGTCAGATTATAGATACCTAAACGATGCAAGCGAACTTACTTTTGGGCTTGAGATTCTGGAAATGGTTGCTGCCCATGATTTGGAAGATGCTGGACTATCGCCAGAACTTCGTCGCGAAATCCTGATGGAGATAGCGTTGATGAAACGCAGCAATATGAGCATGTATGTACTGACATGCTCATTCTGCATGCGTGGAAACGTGCTTTCTCAATGGAGAGCCTATGCGAGGCAGGATGGCATTGCGATTGGATTCCAGAAAGATCTGATAGAAGAACTTGCCTCTAATCAGGGCTTCACAAGCGGCATGGTCTATTACTATTGGGCGCAGAGCCAGCAGGATCTTCCAGTTGAACGCCGCTTCCCGGCTTGGTTGAGGAAGCGGGTTGGCTTGTTGTTGCAGCGTCTTGCCGAGCTTGAGAGATCTGCAGCGGCGTTCGATCAGGCTATGGATGCTGGCGATGAGACAGTTCCGTTTGCCTCCCTCCAGCAGAAAGGGGCGCTGATAAAGACGTGGTGCGCCGAAACCGCGGCTTTCATCAAGCATCCTGCTTTTGAGGAGGAGCAGGAATGGAGGTGCATGAAAGTGATCGATGAAACAATTCTGATAGGGGAAACACAATTAGAGCATCGGGCATCAGGAAGCCGAATCGTGCCGTATGTGCGGTTGGATCTCCGCAGTCAAACCGTAAGAGATTGCGCGGTGCGGCAGCTTGTAATCGGTCCGAACGCCGATGGTCCCGCGACGATGCATTCCGCCGGTTTTCTAACGCACAGATACGATCTGCCTAATGTCAGCATTTCGATGCCTTTCCAGCCGCTGCGCCCCTAAATCGGTGACGGTTGGCGCTTGATCACCGTTCCCGCGAGTGCTGAAAATCCAATCGTCGGCGCTGTCCATGAAAGCGTGCGCTCCATGGATGATGCCGGTCGGGGGCATCAGACTGAGGTCGATCTTCGCGGCCCCGACCCGGTTTTCTGGGTTCGTGCGGTCTTCGGCAGCGTTCAACTCGGCCATTTCGGCGCTCCCGCTGTGCCACGGGAAAGAACATGCTAGTCGGCGGGGCGTGTGTCGGGGCTGTTTTAGTCGCCCTATAACGACTAGGTTGATCGTTGACGGCCCAGCCTCCCCGTCGCGTCCAGAGGCAAGCCGCCAGTGTGCACAAGCGAAGATTAGACCATTGCGATGCTGAAAATATTAGTAACCGCAAATACAGCTATCCTCGTTCTGGTGGTGGCGATCGTAATACTTCCGCATTCCGAGATGTTGCGACCTTTGGCATCGCTTCCTACCGCTTGGGGGAGCATGATCGGCGCAATAATCGGTCTTTTCGGAGTCGCCTTTACTGCGAACCGGGGCTTCTTTAATATCATAAAGGCACAAGAACACAGGGCAGTAATCGAAATTGAGGCTAGAAACCATCAATCTAGATTGAACGTCGCTGCAAAGAGACAGGAAGAGAAAGACAAGGCGAACTCGCTCGCGTTCGGTCTCGCTGCTGAATTGTCGGTACTCGCGCACGATATTGAGCGAGCCTCAGAAATGAAAAGGGTCGTTGCTGATATAGTGCGAAAATTCGGACCACGGGCTGACAAAGAGCTTCTTAGACTTCAGGCTCCGCGGTGGCGAACCGCAATCTACGACGCGAACATAAATAGCCTAGGCGTATTAGGGCCGTCGATCGCTGGGGATATCTATTTGGTTTATTCAAAATTTACGGGCATCAATCCAGCAGCACGCTCTGAGCCGGTGGAGTATGAGACTTTTTTGAGGCTTACCGATAGCACCATACAAGAATATCTTGGCGATATGCAGGATATAACGCATGTTCATAAGCGTTTGATGACTTTTGCATCAGGAAAGCCGGACCCCGGCCCTCTATGGGCGACAGAAAAGGCACGCAAAAAGCGAGAAGCCCAATTCGGCAAAGAGAACGCAGATAAGCTTATTGATTTTTACAGCCGCGGTCTTGAGAGCGAAATGGGCCCGACAAGTAATAAAATGGTCTAAAATTTCTTGTGCCTAGCGGACTGTCGAGATCGCGCGTCAACCGCCCCCCTACCCCACCCAGAGGGACCCGTGCTTCTCGACGCCCAAGCTTCCGTGGTATCCGTCTCATTGCGGACGTGTGCAGTTAACGCCGACGTCGAGGTTGCGGCAGACAGAACTTGCTTACATATGTGTATGGAACAACGCGCCAAAATTCTGTGGGGTCAATCTGTTTGCAAAACCTTTGGCAAGCAATTCGATTGAGTGAAAGTTCATAGTCCAACGAGGTTACCAAGAGCCATTATAAAAATGAAGTACCCAGAAATGCTGATCAGTAGGAACGCGGCCGCGAATGTGGGGCCAAGTACGATGCCAAGTGATTGAAGGGGCTGTTTTTCTATATCGAGCACATTCGACAATGTATAAAGAGATCGGCATCCAGCGAGTGCCAGCCATATTAGGCAGTAACTTAGAATTATTGCGTTGAAAACATTAAATCCGCCTAAAAAAGACAGAAAACCGTCGCCCCAGAATGGCCTGTAGATAAAGCGTACTGCAAACCACGCCAGTGCATACTTGATTATCAAGTTTGCTAGCAATGTCGCTGGCCAAATTCTTCTCAGGCGTGGGATCGACAGAGAGTTGAGAGAATTCCGGTCAACGAGAAGACTGGCATATATGATCGGAAAGCAAATTAAGGAAGAAGCTTCTAGGATCCATACGATAACCGATAGTAAATATTCCGTGTCGCTCCAATTTATTCCTCCTTGAAGCCGAGTTATAGCGAATGATGTTAGTGCGAGTAGATAGGATACGGCAAAACAACGAAGTGAAATTTGTCTTGTGCCAAACAGCAGAGAATATATAGCAGATAAGTAATCGTATGAATGACTAAACTTGTTTTGCCTGAGGAGTATCTCCGCGGCCTTGTCCCTAAACTGTGGTTTGATTCTACTCTCGGCCCAGGCGAAAATCCCATAGATACCTGTGCAGATGGCTGCACATGAAGCCAATAATGGTATTTTGTTGATAAAATCCATCATGGCGGTGTGTAGATTTGCAAGATGGTGCCCAAGAAGCATCGATATGCTTCCATATCAGAGCGTAGTCACGTTCTCCAAGAGGGTTAGGACAGCACGTCCGATACCGTCCGGCAAGAAAAATTTTGTTTGGAACAGTACTCGTCCGACGCGCTCGAAGGCTGAGGGTTCTCCGCCGTCCCGTACGACGTGCTCAAGCGGCATACCGTGCTCGTCGAACCATCGCTTCAGGGCCGGCTTACCCTTCGGCCCGTTCGGCAGGATGAGCGCTGCGCTGTCAGGGTAGCGCCCCCGACGCTTGTAAGTGACCCGGCTGACGGTGGCCCCTACATCTATAGAGAGACTCCTTATAGATGTAAGGGCCACCGTCGGCTCGGTCTCCATTCCGCGCGCCGCCTTCCGCGATGGCGCATCCTCGGGAAACGCCGCTTCGATATCGCCGGCCCCGGTCAGAATCACGCCTTCTGACGCCATGATGCTCCAAGAGCCGGGGCGCGCGTCCTCCCACGTCTCGACGCCATCGACAGCGAAGGGCAGGGGCACATCGCACAGGATGTCCAGGAAGAACGGAGCGTCGGCGCCGCGCCGCAGCGGGCGCAGGCGTCCAACTGCCTGGATTACGTTAGCCTCGCATGTCTGCCAGCGCAGGGCCTCGGCGACGGGATCGGGGTGCTGATACCGCTCAACGGCTACGGCGCCGCCGTTCCGAAGCCGAATGCCGCCCTCCACTCGGTCGAAGAACGCCTTGCGGCCATCCTCAGTCACGGTCGCCTGCGCCGGCTCGCCGATCAGCACTCCCGCATCGATCTCCATTGCCATCGGCGGAGGTAAAGTCCGGCCGATCACGATCAGACCGGCTGCTTCGCGCCAACGATCGAGACCGGCAAGCGCATTGAAGTGCCCCGTCTCCACGTTCTTTGGTAGTCCGGCGTGCTCAAGAAGCGTGATCGCATCCTCTTGAGCAATCACCGCTACAGTCCGCGGAAAGGCGAGCGCCGCACGCAGCACGACGAGCCGCCGAAGATCGCCGATCGCGCGCCGGTTGCCCTCCCGTTCTGTAAGGCCGAGCTTCGTTGACGAAACCGGGGCGCCGATGATCTGCCGCACCCGGCCGTACGGGCTCCACACAGCTGAGATCGACGCCTTCAGGTCTACCGGCATCCCGAGCGCCCTGGCGAGCACGTCGGCTGGCGGCGCGGTTGCGTCCAGGATCAGGGTTGGCGCGTGCCATTTCTCATGAACCGGCTTCAGCGCCCGGTGCTCAATGCAGCGAGCCTTTGACGCGTCATCGCGCCTGAGCAACATGCGGCCGCTCGCCTCGGCTTCGCCGTCAAGGAAATCGGTTAATCCGCGCCACACAGACGTCAGCGCCGAGACCTCGCGGTTCACCGCTGCGGCTCGCTCAGCGCGCCGGGACCGTTCGGAGGCATCGAGCCCCGGATGAAGCTCGGGATCGAGGCGGCGGCGCCATTCGAGACGGTGTGCCTCGCGCGCGTCGTTGGCAGTCAGCCCTGCGCCCGCCATGGCGGCGCGCGTTAACGGTCCGTCCGGCATCGTGCGGAGTACGCCAACGAGACACGCCCGGAGCCGATCGAGAGTGACGGCGTCCTCGCCACCGTCCGGTAGCGCGGCGGCCTCGATCGCATCTAGGGTGAGACGCGTCGGCTTGTTCGGTACAGCGCCGGAGGCGAAGCCCTCGTCGATCACGAGTGCATCGGGCGCAGGGATGAGCGCGGGCCGATCACGGAAGAGCATGACGTGTGGGACGATCCACACCGCAGGCTCAGCCCGGCGCTGGCGCACGTAGCCACAGGCATCGAACATGGGGCAGCGTATCGCGGCGCTCGTTCCCTTAGGCTTGGTCTCGCAGGCCGCGGCGTAGACGCTCCATACCTTCGCGCGCTCGGCGTCCCGAACGGCAGGAAGGTTCCTGCACATCGCCTCGCCAGCCCCCTCGGGATCTTCGCGGTCGCGGCCCCGGTAGACTTGTGCGTCGATGCCACGAGCGGCGAAGCGGGAAGCGACCTCGTCGCCAAGTTTGACCGTCGGCACGGCGTACACGACTGCGAGACCGCGTCGGACAGACTTAGCCGCCGCCTCAATTGCGACCTCGGTCTTTCCAATGCCGGCCTCGATTCGCAATGCCGTCCCGCGCGGTTTCGGCGGTAGCCTGAGCGGGTTTCCCTCGTGCTCGATGAGGTAGGCCCCAAGTGCATTCTTGAAGCCCGGCGCCTCGTGGGTGAAGAAGTCCTCGATCAGCCGACGAACCTCGGCTTCAGCCTCGGCCAGCGGCCGTGCCTCGTCTGGATAGGTTGGATCGGTGGCGACGATCTTCGGCCCGAGCGATACCTTGCGGCGTCGGATACGATCGAGCGTGCCCCGCGCCTTTGCCGCGGCATCTGCGCGGGCCCAGACCCGCCCGCCAACGTCGGGGCGTGCTGATGCGAGGAACCGCCCCCAGGCGAGGTCTGCTACCGCTTCCTCTGTCAGGGGCAGGCCGCCGTCGTGAAGCTCATTGGCCGCACGCCACACGAGATTGGTGAGCCACGCTTCGCGACCGTCGATCACGAAGCCCTCGGCATCGCGGACGATCTCGGCGCTCTCACCACCGGGCCCGCGTGCCTGCCTTCCACCCGTCTTCGAGAGTGGCATGAGCGCGTGGACGCGATCGACGAAAGCCTTGATCTGCGCGGCCGTGACCTCGGGGGCCGCGTCGGGCCCGGCCGTCAACGGGCTCTCGGGGCCGATCCAACGGTAGGGTCGGCCGGTGCCGGGATGGATGCCGAAGCCGACGAACTGTGATCCGTCAGCCAAAATGTCTAAGCCAGCGCCAGAGCCGTCGTTCGCTTTGAACGCCCGCTTCGGGAACGCCTCAGCCGCGCGGTAGACGAGCAGCAGCTTCGGTGCCTTGCCCTGCCGGCTGAACGGGGTGTCGCCGAGGCACGCGCGCGCGACCGCCTCGATCTCCGCAGCGAGAATGGGATCGGTCACGTCGACGTCGATACCAACGACGGTGCCGCAGGGAATGCCAGTGCCGGGCGCGCGCGAGAACTGGCGGTCCCAAGAGGCAACCGCACTCTGAGCGGGACGAGCCGCCTCGAAGCCCGCAAAATCCGCCCAGGCTTTCAGGGCCGGCCGCTTGCCGGCCGCCTTGCCGGGCGCATCGTGAGCGAGGATCGGCAGAGCCCCCCAGCCGTTCGCCAGAACCCTACTCCGCAACTGATGAGGGGTCAGGCTCTCGACACCGGACGGCCAGCGGGTCGCCCACTCGCCCGGCGAGATCGCTGCCGATGAGGCTAGGATGCCGGACACGCGCCGACTCTCAGCCGTCCAAAATCGCACAAGTCCAGCAGAAATCCGTCACGGAGTGTGCGGACCAATACTCTGCCAGATGGGCTATAGAAACGACCCTACAAGCGTGCGTATTCGCTTGCGGACCATTCGCGGCTCCGCCATACATTGGAAGTTACCTGATTGATGCACGACAGAAGCGCCCGGCGGCTCCAACACCGGGTGCTTCGCTTTTTACGCAGGCTGCGATGGGGTCTTCAGCCGCGGCGTCGCTTTGAGGAAGTTGGCGTAGTCCTCGTGCAGCAAGATCGTCGCTCGGCCGAGCTTCCGTGCCGGCAGGCGGCCGGCCGCTATCTCCCGGTAAAGGGTGGCGCGGCTGATCGGCCCGTTCGGGCGGGCAATCTCAGCAATGCGGTAGGCATCACGCACGGCGACCTCGTTGCTCGGCGTCTCAGATTGTCTCAGGCTATCCGTGCGAGGGCCCCGGCGAGAGGCGTGTCGAATCTCCCCTCGATCCGCCTGCGGAAGATCAATCGTCGGGATCGAACTCGATGCCGAGTGTGCTGATCTCGCGTTCGACTCTTTGAAGCTCGCCGCGAAGATGTGCGAGGACTGGAGGCCAGGCCACTCTGTCTAACGCACCTAGCAGATTTGTATTGCATACCCCGCCAAATGAAACGCGGAACCGAAGATTTCTGCTAATCATCGCCTTCAATGTGCGCCGTTCCTCCATCAAGTGAGGGACTTTTTGTAGATCTGCGTACTTCATCGGTGTCCCTTTCATTAAACAGTCGGCGAACCCATCTGTGAAGCCGCGGCGAGCGATGCGGCGATCCGCGCCACGAGCGGCCCGTCGAAGCCTTCGAGGTCAACGGCGTGCCGTAAGAGCGCCATGCGCTCGAAGGCATCGCCCGGTGCTGCAACGGCCGCCTCGATCGCCTCCCGCGTTGCGTTGCGTATGGCCTCAATGGTGGCACGGAGGCCCTGGGCAGCTTCCGGCATGGCCACGGCGAGAACGGCTTCCTCCGCAGTAAGCGTCGCCGCAAACGCCCCGAGCAGAGCGGCGATGGTCGAAACGGTCATGTTCAGCCCCAATTGCTTTAGACATGAGACCGCATTCGCCGGCTTTATGCCGGTCGGCGGTCCGTTCGGATTGTCGAGATTGGGCCGGCTATCGGACCGGCGACCGGGCGGCAGTGCCGCCTACATCTGCCGAGCGGTGAGCCCGGCCAGAGATGTCGACTTACTGCGCCGGGCGACGGCCTTCGCGCTCTTCGATCCACGCGAGGATCGTCGACTTGCGAGCGCAGATTGTAGAACCCATGCGGAAAGTCGGTATCTGCCCCTTCTCTTCGAGGTAGTAGATCTTTCTAGCTTGCTTTTCGCTTCCGAACAGGAACTGAGCGATTTTCCCCGCGCCCTGCATTAGATCATCGGAGACTTGGGTTTGCATCTGACCTTGCCTCGCTTTTCAAGAGTTCTGCGATCGTGAAAATCGTCAATTGCGTGACTCTTTTCGTGATATATAGATCGCCAGCTGACCTAAGATCTTTGACGGGAGTCATTGGGGCATAAGAGAGGATGGGCTCCCCAAGGTCGTTCGACATGACGATGCTTGATGCCGGGTCGCGCACTTCAATCTTTACATCAACTGATAGATTGCCCCCGTGCTTCAGACCGTCGCTGGCGAGAAGAGAGATGACTCCAGACAAACCTTCTCTGAAAGTGTGCCGACGCGCGAGTTTGCTCGAAACATCAGTTAAGAGCTTGTCGCCCCGAGTGATAAGTGACCCGAATTCATGAACAGTTTTGGCGCTGTCCCGCACCTGCTCGCTTGCCATGACCGCGATGAGAAGATTTGCGGCATCGTCGGCTGTCACAGCTGCGACAGCTCGGCCCCGGCCATTGACGGTCCGCAAGCCAGCTACAGCCAAGTTCCGATCATGGACTGTCACCGTTGCGAGAGGAGTTCTCAACACGTCCGATACACATTCGACCAATTCCTTCGGACTCGCCACGACCCGCCCCAGCACTCGCCAGCTCTCTGCTGCCGGGCACCCTGCGGCCGATCTCTATCGCATTCAACACGAAGCTCGGGGGCCAGTCAACGCTCTTTCGCATTCCATACGAAAGGATTCGACGCAGGGCTGCGCATGCGCTAATTTTCAGGAGCGCTCTAGTTCTGTGCGCGCTCGCCCCATGCCCCACAAATGTCTTCCATACGAAAGAGAATTTTGCCGAGCGGCAAGGCCGTGTGGCTGGCCGCCTATGCTGATGGCGGTGGGAAACGGCGGTTCAAGCAGTTCGAACGGAAGAGCGACGCCGATGCCTTCCTCACGATTGCAAGGGCTGAGGTTGCCGCCGGTACCCACGTGCCGGATCGATTGGCCAGCACGGTAGATGACGCATACAAGCTGCTGATCTTGGCCCTTGAGGCCGACCGGGCGGCAGGGGCGACCCTGCACAACTATCGCGTCTACTACGGCGGCCACGTGAAGCCGTTCCTCGGCTCGCGGCTGCTGCCGAAGCTGCATCCGGCCGACGTTGGCGACTGGCTCGATCGCTTGAGGGCTGAGGGACGCACCGATGACACGCGCCGCCGCGCCAGGATCGTGCTCGGCGCCATTTTCGACGAGGCCATTCGGCGCCGGCTTGCCTACGCCAACCCTGTTCGCTCGCTCCGCAGTCGCCGGAACACCCGCCGGGCGGAGATCCGCGAGGCCGAGGAAACCGTACGCATCCCAGAGCGTGATGTGGTTCGAGCGATGCTCGCCGCCGCGGCGGACACGGATGCGCTGTTCCTGATCGCCCGTGAAAGGGCGGACGGGAAGTCTCGCACCGTCGCCGTGGAGCGTGTCTCGGCCGAGCATCCAATCAAGGCCGCCCGCGCTTTTCGCGCGCGGCATCCCGGCCTCCACGTCGAGACATTCCG
Organism: Methylobacterium tardum; assembly: GCF_023546765.1. Lineage (NCBI taxonomy): Bacteria > Pseudomonadati > Pseudomonadota > Alphaproteobacteria > Hyphomicrobiales > Methylobacteriaceae > Methylobacterium > Methylobacterium tardum. The sequence continues at coordinate 5,395,396 of NZ_CP097484.1, forward strand.
GCCAACATCCTGGCTCAGGCCGTTCCTCGCTACGATGGCCTTCGCCGGCCTGCGCATCGGCGAGGTCCGTGGGCTTGCTTGGGCCCACGTCGAGCCAACGCACTTATGGGTGCGCGAAGGCGTCGACCGCTACAACGTGCGTGATACGGTGAAAACCAAGGCGGCTCTGCGCGAGGCACCCGTCGGCGCGCAGCTAGCGACGATCCTGGCTAACTGGCGCGCTAGGAATGGGGCAGCGGAGGGCCTCGTGTTCCCATCAGAGACCGGGACGCCACTTGGCTATCCGAACATCGTCAACCGCCAGATCGCGCCATTGCAGGTAGCCCTTGGCATCGTGGCGGCGGACGGTTCGCCCCGCTGGACGGCACACAGCTTCCGGCACTTCGCCGTGTCGCTTTGGATCGGCGCGGGGTCGAAGATCGGTCAGGTCTCAGAATGGGCCGGACACGAGTCGCCCGAGTTCACGCAAAGGGTCTACGGGCACCTGTTCAAGGCGGACCGCGCGGATCGCCGAGCCGTCACCGCAGGCGAGCTTTCCGTGCTCGGCGCGATCGAACCTGCAACACCACTGCAACACGAGGGAGACACCGCCCCGTAAAAACACGCCGGAGCAACGGCTTGGGCGGCAGCAGCAGCCGCCTTCTAAGCGGCAGGTCGTAGGTTCGAGCCCTACCGGGGTCGCCAGCCCTTGTTCCTGGACGCCGCGGAGGCCGGCCGCCGCCTTGAGGATCTGGCAGGGGCCAGAGACATGGCCGGTCGATTCGGACTGCGGCCGTCTTCCGCCGTCCCGTTCCCTGGCCGTTCGCCGCGGTGAAACAGAGGCCGGCAGCCCCCGGTCTGTCGGATCCCGGCGTCGGACACGCAAAACGTGAGCGGCTTGCGGCGTTCGGACCGATCCTTGCCGGCCCTCTCGGCGCTCACGGATGCGACGGGGTGCCGGCTTCCTTCAGAGCGGAGGCATCCCTGTATTCCCGCGGGGTCAGGCCGTGGCGATTCCTGAAGCGGCGCGCGAAGTGAGCCTAGCTGGTGAAGCCGCAGCCATACGCGAGCGTGCCGATCGGCAGGTGAAGACAGGCCGGATCGGCCAGGCGCTTGGCCGCCATCGCCAGCCGGCGTTCCCAGATCCAGTCGGAGATGTGCTGTCCGCGCTCGTGGAACAGCTCCTGCAACCGGCGCAGCGACACGCCCGTCGCGACCGCGAGCTGTGGCGGGTCGAGGGTGGGGTCCTGCAGGTTGGCCTCGACATAGGCCTTGGCGCGCTGGACCACGACGCTGCCGTGGAGCGGCCGGGGCGCCTCCCGCGCCAGCCGCTCGGCCAGACTGGCCAGGATCAGATCGACGCCGACCGCCGCCATGCGCTCCGCGGCATCGGGTGTAAGCTGGTGGCGCACCCGGATCAGCTCATGCAGGAAGGTCGTCGTCAGCTTGGTGGACGCGAGATCCGCCCCCACGGACAGCCCCGTGTAGAGGCGCGTCGAGCCGAGCACGCGCTCCAGGCGCTCGCGCGGCAGCTCCAGAAACAGGGCCTGGCTGTTCACGTGGGCCGTCACCACGGAGGGCCGATGGTCGAGCACGACCATATCGCCGGGTCGCTGCACCGCCTCCCGCCCGTCCTGGAGACTCGCCGACAGGCCCGCGAGCTTGAACAGCACCACGACCATCCCGGACCGGTCGTGGCGCCGCGCCGCGCTGGGCGTGGTCTCGCATCGCAGGGCGCTCTGCGTCAGACGCGAGATGTGGAGGGGGCCGATCTCGGCGACGTCGAGCCTGCCCTGGAACGGGCCATCGTCGTCGAGGCGTTCAACCTCGATCGGCACGAGCCGCTCGCCCAGGAGCTCGCGCCACAGCTTGAAGCCGTTCCTCGGGGGGAGGCCCTCGGTCGAGAACAGTGTCTGCATCGGCAATTTCCGCGGCCTCTGCCGCCGCGAATGTTCAAGTCAGGAACGTCGTCGAGGCTTGCGTATCACTGTGCACAAAAGACTTGATCGATCATAAGCCGAAATCATCAAGTTCGATGCGATGCGAATCCTCAACGGACCGGCCTGTAACACAGGGGCGCGGATTCGCGACAGAGATGCGAAGGACTGCCCCTGCTCGGGTCAATACTCATTGCACGATCGCCTTCATCGGCGGCAATCGAAGACCATAGGACCAGGATGTGACGCGGTGCCGGCGGGACCGGCAGGAGTGATCGGAAGCAGCGCCGGACGCCCGGGTACCGACGGCCAGACGACAGCGGCATCGCCTGGAAGCGCGATCGGTCGGGGCGCGCGGGTGGAGAGGATGCCCCTCATCACCGAAACACCGACCTCCGCCGTCCTGCCCGGTCTGCCGGTCCGACGGATCCGGGCGCGGAATGGCCGCCGACGCGACCACTCCGACAGCCCGGGCTCGCGGTGGCGCGTGTTGCCGCCTGCGCGGCCGCTCACCGCCACCGCATGCCACGTCTCACCCGCCCCGCCGGCTTGGCCGCTGGTGGCGGCGCACGGCTCGCGATCGGACCGCGTCCCGCTCGGGCGCCGTCGGGGCTGGCGCCTACCAGGTCGTCGGCTTCGGGTTGCGCTCGTCGAAGCCCTTCTGGTGCCAGTAGGGGTAGATCGGGGTCTCCTGGCTCGCCGCGTCGAGCCGCGCGACCTGCTCGGGCGCCAGCGTCCAGCCCAGCGCGCCGAGATTCTGCTTCAGCTGGTCCTCAGTCCGGGCGCCGACCACGATGTTGCAGACGGTCGGCCGGGTCAGCAGCCAGTTGAGCGCCACCTGCGCCACCGTCTTGCCGGTCTCGGCCGCCACGGCGTCGAGCGCATCCACGACGCCGAACAGATACTCATCGGAGACCGGCGGACCGCCCTCGGCGCCGCCCGCCGCGATGCGGCCGCTCTGGTTCGGCTGGCCGCGGCGGATCTTGCCGGTGAGACGGCCCCATCCCAGCGGGCTCCAGACCATCAGGCCGACGCCCTGGTCGATCCCGAGCGGCATCAGCTCCCACTCGTAGTGCCGGCCGATCAGGGAATAGTAGCCCTGGTAGGCGACATAGCGGGCGAGCCCGTACCGCTCGGACGTGGCGAGCGCCTTCATGAGCTGCCAGCCGGAAAAGTTCGACGCGCCGATGTAGCCGATCTTGCCCGAGCGGGTGAGATCGTCGAGGGCGCGCAGCGTCTCGTCGATGGGGGTCAGCGCGTCGAAGCCGTGCATGAAGTAGACGTCGATATGGTCGGTGCCGAGCCGCTTGAGGCTGGCCTCGCAGGCGCGGACCAGGTGATGGCGCGAGGAGCCGACCTGATTCAGGTCGTCGTTGAAGCGGAACGTCGCCTTGGTGGAGATCAGCGCCCGGTCGCGCTTGCCCTTGAGCGCCTGTCCCAGGATCTCTTCCGAGGCGCCCGCCGAGTAGATGTCGGCCGTGTCGAAGAAATTGAGCCCGGAATCGAGGCAGAGGTCGACCATGCGGGTCGCCTCCGCGACATCGGTCTGTCCCCAGCGCTGGAAGAACGCGTTCGTCCCGCCGAAGGTGCCGGTGCCGAAGCTGAGCACCGGCACGGTGAGGCCGGAGCGTCCGAACTGCCTGTATTCCATCGGGACCTCTCTGCGATCACGCCCGTCGCGCGGCGCGCCACTCCGTCTAACACGGCCGCCCAGCCGGGCTTTCCCCACGCCGGTAAGCCTGCCGTGCGCGGGGAACGGGCCGGGCCCTGTCGCGGCCGCCGGGTGCTAGGCGCCCTGAGCCGGTCCGCGCGGGTGTTGGGCGTCAGCCTCAAGGAAGGCCCGCACGGTGTCGCGGAGAAAGGCGGCGTCGGCCGGGTTGGCCGCGGGATTGCCGGCGCGATGGCCCCAGACGCTCGGGATCGGCCGCAGGACGGCCTCGCGCAAGTGCGGCAGTTCGGCGGCGTTGTCGGCGACGCGGAAGTAGAGATCGGTCTCGCCCGGCATCAGCAGCAGCCGGGCCGTGATCGCGCCCAGCGCCCGTGCGAGGTCGCCGCCGAAGCGCGGGTCGCGGCTGATGTCGCCCGCCTCCCAGGTGCGGAGCTGCGCGTACAGATCGGCCGCCGGGCGGCGGGCGAAGCGCTCCTCCCAGTCGGTGCGCAGGAAGGTGTCGAGGTCCGGGGCGCCGAGGGCGGTGCGGTGCAGGTCGGCCCGGTAGAAGTCCTGGCTGAGCGCCCAGCCCGCGTAGATGCGCCCGAAGGCCCGGAGCGCGGCGGCGGGCTCGGCCGAGAAGCGGCCGGCGCCGCGATGCTCCGGCGCGGCCTCCAGCACCGCCATCAGGCCCTTCAGGAACACGCGGTTGTGCGTGGCGGTCCGGGCGCTGCCGCAATTGATCACCGCCCGGGCGACCTGCTCGGGGAACAAAGCCGCCCAGTGGTAGGCCTGCTGCGCCCCCATGGACCAGCCGTAGACCGCGTGCAGGTGTTCAATGCCCCAGGTCTCGGCGAGCAGGCGGCGCTGGGCGTGGACGTTGTCCCAGGCGGTGACGAGGCCGAGCCAGTCCGGCGTGTTCGACGGGCTCGGCGACAGGCCGTTGCCGAACATGTCCGGGATGACGATGAACCAGCGGGCCGGATCGAGCACCCCCTCGGGTCCGATCAGCCATTCGAGGTCGGGGTGCTGGGCCGCGTAGCTCGTCGGGTAGAGCACGACGTTGTCGCGCGCAGGAGAGAGGGTGCCGTGGCTCTTCCAGCGCAGAGTGGCGCTCCGCAGGAGATCACCCGCCTGGAGGGGCAGGTCTCCGAGCTCGAAGCTGCCGGTGGCCGTCGGCCAGCCGGTCACGGGCGCAGCCTCCGCACCAAGCCGACAGGCCGGCGGGCGTAGCCCCGCTGCCGCACGCCGAGGCGCGCGCGCCTTGTCCGATGGGCGTCCGGCAGGCGGTGGTGCTCGGTGTGGAACGGCATGGTCCTTATGAGCAGCCGCATCAGGCCGTTGGTCAAGGTCGTGCGCGTGTCGGTCAAGCCGGTGTCGTCCATGGTGCAGATCCAGGCGCCGCGACAGCACCTTCACCGCCGCGACCGTGAAATCCGTCCGCCTGCCGAAGCCATTTGCTATCCTGGACCGTGCGCGCCTCAAAAACGCACGAGCTTTGCATCATCCCTGCCGGCGCCACGGGAGTTCGTCGCTTGGTCCGGACCGTCTGCCCGCATGATTGCCCCTCCGCCTGCAGCCTCGACGTGCAGGTGGCGGATGGCCGCGTCGTCTCAGTCCGGGGCGGCGACAACCCCTACACGGCCGGGGTGATCTGCGCGAAGGTCAGCCGCTACGGCGAGCGCGTCCACCATCCCGACCGGATCCTCCACCCGCTCGAGCGCGTCGGCCCGAAGGGCGGCGGCCAGTGGCGGCGGATCGCCTGGGACGCGGCGCTCGACCGGCTGGCCGCAGCCTTCTCGGAGACGGCGGAACACTGGGGACCGGAGGCGGTCTGGCCGTACAATTCGGGCGGCACGATGGGCCTCGTCCAGCGCGACGGTATCCATCGCCTCACCCACGCGATGGGCTATTCGCGGCGCAAGCGCACGATCTGCACGGCGGTGGCGATCGCGGGCTGGAGCGCCGGAATCGGCCGGATCGCCGGGCCGGATCCCCGCGAAATGGCGTCGTCCGACCTGATCGTGGTCTGGGGCGGCAACCCGGTGAGCACCCAGGTCAACGCGATGACCCATATCAGCCGCGCCCGGAAGAGCCGGGGCGCCAAGCTGGTGGTGGTCGATCCCTACCGCACCGGCACGGCGGCGGCCGCCGACCTCCACCTCGCGCTCCGGCCGGGCACCGACGGGGCCCTCGCCTGCGCGGTGCTCCACGTGCTGTTCCGCGACGGCCACGCGGACCGGGCCTACCTCGCCGCCCATGCCGAGGACACGGCGGCGCTGGAGGCGCATCTCGCGTCGCGCACCCCCGATTGGGCGGCGGCGATCACCGGCCTCGAGCCCGCCGCGATCGAGGCCTTCGCGGCCCTCTACGGCCGGACGCCGCGCAGCTACATCCGCTGCGGCTTCGGCTTCACCCGGAGCCGCAACGGCGCCGTGAACCTCCACGCGGTGACCTGCCTGCCGACGGTGACCGGCGCCTGGCAGCACGAAGGCGGCGGCGCCCTCTGGCAGCAGGCCGCGATCTTCAACTGGGACAAGACCCTGACGGAGGGCCTCGACGTCAAGGCGCCGGGCGTGCGCGAGCTCGACATGAGCCGGATCGGCGCCATCCTCGCCGACGATCCCGACGCCCTGCAGGGCGGCCCGCCGGTGCGCGCCATGCTGATCCAGTCGGCCAATCCCGCCGTCTCGGCCCCCGACAGCACCCGGGTGCGCGCCGGCCTGGCGCGGCCGGACGTGTTCGTGGCCGTGCACGAGCAGTTCATGACCGAGACCGCGGCACTGGCCGACCTCGTCCTGCCGGCCACCACCTTCCTGGAGCACGACGACATCTACGGGGCCGGCGGCCACAGCCACATCCAGGCGGGGCCGGCGATCCTGGAGCCTCCGGGTGAGTGCCGATCGAACCACGCGCTGCTCGGCGCGCTCGCCGCCCGGCTCGGCGCGGACCATGCAGGCTTCCGACTGAGCGCCCGGGATCTCGCCGACGCGACCCTGGCGCGTTCGGGCTGGGGCGGCCTCGAAAGGCTGGAGGCGGCCGGCTGGATCGACGCGCAGCCGGATTTCGCCGAGAGTCATTTCCTGAACGGGTTCGGCCATCCGGACGGGCGCTTCCGCTTCGCCCCCGACTGGGCGGCGCTCGGCCCCCGCGCGGCCGGGATGCCAAGCCTGCCCGATCACTGGCCGACGGCCGAGCCCGCCGACGCGGAGCACCCGTTCCGGATGATCGCCCCGCCGGCCCGCCAGTTCCTCAACGCGACCTTCACCAATGTGGCCGAGTCGCTCCGCCGCGAGGGGCGGCCGACCTGCCTGCTCCACCCGGAGGACGGCGCGCGGCTCGGGATCGGCACGGGCGACATCATCGAGATCGGCAATACCCGCGGCCGGGTGCGGCTGCACGCGCGCCTCGCCGAGGGGCAGCAGCCGGGCGTCGTGGTGGTCGAGAGCCTGTGGCCGAGCGCGTCCTTCACGGGCGGCAGCGGGATCAACACCCTGATCGGCTCCGCGCCGGCGGCGCCCAACGACGGCGCCGCCTTCCACGACACCGCGGTCTGGGTCCGGGCGGCCTGAGCCGGGCGCTCAGGCCGTCAGCGCCTCGGGCACAGGCGCCGGCCGGTCCATCGGCCTTTCACCGGCGCGATCCTCGCCCAGGATGTCCGTCGGATGGCCTTCGCAGATTTCGGTCGATAGCTAAGTCGTGCCGCCGCGCCCGGATTCCGGACGCCCGAAACCCCATGTGCGGCTCCGGCCGATCAACCCGTGCGGTCGACAGTCTGGGCCGACAGGTCTCGGTCTGCGGAGGGGCTGCACCCGAACTGGGACCGGTAGCTGCGGGAAAAATGCGCCGCGCTCGAGAACCCGCAGGCCGTCGCGATCTCTCCGATCGCCAGGGGGCTCTGGCGCAACAGGCGCCGGCCGTGGGCCAGGCGAATGGCCCGGTACTGCGCCGAGAAACGCAGGCCCCGCTTGTCGAGGAACAGCCGATCGAGGTGACGCGCGCTGACCGAGGCGAGGCGGGCCATGGCTTGACGGCTCAGCGGCGCCTCGACCGTCTTCTCCATCGTCTCGAGGATTGTCAGCAGGGCCGGGTGGTGGACGCCGTACCGCTCCGCCGCGGACGCGCGCTGCGGGTCGTCCGCGGCGCCCACGGCGGTGTGCAGGAACCAGTCCGAGACGCGGCGCGCGAAGGCCGCGCCCATCCGTTCGGCGATCAGCCTGTGCGCCATGTCGAGGGGGGCGACCCCGCCGCCGCAGGTCAGGCGGTCGGCATCGGCGACGTAGCGCGCCCGCGTGAGCCGCGCCTCCGGAAACGCCTCGACCGTGGCGCCGGCATACTCCCAGTGAAGGGTGAAGGCGCGCTCCGCCAGCAGCCCCGCCGCGGCCATCAGGTAGGGGCCGCCCGATATGCCGCCGATGCGGACGCCGAATCGGGCCATGCGCCGCAGGGCCGCGTGGATCGCCGGCCTGTCCCACCCGGTCGGCTCGCCGCCCGCGCAGATGAAGAGGGTGTGAAGATGCCCGCGCTCCCGGGGCAGCCCCTCGGTGGGGACCTCCACGCCGGAGGAGGACGCGACCCGGCCCTCCGCCTCGCCGAAGTAGCGCAGCCGATAGAGGGCGCGCCCCGCCAGGTCGTTGGCCGCCCGGAATGGCTCGCAGGCCGAGGCGAACGACAACAGCGCGAAGCCCGGGATGAGGAGGAAGCCGATCTCCTGCGGCCGATCCCCCGCTCCTGGAGGACCCGCATCCGCTGTCTGTGCTTCGGGTTGGCTCATCCGTGCAAGAAACCGTCTGTCACGGTCAAGCGCAACCGGGGCAGGACGCCATTCTTGGCGCCGCTCCTTCGGTCCGGAACCCCATCCGTATGCCCAACGCCCTGTGCCCACCCGCGTTCGTCGGCCGCGCCGGTGCGCGCGGGCAGACCCGATGACCCGCCGGGTCGACGTCGCGGTCCTCGGGCTCGGCGCGATGGGCAGCGCCGTCCTGTATCAGCTGGCCAAAAGCGGGGCCGCGGTCGTCGGGATCGACCGCTTCGCCCCGCCGCACGCGTTCGGATCGAGCCACGGCGAGACACGCATCACCCGTCAGGCCGTCGGCGAGGGGCGCGACTACGTCCCGTTCGTCGGCGCCTCGCACCGCATCTGGCGCGAGTTGGAGGCGGCGACGGGGGAGACCCTGCTGAATGCCTGCGGCGCCCTCGTCATGGCGCCCGGTCACGGGATCTCGTCCCATCACGGCAAGCCGGACTTCGTCGGCCGCTCGATCAGCGCCGCGCAGGGGGCCGGGATCGCCCACGAGGTGCTCGACGGCGCCGAGGTCGCCCGCCGCTTCCCGCAATTCCTCAACCTCGCGGGCGACGAGAAGGCCTATTACGAGCCGGGTGGCGGCTACGTCTTCCCGGAGCGCTGCCTTGCCGCGCAGCTCGGCTGCGCGGCCGCGGCGGGCGCCGAGATCCGGACCGGCTGCGCGGTGCGGGCGCTCAGCCAGGACGGGGCCGGGATCCGCATCGAGACCGAGGACGGCGGGATCCTGGCTGACCGCGCCGTGGTCGCTGCCGGCGCCTGGACGGCGCCGCTGCTCGGAAGCCCGTTCGACCGGCTGCTCACGGTCCGGCGCCAGCTGCTGCACTGGTACGCGCTGACCGACGACTCGGCCTATGGGCCGCAGGCGCCGGTCTTCATCTGGATGTACGGCACGACCGACACCGAGTACCTCTACGGCTTCCCGCCGCTGCCGGGGGAGCGCGCCATCAAGGTCGCGACCGAGCAGTACGACACCGCCACCACCGCCGACGGGGTGGAGCGCCGCGTCGATCCGTCGGAATCCGCCGAGATGTACCGCCTGCGCGTCGCGGACCGGCTGGCCGGCGCCACGCCGGAGGTCGTCCGGGCGGCCGCCTGCGTCTACACGGTGACCCCCGACCGCGGCTTCATCATCGACCGGCATCCCAGGATGGATCGGCTCTGGGTGGTCTCCGCCTGCTCGGGGCACGGCTTCAAGCACTCGGCCGGGATCGGCGAGGCCGTCGCCGCGGAGCTGGCCGGCGGGCCCGGGCGGGTCGATCTCGCCCCCTTCGCCCTCGCACGCTTCGGTTGATACGCTGGCCGATGGCTCGTGGATTGCTTGAAACCATGCCAAGATCGGCGCCGCGATCACCGCCACGTTCAGTACAGGCCAGCAGGACCGTTCCGATGCGACACACGATCCGCACCTTCCTGACGACCGGAGCGCTGGCCCTCGCGGCGCTCTCGGCCGTCGCGCTGCCGGGTCGGGCTGGGGCCGCCGACGGTGTCGAGGCGATCAAGAAGCGCGGGACGCTGATCGTCGGGGTGAAGGCGGATTACAGGCCATTCGGCTTCCGCGATCCGAGCGGCACGATCATCGGACTCGAGCCCGACCTCGCCGCCGACCTCGCCAAGCGGCTCGGCGTGAAGCTCGAGCTGGTGCCGGTGGTCTCGGCCAACCGGATCGAGTTCCTGCAGCAGGGCAAGGTCGATCTGCTGATCGCCACGCTCTCCGACAAGCCGGAGCGCCGCCGCGTCGTGCAGGCGATCGACCCGCAATACTATTCCGACTTCGTGAACGTGCTGCTGCCCAAGAGTTCCGGCATTACCGACTGGGCGCAGCTGAAGGGCAAGCCGCTCTGCGCGACCTCGGGGGCGTGGTACAACAAAGACGTCGCGCGCACCTACGGGGCGGAGATCATCGCCTTCGACGGCTCGGAGAAGCCGCTCTTCGCGCTCAAGCAGGGCAATTGCATCGGCTACGTCTACGACCAGAGCATGCTGCAGGGTAAGCTGCTCGATGACGACTGGAAGGCCAACTACGCCCTGCCGCTCAAGGGCATCCTGGATGCGCCGTGGATGATGGCGGTGGCGCAGGGCAACACCACGCTCCAGACCATGGTTGAGGACGCCACCAAGGACTGGATGAAGACCGGCTTCATCGTCGACGAGGAGAAGAAGTGGGGCATCGAGCCGACCGCTTACTCGAAGGCGATGCACGAGAAATACAAGAACGCGACCAACTGATGCGGTCCTGCACGACGGCTCGCGCGCTCTCCGCCGAAGTGGACGCCGGTTCGGCGCACGAGAGCGCGTCGAAACAGGGACGTGGAGCCGCGCGCGATTGCGACGCGATCGAGCGCGGCTCCAAGAGCGTTCGCCCGCGATGATCGCCACGATCCAGGCGTGGTTCCAGCAGCTCTACGAGACCACGGGCTTCAACTTCACGGTCTTCTACGACCCCTACGACTGGGACCGCTACGTCGCCGGCCTGCGGATGACGCTGCTGCTCGGGATCAGCACGATCCTGGCGAGCCTCGTCATCGGCGCCGTCGGCGCGCTCCTGCAGAGCGGGCCGTCGCGCGTCCTTCGGGCGCTGGTCAACGGCTTCGTCGTGCTGTTCCGCAACACGCCGCCGCTGGTGCAGATCTTCTTCTTCTACTTCGGGCTCGGGACGCTGCTCCCGGACATCCGCTCGGCGGACGGCCTGCGCGTGCCGATCCTCAACAACGTGCAATGGGCGATCGTCTCGCTGTCGCTGTTTGCGGGCGCGTTCAACGTCGAGATCTTCCGCTCCGGCATCGAGGCCGTGCCGAAGACCACGATCGAGGCCGCGGAGGCCCTGGGCTACACCCGGTTCAAGGCCTACCGCCACGTCGTCCTGCCGCTGGCTCTGCGCGTCTGCCTGCCGGCCCTGAACAACAACCTGATCAACCTCCTGAAGACCACGACGCTGGCCTACGCCATCGCGGTCCCCGAGACGCTCTACGCGGTCAAGCAGATCTGGTCCGAGTCGCAGAACGTCCTCGAGATGATGCTCGTGCTGCTCGCGACCTACGCCATCCTCGTCGGCGTGCTCGTCTGGATCATGCACCGCTGGGAGCGGGCCCTGCGCATCCCGGGCTACGGCCGATGAGCGCCCCGGACCCGAGCCGACGGGGTGACCTGCCGGTCCTGCTGCCGTTCGCGCTCGCCGATCACCGCCCGGCGGCGCGCCTGCGGCCGGCCCATCTCTGGCTGCTCACCGGCCTCGCCCTCGTGGCGGTGCCGGCCTGGGCGCAGGGCGGGGCCGCCGCGCTGTCGCCGCTGGAGGTCGTGATCAAGTGGGCGCCCCTGCTGCTCACGGGCTTCGCCTTCAACGTCGCGATCTCGCTGATGGCGATGGCGATCGGCACCGTCGCGGGGATCGGGCTCGGCCTGGCCATGATGGCCGAGGGCCGAATCCTGCCCCGCCTCGCGTGGTGCGCCACGCAAGTCTTCCGCAACGTGCCCTGGCTGGTGCTGCTGTTCTTCGTGATGTTCCTGGTGCCGTTCCAGGTCACGGTGTTCGGGGTCCGGGTGCCGCTCCCCGACTGGATCAAGGCGACCTTCGGCTTCAGCCTGCCGGTCATGGCCAACGTCGCCGAGATCGTCCGCGGCGCGGTGCGCTCGGTGCCCAACACCCAGTGGGAGGCGGCCGAGTCCCTGGCCTTCACCCGGCGGCAGACGCTGTGGCGCATCATCCTGCCCCAGTGCGCGAAGCGGATGCTGCCGCCCTGGATGAACGTCTACTCGCTGATCGCCATGGCGACCGTGCAGGCGTCGATCGTCGGGGTCACCGAGATGCTGACGCTGACCGCGCAGGTGCACGCGGCCGAGGGCGGCCGCCCCGAGCTGTTCGCCCCGCTCTACGGCTTCGCGCTGCTCTGCTTCTTCGTCTACTGCTACCCGATCGACCGGCTGACCGCCCGCCTGGAACGCCGCTTCGAGACCCGTTGAGCCCGATGCCCGCACCCGCTGCCCGCAGCCCGTCCCCGGGCTGGACGCCCGATCAGCCGATCGTCCGCCTCGCCGACGTGCACAAATCCTTCGGGACCTTCGAGGTCCTGAAAGGCATCAGCTTCGACGTCCGCAAGGGCGAGGTGGTCTGCATCATCGGCCCCTCGGGCTCGGGCAAGTCGACGCTGATCCGCTGCGTCAACGCGCTGGTGCCGGTCACGGCGGGCTCGATCGAGGTCGAGGGGATCGACGTCACCGATCCGCGGCTCGACAAGCTGGCGCTGCGCCGTAAGGTCGGCATGGTGTTCCAGCAGTACAACCTGTTCCCGCACAAGACCGCGCTGCAGAACGTGATGATGGCGCCGATCCACGTCCTCGGGCAGGACCGGCGCGAGGTCGAGGCCCGCGCCCGGGCGCTCCTCGCCAAGGTCCGGCTGGCCGGCAAGGAGGATGCCTATCCGGGCGAGCTGTCGGGCGGCCAGCAGCAGCGCGTGGCCATCGCCCGCTCGCTGGCGATGCGGCCCGACGTGATGCTGTTCGACGAGGTCACCGCCGCCCTGGACCCGGAGACGGTCAAGGAGGTGCTGGTCACGATCCGCGAACTCGCCGAGGAGGGCATGACCTGCATGCTCGTCACCCACGAGATGAACTTCGCCCGGGACGTCGCCGACCACATCTACTTCACCGACCGCGGCGTGATCGTCGAGCACGGGCCGCCCGCGACCTTCTTCGCCTCGGCCCAGGACCCGCGGACCCGCCGCTTCCTCTCGCAGGTGCTCTGACACCCCAGGCGGCGTCCGCCGGCACGGCGCGGCCTCACACGTCGAGCGTGGTCTCGCGCTCCCAGGCGGTGAAATGGGCGCAGTAGCTGTCCCACTCACCCTGCTTCAGCTTGAGGTAGGCGGACGAGAAGGCGCCGCCCAGATTCGCCCGCAGGGCCTCGTCGGCCTCGAAGGCCCGTAGGGCGTCGAGCAGGTTGAGCGGCAGGCGCGGGGCGCCGGAAACCGTGTGGCCGTCCCGGTACATGTCGACGTCGCTGTGCGGCCCGGGATCGGCCGCGTGCGCCAGCCCGTCGAGGCCCGCGGCCAGGATCGCCGCCTGGAGCAGGTAGGGGTTGGCCGCACCGTCGGGCAGGCGCAGCTCGAACCGGCCCGGCCCGGGCACCCGGACCATGTGGGTGCGGTTGTTGCCGGTCCAGGTCACGGCGTTCGGCGCCCAGGTCGCGCCCGAGATCGTGCGCGGCGCGTTGATGCGCTTGTAGGAATTGACCGTCGGATTGGTGATCGCGGCGAGGGCGGGCGCGTGCCGCATGATCCCGCCGAGGAAGTGCCGGCCCCGGGTCGACAGGCCGAACGGCATCTCGGGATCCGCGAAGGCGTTCACGGTGCCGGCATTGTTCCACACCGAGACGTGGCAGTGGCAGCCGTTGCCGGTGAGGCCGGGGAACGGCTTCGGCATGAAGGTCGCCCGCAGGCCGTGCCGCTCGGCCACCGACCGGACCATGAACTTGAAGAAGGCGTGCTTGTCGGCGGTAGCCAGCGCGTCGTCGTATTCCCAGTTCATCTCGAACTGGCCGTTCGCGTCCTCGTGGTCGTTCTGGTAGGGCTTCCAGCCCAGAGCCAGCATGTGGTCGCAGATCTCGGCGATCACGTCGTAGCGGCGCATCAGCGCCTGCTGGTCATAGCAGGACTTCTCCGCCCGGTCGTGGTGATCGGAGATCGCGGCGCCATCCTGGCTCAGCAGGAAGAACTCCGCCTCGACGCCGGTCTTGACCCGCAAACCCTCGGCGGCGGCCCGCGCCACGAGCTGCTTCAGCACCACCCGGGGGGCCGGTCGACGGGGGCGTCCGCCATGGTGCAGTCGGCCGCCACCCAGGCGACGTCCGGCTTCCAGGGCAGGCGGATCACCGAGGCGGCGTCCGGCATGGCGAACAGGTCGGGATGGGCCGGGGTCAGGTCGAGCCACGTGGCGAAGCCCGCGAAGCCCGCGCCGTCGCGCTGCATGTCGCCGATCGCCTGCGCGGGCACCAGCTTGGCCCGCTGGCAGCCGAACAGGTCCGTGTAGGAGATCATGAAGTACTTCACGCCGTGCTCGGCGGCGTAGGCGGAAAGGTCGGTCGTCACGGCAGCCCCCTGAGCGCGGATCGGTTGGGGACCGGCCGCGCCCCGTTCCGGCGCGACCGGCGGGGTTGAAGAGCCCTAGAAGCCCGCTTTGCCCGGGTACCAGTCGGTCCCGGCCAGCGGCACGCGGGCCATGGCGGCGGCCTCCAGGGTCAGCGCCACGAGGTCCTCGGGCTCCAGATTGTGCAGGTGGTTGTGGCCGCAGGCGCGGGCGATCGTCTGCGCCTCCAGGGTCATGACCTTCAGGTAGTTGGCGAGCCGCCGGCCGGCGCGGACCGGGTCGAGGCGGGCCATCAGCTCGGGATCCTGCGTGGTGATGCCCGCGGGATCGCGCCCCTCGTGCCAGTCGTCGTAGGCGCCCGCGGTGGAGCCGAGCTTGCGGTACTCCTCCTCGTAGGCCGGGTCGTTGTCGCCGATGGCGACGAGCGCCGCGGTGCCGATCGAGACCGCGTCGGCTCCCAGCGCGATGGCCTTGGCGACGTCGGCGCCGGAGCGGATGCCGCCGGAGATCACGAGCTGCACGGATCGGTGCAGGCCGAGATCCTGCAGCGCCTGCACGGCGGGGCGGATGCAGGCGAGCGTCGGCTGGCCGACATGCTCGATGAACACGTCCTGGGTCGCCGCCGTGCCGCCCTGCATGCCGTCGAGGACGACGACGTCGGCCCCGGCCTTCGCGGCCAGCGCGGTGTCGTAATAGGGCCGCGCACCGCCGACCTTCACGTAGATCGGCTTCTCCCAGTCGGTGATCTCGCGCAATTCGCCGATCTTGATCTCGAGGTCGTCCGGGCCGGTCCAGTCCGGGTGGCGGCAGGCGGAGCGCTGGTCGATGCCCTTGGGGAGGTCGCGCATGGCGGCGACCCGGTCGGAGATCTTCTGGCCGAGCAGCATGCCGCCGCCGCCCGGCTTGGCGCCCTGACCGACCACCACCTCGATGGCGTCGGCGCGCCGGAGGTCGCGCGGGTTCATGCCGTAGCGGGAGGGCAGGTACTGGTAGACGAGGATGTCGGAATGGCCGCGCTCCTCGTCGGTCATGCCGCCGTCACCGGTGGTGGTGGAGGTGCCGGCCAGGCTCGCGCCGCGGCCGAGCGCCTCCTTGGCGTTGGCGGACAGGGATCCGAAGCTCATGCCGGCGATGGTGATCGGGATCTTCAACGCGATCGGCTTCTTCGCAAAGCGCGTGCCGAGGGTGACGCCGGTCCCGCAGGTCTCCCGGTAACCCTCCAGCGGGTAGCGGGACATCGAGGCGCCGAGGAACAGCAGGTCGTCGAGATGCGGGAGCTTGCGCTTCGTGCCGCCGCCGCGGATGTCGTAGATGCCGGTGGCCGCGGCCCGGCGGATCTCCGCCATCGTGTGGTCGCCGAAGGTTGCCGACTTGCGCGGCGGCATCGGCGGGTTCTGATAGGTCATGCCCGGTCTCCCGCTCAGTAGGCGTCGGCGTTGTCGATGTTGAAGCTGTAGAGTTTGCGGGCCGAGCCGTAGCGTCGGAACTCTCCGGGCTGGACGTCCGTCACCCCGGCGCGGTCGAGCAGGGCCGCGAGGTGGTCCAAGTGCTCCGGGCGCATCGGCTTCTCGATGCAGTCGGCCCCGAGGCTCTTCACGTGGCCGCGCACGAACAGCTTGGCCTCGTAGAGCGAGTCGCCCAAGGCCTCGCCGGCATCGCCCAGCACCACCAGGGAGCCCGACTGGCCCATGAAGGCCGACATGTGCCCGATCGAGCCGTGCACGACGATGTCGATCCCCTTCATGGAGATGCCGCAGCGCGAGGCCGCGTTGCCCTTGATGACGAGAAGGCCGCCGCGCCCGGTGGCGCCGGCATATTGCGAGGCGTCGCCCTCGATCACGACGGTGCCGGACATCATGTTCTCGGCGACGCCGGGGCCCGCCGAGCCCTGCACCGTGACGGTGCCGCCGTCGTTCATGCCGGCGCAGTAATAGCCGACCGAGCCCCGCACCGTGACGGTGACGGGTCCGTCGATCCCGACCGCCACCGCGTGCTGGCCGCGCGGGTTCAACACCTCGAAGGCGGTGTCGTTGGCGCCCGGGGCGACGCCGTGGAGGGCCTGATTCAGGGCGCGCAGGGGCGTCGCCGCCAGATCGAAGACGGGCATGGGCGAGATCCGTGGACGAGATCCGTGATGGGCGGGAAGCGGGGCGGCTCAGGCGGCCTGCCGCTGATCCCAGAAGTAGACGGTCGCCGGCTCGGGCTCCCACACGCGGGCAGTTTCGATCCCCGGCACCTGCCGACCAGCGCCCGGTATTCCGAGCCGAAGGCGACGTAGCGGTCGGTCTCGGCCATGATCGCGGGCTTGCAGGCGATCGGGTCGCGCAGCACGCCGAAGCCGGACTTGGTGCCGACCACGAAGGTGAAGAACCCGTCGAGATCCTCCAGCGCCCCCGCGAGCGCCGCGCCGAGGTCCCGGCCCCGCGCCATCGCGGTAGTGAGGTAGGCGGCCGCGACCTCGGAATCGTTCTGGGTCTCGAAGACCATACCGTCGCGCGCCAGGCTCCGGCGCAGGTTGTTGTGGTTCGACAGCGAGCCGTTATGGACGAGGCACTGGTCGGCGCCCGTGGAGAACGGGTGCGCGCCCATCGTGGTCACGGCCGATTCCGTCGCCATCCGGGTGTGGCCGATGCCGTGGGTGCCGGACATCCCGGCGATGCCGAAGCGCTGGACCACGTCCTTCGGCAGGCCGACCTCCTTGTAGATCTCGACGCTCTCGCCCGCGCCCATGACGCGCAGGTCGGACGAGAGGCCCTTCAGGGCGTCCCGCGTCGCCGCGAGACGGTCCGACGCCACGGTGATCACCGCGTGCGAGCTCTTCACCGCCACCCGCGCCGAGCCGCCGGACACCTCCGCGAGGCGCTGCTCCAGGGCGGGGAAATCTGCCAGGGCCTGAGCCGACTGCACGGTGATCTTCGACAGGCCGGGAATCGGCGGCCCGTAGATCGCGAGGCCCGCCGAATCCGGCCCCCGATCCGTCATGGTGACGAGCATGTCGGCGAGCAGCGCGCCGAGCTGCGGCTCCAGGGCGGGGTCCTTCAGGAACAATCCGACGATGCCGCACATGGCACCACCTCCGTCGCGGGTTCGCCCGGAGGATAGGCGGCCTCGCGCGTGGAAATCAACTCCCAGGAAATAAAATTTCTTCCCAAGAATTGGAGTGGGTCAGTCGGTGCTGCCGGATTGCGGGTAGGCGATCACCGAGAGGTAGCGGGCCGGCAGCACCAAGAGCTCCGCCGGCCCGTGCGGGGCGTCGGCGTCGAAGAACAGGCTGTCGCCCGGCTGCATGTGGAAGTGCCGGTCCCCGTGCCGGTACAGCACCTCGCCCTCCAGCATGTAGAGGAACTCCAGGCCCGCGTGCTGGAAGGTCGGGAACACGTCCGAATCGGTCGTGAGCGTGATCAGGTACGGTTCGACCGTGACCCCGCTGGTGTTCTCGTAAATGTGGCCGAGCAGGTTGTACTGGTGCCCGGCCCGCGTGCCGCGCCGCTCCAGCTCGACGCCTTCGCCGGCCTTGACGAAGACTGCGTTGCGGACCTCCTCGTAGCGCCGGAAGAAGCCGGTGATCGGCATGCCGAGCGCCTGGGCGAGCAGCTGCAGCGTCGTCAGGGACGGCGAGATGTTGCCGTTCTCGATCTTCGACAGCATGCCGGGCGACAGGCCGGTGGCCGCGGCGAGGTCGGCGGAGGTGAGGCCCAGGCGCTTCCGGCGCTCGCGCACCGCGTGACCGATCGCCCGTTCGAGGTTGTTCTCGCGCGGCTCGCGGACGGCGTGCGGATCCTGCGACAGGACCGGCTCGCGCGCCGGCTCCGGTACATCCCCCGCCGCCCGGTTCGACGCGCCTGACGGCATAGCGGATTCTCCTCCTCGGCGGTCGCGGGCTGCGGCCGCGCGGATCCTCGGCCGCCCTGCCGCGGCGTCAGACGCCTGTCAACGGATCGGCGCCCGCCAGCCCGGACCGCGGGCGCTGCAGGACGGAAACGTCACCCGCGCCGCGTCGCCGGTCCGCTTCTTGCTCGCAGCCCGGCCGCGGAGTGGACTCAAGGCTGCCGAACCGGGAGATCCTGCATGCGTCGATCCCTGCACACGGATGAGGAGATCGCCTTCCTGCTCGAGGAGGCCGCGCGCGGCATCCCCATCGCCGAGATCTGCGCGAGCGCCCGGATCTCGCTCGGCACCTTCTACCGCTGGCGAAGACGCCTCGGCGGTCTGAAGCCCGCCGGTGTGGCCCGGCTCGATCAGGTCGAGCGGGAGAATGCCGGACTCCGGGCGGAGGTGCTGCGGCTTCGGGCAGCCCTGCTCGTCCAGCCGGGGCGCGGGGCACCGGCCACGACGGAGCGCGCGAGCCTGCGCCAGCCGCCGCACCATCGCGGCGCCCAAGCCTGTGTCGGCCGGTTCGCCTTCGGACGCAGCGCGAACTGAGGCGGTCTCCATCTGCAGGAATCGGGTGAGGCGTTCCTCCCCGTCATCGCGAGCGCAGCGAAGCGACCCAGGGCAGCGGGGCCGTTGAACGTAGCGCTGCTGGATTGCTTCGCTGCGCTCGCAAAGACGGAGGGGGCAGCATCAGCCGAGAATGCGCTCAGGCGGCCCCGGACGTCGAAGCGAGGGCTGTCTTGGGCATCAGCATGTGCACGCCCTTGTTGCCGTCGACCGTCTGGGTGATCCGCAGGTTCCCGGCGAGCGAGCACAGCATGTAGGCCTGGTTGCGGGTGAGGCTGGTCCGCGCGCAGACGAGGCGCACCATCTCGCGCACGGCCTGGCGCATCGCCTCGTCGAGGCTCTCGTGCAGGCCGATCGACATCAGGTCGGTGGGAGTCTCGGCGAAGGGCCAAGCGCCGGGAAGGTCCTTGCGGACGGTCAGCCGGAACGTGCCGGTCAGCCCGGTCTCCAGGGCGGTGATGCAGACCTCGCCGTCGCCCTGCACGCCGTGGCCGTCGCCCGCGTAGAAGCCGCCGCCGGGGTTGAACACCGGCAGGTAGAGGGTGGTGCCGACCCGCAGCTCCTTGTTGTCCATGTTGCCGCCGAAGGCGCGGGGCACCGGGCTGCCGACCCGGCCCCAGGCGGCGGGCGGGGCGGTGCCCATGATGCCGAAGAACGGGTCGAGGGGCAGCTCCGTGCCCCAGGGCAGGCGGCAGAGGCCGCGCGCGGTGTCGATGTCGGCGTGGACAGTCTCGTAGTCGGTGAACTCGTCCGGCAGGGTGCCGAGCAGCGGCAGGATCGACACGAAGCCCCAGTCGAGGCGGAACTTCAGGTCGAGGATGTCGACCTGCAGCATGTCGCCGGGCTCGGCGCCCGCGACGTGGACCGGGCCGGTGACGAAGTGCGGGCCGGGGCCGCGCTCCAGGGTGTCGAGGGCGTGGAGCAGGTCGCCCGGCACCCGGGCCGGATCGGGGTGAAGGGACTCGCGCCCGCCCGCCGGATGCGAGTGCAGGGTGACGGTGTCGCCGGACGCGACGGTGAGGACGGGCGGCAGCGCGGCGTCGAAATAGCCGAGCACCATGGTCTCGGGCGTCGCGGGGATCTCGTGATGGGTCGGCACGGCGGCTCCTTTGCGGATGTCAGACGGCGATGTGACGGGTGAGGGCTTCGGGGTTCAACGCCTTCGGATCGCCGCGCTCGGCGACGCTGCCGCGGGACAGCACCACCACGGCATCGGCGACCCGGAGGGCGAAATCGAGGTACTGCTCCACGAGCAGCACGGTGATCCGGCCTTTGAGCCCGGCGATCACCGTCTCGATGGCGGCGACGATCGAGGGCTGGATGCCCTCGGTCGGCTCGTCGAGCAGGAGCGCGCGGGGCCGGGTGGCGAGCGCCCGGGCGATGGCGAGCTGCTGCTGCTGGCCGCCCGAGAGGTTGCCCCCGGGGCGGTGCCAGAGGCCGCGCAGCGCCGGGAACAGGGCGACCGCCTCGTCGACCGCGTCGGTCCGCTCCAGCCCGTGGGCCCGGGCCGCCACCCGCAGGTTCTCGGCCACGGTGAGATCGGGAAAGATCTCGCGCCCCTGCGGCACGTAGGCGAGGCCTGAGCGGGCGCGCCGGTCGGGCGACAGGCGCGTCAGCTCGGTCCCGTCGAGGGCGATCCGGCCGCGGCTTTCCGGGATCAGGCCGGTGAGGCAGCGCAGCAGCGTGGTCTTGCCGGCGCCGTTGCGGCCGAGCACGGCGAGGCAGGCCCCCGGCTCGACGGCGAGACCGATGCCGCGCAGCACCTGCGCGCTGCCGTAATGCTGGTCGAGACTCTCGACAGTGAGGCCCGCGGGTCGGGATACGTGCGTCATCGGCCGAGGAACACCTCGATCACCCGGGCATCGGCCCGCGCGCCCTGCATGCTGCCCTCGTAGAGCGTGCGGCCCTCGTGCAGCACCGTCACCCGGTCGGCGATGGCCTCGGCGAAGCCCATGTCGTGCTCGATCACCAGGATCGCCCGGTCCGGCCGGCGAAGGCTCCGGATCAGCGCGGCGGTCTGAGCGGTCTCGGCGTCGGAGAGCCCGGCGACGGGCTCGTCGAGGAGGAGCAGCGCCGGCTCGGCGGCGAGCACCATGCCGATCTCCAGCCATTGCTTCTCGCCGTGGGCGAGGCTGCCGGCCGGCACCTCGGCGCGGGGTCCGAGGCCGATCTCGCCGAGCACGGCGGCGATGCGCGCCGGGCGGTCGCGCGGACTCAGGGCGGGGCCGCAGCCGATCTCCAGGTTCTCGCGCACGGTGAGCGCCGGGAAGACGCTGGGCTTCTGGAACTTGCGCCGCACGCCGGCCTTCGCGATCTCGGCCTCGGAGCGCTTGGTCAGGTCGACGTGGTCGCCGAGCATCACCCGTCCGGAGACCGGCTTGGTGACGCCCGAGATCACGTCGAGCAGCGTGGTCTTGCCGGCGCCGTTCGGGCCGATCACGGCCCGGACCTCGCCGGGATCGACAGCGAGCGACACGGCATCGAGGGCCGTGAACCGGCCGAAGGCGACGGTGAGGGCGTCGACCACGAGGGCGGTCATCGGGCGCCCCGCAGCCAGGTCGGGCGCAGGCGCCAGCCCACGAGGTCGAGGAGCCCGTTCGGCAGGACCAGCACCACGAGCAGCACCAGCCCGGACAGGATGAACGGCCACGCCTCCGGCATCGCGGCGCTGAGCCAGAACTTCAGGCCGTTGACCAGGATCGCGCCGATCACCGCCCCGCCGAGCCGCCCCAGTCCGCCGATCGCCACCCAGACGGCGATCTCGATGGACAGGTCGGGCGCCAGCACCCGCGGGTTGATGATGCCGACCTGCGGCACGTAGAGGATGCCGGCCAGCGCCGCGATCATGGCCGAGAGGCACCAGATCCCGAGCTTCAGCCGCGTGGTGCTGTAGCCCAGCGTGCGCAGGCGGGTCTCGTCGTCGCGGCAGGCGAGCATCCGCCGCCCGACCGTGCTGCCGACGAGGAGCCGCGTGCCGGCGAGCACCACCGCCAGAGTCAGGAGGGCGGCGACCGCCAGCCCGGTGACCACGCCGGGCGAACCCATCGGCCAGCCGAACAGCAGCGGGAAGCCGGTCATGCCGTTGTTGCCGCCGAGCCCGGTGTCGTTGCGGTACATCAGCAGCATCGCGACGTAGACGAGCGCCTGGCTGATGATCGAGAAATAGACGCCGTTGACCCGCGAGCGGAACGAGGCGAGCCCGAACACGAAGGCGACGAGGCCGGCCAGCGCCAGGGCGAGGACGAAGGCGTAGGCGCCGTGGTCGAGGCCGGCCCAATAGGCCGGCAGGCTCTTCCAGCCCATGAACTGCACGAAGTCCGGCAGCACCCCGGTCACCGCGGCGCCGTGGGCCAGCAGGTGCATGGCGCAGACGTAGCCGCCGATCGCGAAGAACAGCCCGTGCCCCAGGCTGAGGATCCCGAGATAGCCCCAGACCAGATCCAGCGACACGGCGAGGATCGCGAAGGCCGCGAGCTGGCCCAGGGCGTTGACGAGATACGGGGCAGGGGGCGCCACGAGGATCGCCGCCGCGGCGGCGAGGCAGAGCCCCACGAGCCCCGCGACCAGGGGATCGCGCACGGCGCGGCGCGCCGGTCCGGCGGGAGCGACGAGGGCGGTCTGCACGGCGCCGTTCATCGCCGCCGCCGCACGGCGAACAGACCCTCGGGCCGGCGCTGCAGGAACAGGATGATGCCGACGAGCACGATCACCTTGGCGGCGACCGCGCCGGAGACCGGCTCGATCAGCACGTTGGCGCCGCCGACCCCGAGGGCCGCCACCAGTGTCCCGATGAGGCTGCCGACGCCGCCCAGCACCACGACCATGAAACTGTCGGCGATGAAGCCGGAGCCCATGCCGGGATTGACGCTGTAGATCGGGCAGAGCGCCACCCCGGCGAGGCCGGCCAGCCCCGAGCCGAGCCCGAAGGCGAGGCGGTCGACCCGCCGGGTCGGCAGCCCGAGGCAGGCGGCCATGTCGCGGTTCTGGGTCACGGCGCGGATGTCGAGCCCGAGCGGGGTGCGGCGCAGGATCAGGAGCGTCAGGACGAGCGTCGCCGCCGCGAAGCCGATGGCGAACAGCCGGTTCCAGGTCATGACGAAGTCGGCGTAGAGCGGCACGCCGCCGCTGACATAGGCCGGCATGACGAATTGCAGGTTCTGGGTGCCGACCGTCACGCGGACGAGGTTCACCAGGAACAGGCTCACCGCCCAGGTGGCGAGCAGGCTCATCAGCGGCCGCCGGTAGAGGTGGCGCAGGATCAGCGCCTCGACCGCGATCCCCACCAGGGCGACCGCCGCGAACGCCACCGGAACGGCGGCGAGCAGGTACAGGTCGAGCAGGCCGGGGGCGAGGCGGCGGAAGGCCTCCTGCACGCCGTAGGTGGCGTAGGCGCCGAGCATGATGAACTCGCCCTGGGCGAGGTTGATCACGCCCATCAGCCCGAAGATGATCGCGAGCCCGGCCGCCGCCATGAACAGGATGCTGGCGAAGCTCAGGCCGTTATAGAAGACCGCGAGGCCGTCCCCGACCGCCACCGCCCGGGAGACCTGCGCCAGCCCCGCATCGAGCGCCGCCCGGAAGGCCGGGTCGGCGCTGTAGGCGGGATCGCCCTTGAGCGCCGCGAGCCGCGCCTGCGCGGCCCCGGACGGGCTCGCGGCCACGGCGGCGATCGCCGCCCGGCGCCGGGCCGGATCGGGCGACGACAGGGCGGCCGCATGGGCGAGGCCGGTGATCGTCCCCTTCAGCGCGGCATCCGTCTCCGCGTCGCGGGCCCGGTCGAGCACGGCCGCCGGGACGGTGGCGATGCGCCGCTCCAGAACCGCCAGACCGGCGACGCGGGCGGCCGGATCCGGGCCGGTCAGCAGCGCGACGGTGCCGCGCGCGGTCTCCACGGCGGCGCGCTGGCGCAGGCCGAGGACCGGCGCGCGCGCCTCCGCGGCCGGACGCGTCGCGCCGGTGAGCGCGTCGCGGCCCTCCGGCGCGCCCGGACGGCCGAGCAGGAGCGCGCCCTCCGCCGGGCAGGCCAGGCGGCGCTCGGCGAGCGCGCCGAGAAGGCCGCCGGCGAAGGCGAGGTCGTCGGCCGCCAGATCGCCGGCGGCCTGGACGAGGCCTTCGGCCCCGCGAACCTGCGCAGCGCCGTCGCCGCACAGATCCGCCGCGAAGGCCGCCCGGTCGAGGGGCGCGGCGGAGGCCGGAACCGTCAGCAGCGCGAGACAGCAGAGCGCCAGTAGCGCGCGGAGCGGATCAGCCATAGGGGCTGAACGGGACCGGCTTCGGGGCGTTCGGCGATTGCCAGAGGACGTCGAAGCCGCGCTTCTCGTTGACCGAGCCGATGAACACGCCGCGCGAGACGTAGTTGTTCTCGCCCGTCATGGTCAGCGTGTAGCCCGACGGGTCGTCGAAGCTGAGGCCCGCGAAGGCCTTGCGCACCTCCGGCACCGCGAAGGAGCCGGCCTTGGCGGCGGCGAGCGCCCAGAGATGGACGCTGTCATAGGCCGAGACCATCGGGTCGATCACCGTGTCGGCGCTGAACGGGACGTTCTTGGCCTTCACGTAGGCCGCCCAGTCGGCGAGGAACTTCTGGTTGCGCTCACCCTTGGCGGCCTGGAGATAGGCCCAGCAATTCAGGTGGCCGGCGAGCTTTCCGGTATCGAGCCCTTCGAGATCGGCCTCCACCATGTCGAGGCCGAGGATCGGCACGTCGGTGGCGCTGATGCCCTGGTTGGCGAATTCGCGCAGGAAGTCGGGGATCGAGGAGCCGACGACGGTGAGCACCACGATCGCCTGGCCGCCGGGCTGGCTGGCGAAGCTGCGGACCTGGTTCACCAGCGTCTGGAAGTTCGAGAAGCCGAACGGCACGTATTCCTCGCGCCACGCGCTCTCCGGGATGCCCTTGCTCTTCCAGTAGCCCTTGAGCTGCTTGTTGATCGTGCGCGGCCAGACGTAGTCCGAGCCGATCATGAAGAAGCGCTTCGCCCCGACCCCGTCCGGGCCCATCAGGTAATCGACCGCCGGCAGCACGGAACTCGCGGGCGGCGAGTTCACGTAGACGACGTTCTTGGAGTTCTCGTCGCCCTCGAAGTGCAGCGGATAGAACAGCAGCCCGTCATTCTGCTCGACCACCGGCAGCACCGACTTGCGCGACACGGAGGTCCAGCAGCCGAACAGGGCCGCGACCTTCTCCTGCTGGAGCATCTGCCGGCCGACCTGGGCATAGAGCGGCCAGTCCGAGGCGGGATCGGAGGTCAGCACCTCGATCTGGCGGCCGTTGACGCCGCCGCGCCCGTTGATCGCGTCGGCGGCCATGCGGACCACGTGGTTCAGCCGGCCCTCGAGATTGGCCATCGTGCCCGAGGACGAGAACAGGCAGCCGAGCTTGACGGTGTCGGCCGCGAAGGCCGGACGGATGAGGGCCGGGGCCGCGAGCAGCGCCGCCGTGCCCAAGACGCCGCGTCGCGTGAGATGCGTCATCGACCCCGAAGCTCCCATGGATGGATCGGCCGATTGTCGGCCGAGGTCCGGGAGACGGGAAGGTCAAAGAGGCTGCAGGCCGGCGCGGGCCTTGCGCATATTGGCGGCATTTGTGCGCGCCGCGGGCGGTTCTGGGCCGAGAACGTCAAAATTCTCGTATTGAGTCTCAACCCTGTGCCGCCCGGAACGTGATGACGGGAGGCCTGCATCCTGCGACGGCGTCGATCGAAAGCCGTGTCGGACCGCGCGCGGACGGCCGCGCCGGCCGGGGCGCCTCCAGCCGACGCCGCGCCGGCACGGAAGTGGCAGGGTGGCGCCGTCGCGGTCCGCCCCGGACCCGCGCACCGGGAGCGGCGGGATGGACACGATAGCGGCGGTCGGCACGGCGGTCCGCGCACAACGCGGCCGGGTGGAGGCGCTGTTCGACGACCTCGCCCGGTGCGGCCGGACCGATCCCGGGTTCACGCGGGCCTCCTACAGCCCGGAGGAGACCGAGGCGCACGCGGTGGTGACGCGCTGCGCCGCCGATCTCGGCCTCGCGATCGGGCGGGACGCGGCTGCCAACACCACGATGACGCTGCCGGGGCGGGACCGGGGACTGCCGCCGATCCTGATCGGCTCCCACCTCGACACGGTCGCTCACGGCGGCAATTTCGACGGCGCCGCCGGGGTGGTGGCCGGGCTCGCCGCCGTCGCGGCGCTCCGCGCGATGGGGCTGACCCCGGCGCGCGACATCACCGTCATGGGCATCCGCGCCGAGGAGAGCGTCTGGTTCCAGGTCTCCTATATCGGCAGCCGGGCGGCCCTCGGAACCCTGCCGGACGGGGCGCTGGACGCTGCCCGGATCGACAGCGGCCTCAGCCTCGCCGCCCACATCGCCCGGGAGGGCGGCGACCCGGAAGCGCTGCGCAGCGGCCCGCCCGCCCTCGCGGCCGCCGCGATCCACGCCTTCCTGGAGGTGCATATCGAGCAGGCGCCGAGCCTGGAGGAGGCGGGGATCCCGGTCGGCCTCTGCACCGGGATCCCCGGCAACGTCCGCTACCCCGATGTCCGCATCGCCGGTCGCTACGACCATGTCGGAACGCCCCGCCGCTTCCGCCGCGACGCCGCCCTGGCCGGTGCGGAAATCGCCCTGGCCCTCGACAGGGTGTGGGCGGAGCACGAGGCGGCCGGCTGCCCGATGGCCGTCACCTTCGGCCGGTTCCACACCGATGCCGCGGCCCACGGCCTAACGACCGTCCCGGGCGAGTTCCGGTTCAGCCTCGACATGCGCGCCTACGCGGCCGAGGTGCTGGCGGATTTGGAGGCTGCGTTCCTGGCGGCCGTGACCGACGTGTCGGAGCGCCGCGGCGTCGCGGTGGCGCTCGGGCCCCGCGCCGAGGCGGGCGTCGGCGCGGTCTCGCCCGGGATCCGCGACGGGCTCGCGGCGGCGGCGGCGGCGCTCGGCATCGCCACCCGGCCCCTCGGCAGCCCGGCCTCGCACGACGCCGCCGCATTCGCCAAGGCCGGCGTGCCGATGGCCATGCTGTTCGTGCGCAACGCCAACGGCAGCCACAACCCCGATGAGGCCATGGCGACCGACGACCTCCTCGATGCCGTCGCGATCCTCACCGCCTGGCTGGTGGCGGAGACCTGCGGCGGCTGACGGCGGGCGCCCGCCAACCGGAAATGTGCGGCGTCAGGCGCCCGGCCGCGACCGGGTCGAGCATGATCGGCACCAGAGCCTGGACCCCGGTGAGGCCGGCCGGGCAGTCCGGCCGGGGCCGCGCCCTGGCGGCCCGCGTGAGGATTCGCGCCGTGTCAGCGGGCCTCGGCCGCCTGCGCCGTGACGTGGTCCGCGATGGCGCCGGCTGTGGTGAGCCAGATGTCGGCGCGCCGGTCGACGATGTGCTGGAGCGCCTGCCGCAGGGGCCGCAGCCGGTGCGGGCGCCCGACGATGTAGGGGTGGAGCGCGATGCCCATGACCAGGGGCGCGGCCCGCGCCTGCTCCAGCATCTCGCCGAAGGCGTCGACGATGGCATCGGCGAACTGGCGGCCCGTCTCCTTGCGGGCCACGATCGCGGGGATGTCGTTGAGTTCCTGCGGGTAGGGCACCGTCAGGATTCGGCCGCCGCCGCGCGTCGCGAACCAGGTCGGCTGGTCGTCGTGGTCCCAGTCGAGCAGGTAGCGGTAGCCGGCCTCGGCGAGGAGATCGGGCGTCACCCGCGATTGCGAGATCCACGGCCCGAGCCAGCCGGCCGGCGGGCGGCCCTCCTGCGCGGCGATCACCCGCGTCGTCTCGGCGATCAGCGCCCGCTCGGCGGCCTCGTCGAGGGTGCCCTGCCGCTCGGCGTTGGTCCGCCCGTGGCCGACGATCTCGTCGCCCCGCGCCCGGAACGCCTCGATCAGCCCGGGGCAGTCCCGGTAGAGGTTGCTGTTGACCAGCACGCTCGCCGGCATCGCCAGCTCGTCCAGCATCGCGGCGATCCGCCAGGCGCCGACCCGGTTGCCCCAGTCGCGCCACGCGTAGTTGAGCACGTCCGGCTGCGGGCCGCCCGGCGCGAGCTCGGCGCCCAGGCCCTCGCCGAACGCGAAGGTCTCGAGGTTCAGCCCGATATAGACGGCCAGCCGCTTGCCCTCCGGCCAATCGTAGACCGGCCGGTCGGGGAGGGCGCTGTAGCCGTAGCGGCCGTGTCCGGCATTCGTGTCCATCAGGGCCCCCTTACGCCGCACCGAGATAGGCCGCTTCCAGCCCCTTGTCCGCCGACAGCTCCGCGGCGGTTCCGCGCGCGACGACCCGGCCCTGCTCCAGCACGTAGCCGCGGTCGGCGACCGTGAGGGCCAGCGCCGCCATCTGGTCGACGATCAGGATGGTGACGCCCTCGTCGCGCAGCTCGGCCACGGTGGCGTAGAGGGCGTTGATCATCGCCGGGGCGAGGCCGAGCGACGGCTCGTCGAGGAGCAGGATGCGCGGATGCGCCATCAACCCGCGGGCGATGGCCAGCATCTGCTGCTCGCCGCCGGAGAGCAGGCCCGCCCGGCTTGCCGAGCGGTCGCGCAGCCGCGGGAACCGGTCGAGCAGGCGCTCCACCTCGGCCGGGTCGATCGGCGTCCCGCGCCCGAAGGCACCGAGGCGGATGTTCTCGACGACGGTGAGCTCCGGGAAGACCTGCCGGCCCTCCGGCACCAGCACGAGGCCGCCGCGGGCGATCCGGTGCGCGGGCAGCGCGTCGATGCGCCGGCCGTCGAACACGACCGATCCCGCGACCGGGCGCAGCAGCCCCGCCAGCGCCCGCATGGCCGTGGACTTGCCGGCGCCGTTCGCGCCCAGCAGGGCGACGGTCTCGCCCGGCCGCACGTCGAGATGGACGCCGTCGAGGACGGGCGCGGCGCCGTAGCCGGCGGTCAGGTCGAGGACCGAGAGGATCGCGTCCGCCGGACCCTGCCACGGCGCGCTCCGCGGCCGGGCCGGCGTGTCGGCGCCGCCGAGATAGGCGCGCAGGACCGCCGGGTCGCGCCGGATCTCGGCGGGCGTGCCCCGCGCGATCGGGCGCCCGGCATCCATGACGAGGATGTGGTCGGAGATGCCCATCACCAGCGGCATGTCGTGCTCGACCAGCACCACCGCGACGCCGCTGTCGGCGATCCGGCGGATCAGCCGGGCCAGCCGGTCGGTATCGGACCGCGACAGGCCGGCGGCGGGCTCGTCGAGGAGCAGCACCGCGGGGCTGCCGGCGAGCGCCCGGGCAATCTCCACGAGGCGCCGGTCGACATGGGGCAGCTCGGCGGCCGGGCGGTCGAGGGCGCCGCGGTAGCCGACGAAGGACAGGAGCGCGGTGGCGGTCCGGCGGTCCCCCGCGCGGGCGCGGCGCCACAGCCGGCCCGGCGCGAGGCCGAGGGCGACGTTGTCGACCACCGGCAGCGAGCCGAACAGGCGCGTGGTCTGGTAGGTGCGCGCGATGCCGGCCCGGGCGACGACGTGC
Organism: Methylobacterium tardum; assembly: GCF_023546765.1. Classification (NCBI taxonomy): domain Bacteria; kingdom Pseudomonadati; phylum Pseudomonadota; class Alphaproteobacteria; order Hyphomicrobiales; family Methylobacteriaceae; genus Methylobacterium; species Methylobacterium tardum. The sequence continues at coordinate 5,424,715 of NZ_CP097484.1, forward strand.
GCGGGCCGGCCGGCGAGCTCGCGGTTTCCGAGCCGGATCGCCCCGGCGCTCGGGCGGTAGAAGCCCGAGACCATGTTGAGAACGGTGGTCTTACCGGCGCCGTTCGGGCCGATCACGCTGGTGACGGCCGCTGGCCGGGCGGTGAGGTCGACCCCCTCGGCCGCCGTGATGCCGCCGAAGCGGATACCGAGCCCCTCGAGGACGAGGGCCTCACGCGCCGTCGCGCCGGGCAGCGGCGCGTCCCCACTCTCCGCGGCGGCCGGCGCGTCTCGGCCGCGGGGCAGCAGGCGAGCGAGGCTGCCGACCAGCCCCGAGGGCACCAGCCACAGCACCGCCAGGGTCGCGACGCCGAAGAACAGCAGGCGGTACTCGGCGAGCCCCGACAGCGCCTCCGGCAGCAGCACGGTGACGAGGGCGCCGAGGAGCGGGCCGAGCACCGTGCCGGCGCCGCCGACGATCACCGAGAGGACGAACAGGATCGACTGCGAGAACGGGAACGAGCTCGGCGCGATGAACAGCATCAGCGGCGGCAGGACAGCCCCCGCGAGGCCGGTCAGGGCCGCGGAGATCGCGAAGGCCAGGGTCTTCACCCGGACCGGATCGAAGCCCAGAGCCGCGGCCGCGACGTCGGCGTCGCGCACCGCGCGCATCGCCCGGCCGAGGCGGCTTCGGGCGAGGATGTCGAACCCGGCGAGGCTGGCGCCGGCCGCGAGCACCGCCAGCACCGCGAGCCCGGCCGGCGAGAGTGACTCGCCGAAAAGCGTCGGCGCGTCGGTGACGACGAGGCCGTTCTGGCCGCCGGTCAGCGCGCCGCCCTCGATCAGCCCGTGCTCGACGATGAAGCCGAAGGCGATCGTCAGCATGGCGAGGTAGGGGCCCTTCACCCGCATCGCCGGCACCGCCACGAGGCCGCCGACGAGCGCCGCGACCAGGGCCGCCGCCGGGAGCGCCAGCCAGAAGCTGACGCCGTGGAGCGTCAGGATCGCGCTCGCGTAGGCGCCGATCGCATAGAAGCCGGCATGGCCGAAGGAGATCAGCCCGGTCAGGCCGAGGAGCACGTTGAGGCCGACGCCCGCCACCGTGGTCAGCGCCACGAGGGCGATCACGAAGTGGCTGTAGCCGGCGGTCAGCGCGACGAGGCCGAGCGCGGCGGCGGTGAGGCCGGCGATGCCGAGCCGCATCGCCGGGGCCGAGCGCAGGTACGGCATCGCGTCAGACCTTGTTGACCGCGGCGCGGCCGAGCAGGCCGTCGGGGCGCAGGGTGAGGGCCAGGATGATCACCGAGAACACCACGAGCTGCGTGTAGGTCGAGCCGAGGGTCGCGGTGACGCCGGCCTCGACGAGGCCGTAGAGCAGCCCCGCCAGGATCACCCCGGTGGCGGAGCCGATGCCGCCGAGGATCGCCACCGCGAAGGCCTTGAGGCCGAACAGGGTGCCAAGCTCGGCCGAGACCGAGAACAGCGGCGCGATCAGCAGGCCCGCGATGCCGGCCAGCACCGCCGAGAGCGCGAAGGCGCAGGCCACGGTGCGGCGCACGTCGATCCCCATCAGGCGGGCGGCGTCGGCGTTCTGCGCCACGGCGAGCAGGACGCGGCCGAGATCGGTCCGGCGGAACACCGTGCGGATCGCGAAGGCGAGCGCGATCCCGACGACCGGAATCACGAGCTGCAGCGGGTAGATGCCGGTCCCGAGGATCTCCACCGGCTTCATCGCCAGCGGCGAGGGCAGGCTGCGCGGCTCCTTGCCGAAGGTGAACAGCACGGTGTTGTCGAGGACGATGCCGCCCGCCACCGTCGCGAGCAGCCACGCATCCGAGCCGCGCGCCACGAACGGGCGGACCAGCGCCCGCTCGACCACGAGGCCGAACAGGGCGCAGCCGGCGAGCGCCAGGACGATCGCCGCGGACATCGGCCAACCGAGGGTGACGCCGAGCGCGTAACCCAGGACCGCCCCCAGGGTGACGACGCTGCCCTGCGCGAAGTTCACGGTCCCCGACACCGCGTAGGTCACGTGGAAGCCGAGGGCCACGAGCCCGTACATGCTGCCGAGGCCGAGGCCGCTGACGAGGATGGAGGTCAGCATCGCCGGGCTCAGTTGGTCACCGCGACGATCTCACCGTCCTTGAAGCGGGTGAACACGTAATCGTTCGGGCCGAGCGCGTCGTGCTGGCCGGGGGCGAAGGGCTTGTCGTAGGTTTTGATCAGGCCCGGATAGGTGCCGATCTTGTAGAAGCCGTCGCGGACCTTCGGGCCTTCGGTGGAGCCGGCGGCCTGGATGGCGAGCGCCAGCAGGTGGGTCGCGTCGTAGGCGTTGGCGATGCCGACGGCGGGGGTGACGTCGGCCATCGACTTGATCGCCGGGTACTTGGCCTTGAGCGCGTCGAGCACCGCGCTCGCCTTCGGAGACGTGTTGCCGGCAAAAGTGAAGGTCTGGATGAAGTGGACCTTACCGGCGCTCGGGCCGGCGAGCTCGTCGAAGCGCCCGCCCGCCGGGCCCCAATGCGAGACGACCGGCACCGACCAGCCCATCCGGTCGAGGGACTTCACCACCTGGGCCGAGGGGCCGACATTGCCGACCAGGAACAGCGCGTCGGCCCCGGCCTCCTTCAGCCGGGACAGCTGGGGCACCATGTCGACGTCGTTGGCCTCGTACTTCTCGATGCCCGCCGCCGGGAGGTTGGCCGCCTGCAGGGCGTCCTTGAGGCCCTTCTGGTTCGACTCGCCCCAGGCGTTGTTGACGAGGATCATGCCGGGCTTTTTCGCCCCGTAGGTCTTCACCGCGTAGGCGACCAGCGCCTCGTCGACGAGGGCGTCGACCGCGGAGACCCGGAAGGCGTAATTGTCGGCGGCGCCGTTGCGGGTGATGCCGGTGCCGGCCGCCCAGGGGCCGATGAACGGCACCTTCATCTGGTTGGCGATCGGCACGATCGCCATCGAGACCGGCGTGTCGAGGCCGCCGACCACCGCGACGACGCCGACCCGCTGGATCAGCTCGCGGGTCGCCAGCACGCCCTTGGACGGGTTGGCCTCGTCGTCGCGGGCCACGAGCTCGAGGGGGCGCCCGAGGACGCCGCCCTTGGCGTTGATCTCGTCGATGGCGAGACCGATCCCGCGGGAGATCGCCTCGCCGGACTTGGCGGACTGGCCGCTCAGGGCGGTCACGAGGCCGATCTTGACGGTGTCGGCCGCTTGCGCGGTCGAGACGGCGAGGCCGAGCAGGGCGCTCGTCGTCACCGCGATGCGGCGCAGGGTCGGGGGCAGGAAGGAGGCCATGGCGTGTCTCCGAGGGCGGGGCGCAGCCTGCCGAGCGCAACCTCCATGCCACTGAAAACCCGATGCTTCGCCGCCCGGAGGGCCGCCGTGCGTGCACCTCAGGAGGCATTCTGTGCTCAATCACGTGCCAAAGTGCATACACTTCCCGCATGCACCGGTTGGTCTTTTGCGGCACGTTAGGCCCGACAGGAGGCCTGCCATGACCGACGTGATCCACGATGCCGCCACCGCGCGCGACGCCGCCAACGTCACCGCCTATCTCGAGGCTTCGATGGTGCCGGATCCCGAGACGGCCGCGCGCTACATGGCGCCGAACACGCGGATCGTGTTCACCGGCGCCCGGGTGTTCAACCATCCGTCCGAGGTCACGGCCTTCAATGCCGGCCGCTACGCCTGGGTGAAGAAGCGGATGGAGCGGCTGGACGTGGTGCCGGGCGACGGCGTCACCACGGTCTACAGCCTCGGCACCCTGTACGGCGCATGGCCGGACGGCACCCCGTTCGAGGGCAACCGCTACGTCGACCGCTTCACCGTGCGCGACGGGCTGATCGTCGGCATGGAGGTCTGGAACGACAGCGCCGAGCGCCTGCTGACCAAGCACGGCCTTACGGCCTGACGCCGCGGGCTCAGGCCCCGCCGCCCGCGACGTAGGGCGCCAGCAGGCGTGCGAGATCGCGCTCGCGCGGGGCCGGCGGGACGATGCGTGCCCGGTCCGCCACCGCGTCGAGATGGTGGTCCATGAGCGCGGCGGCGCGCTCGGCATCGCCCGCGACCAGGGCGGCGACGATGTCGCGGTGCTCGCTGACAGCGCAGTCCGAGGAATGCGGGCGGCTGTAGAGGGACAGGATCAGGGCGCAGCGATAGCCGAGTTCCGCGACGTAGCGGGTCAGCACGGCGCTCCCGGTCATCTCGGCGAGCATCAGGTGGAATTCGGTGGCGAGCCGGATCGACAGCGCCTCCGGCCCGCCCCGGGCGGCCTCCTCGCGAGCGATCTGGTCCAGCAGGCCCTGGCGCTGTTCCGGGCTGAGCTGCCCGGCGAGGCGGCGCACCACCAGCCGCTCCAGGCCGAGACGCACGTCGAAGGTGTCGCGCGCCTCCTCCCAGCTCGGCGTCGCCACGACGGCGATGCGGTTGCGGCGCAGGTCGACTAGCCCTTCCCCGGCCAGCCGCAGCAGGGCCTGCCGCGCGATGGTGCGGCTGACCCCGAACCGCTCGCCGAGGGCATCCTCGGGCAGACGGTCTCCGGGGGCGAGCGCCCGCTCCACGATGGCGTGCCGCAGCGCCTGGCAGATCGCGCCCACGCGATCCCCGTCGTCTCGCGCCTTCATCGACGTCCCGGGCTTGGCGCCACCGCCCCTGCGGATTGGTCGGTCATGATCCTCTCGGGGTCGCGATCCGCTCCGGCGACCCGGACGGATGTCCCATGCGCTGTCTGCCGAAGCGGACCTCCGGGTGCAACGGTCACGCCAGCCGTTTCGGACAGGCTCGGAGCCCGTCCGCCTTTCCGACCGACCCTATCGGGAGCGGACGGGCGGCGTCCGGCCAATGGCGCCCGTTCACGGCCGGACAGACGGCGGACAAGCAGGCACCCGGAATGGCCGCCTTCGCCGCATGTTGCGGAGATCCGGAAAGCGCCCTATCGGCGGCGATGATGCCCGGCCGATCCCTGCGCACCGTCAGGTCCGATAGCCTTTTCGACGAAGTCAGCGCGCGGCTCCCGCTGTTCGAGGCTCTGCCGCCCGACACGCTCCAGCATCTCGTGACGGCGGGTTTCGGCCGCGGTTTCCTGACGGCCTCCCTGCGGGCCCGTCTGCGTAAGGCCGGGTACCGGGATCTCGGTCACCTGGCCCAGTCGTCGCCGGAGGCGATCAGCGGGATCCGGAAGTTCGGTCCGGTCCGCGTCGCGGCGGTTCGGACGTTCATCCTCAACGAGATCGCCCGGTGGCTGCCGGGCGCACGCGATGTGCACACGGAGGGGGCCACCGGAACGCGGAGGCTCGGACGGCTGCGGGACATTCCGGTCGAGCGTCTGCCCCTGGGCGCCGACGCCATCGCCGCGCTCGGCTTGGCGGGCGGGACCTGCGCGGATCTCGCCGACCGGTCACGCCGCGACCTCCTGGGCACAGGCGCCGTGATGTCCGGCGATGTGGATCGCCTCGTCGCGACGCTCGCCCGCTTCCTGGCCGTGGCCGGCGCGCCTGCTCCGCGCGCCGCGGACGCGACGATGGACGCGCCCGCGACGGACGCGGAGGTCGTCGCGGCGCGCCGTGCCGCTCTGCGCGCGCAGCAGGATCGCGAGTGGGAGGAGGCCGCCCCGGCCGGAGATCGGCGTCAGGGTGGCACGTCCCGCACGGCCTGAACGCGTACCCGCGCCATCCCCGCAGGACCGGATCAAAGTCCGCGGAGGCGGGCCGACCCGGAGCATGCTACGGTGTAGTCGGGGAGGATGAGCGATGCGACGGCGGTACGCCGCGCCCGCTGCTGCGCTGGCCGTCATCATCGCCGCTGCAGCCGGCGCGATCCTCGTGCATGTCCTGCTCGGGCTGTTCGAGCTCAAGCTCGCCATCGCCGAGACGAGCACCGAGGATCGTCAGGCCGCCACGGCCCTGATCGGATTGTTCTCCGCCGAGCATCCGCGCGTGCGGATCAGGACCGTCCTGGCGCCGGATCGGTTGGGCACCGCGGCGGCCCTGGACAGGGGTGAGGCCCAACTCGCCCTCGTGCGCGCCGACGCCGCTCCGCAGGACGGACAGACGCTCGTCATCACCCGTCGCGACGCTGTGGTGTTCGTCGCCCCCGGTGGCAGCCACGTCGACAGCATCGCCAAGCTGCGCGGAGAAACGGTGGCGCTCCTGGATGGGCGTAAGCTCGACCCGCACCTGCTCGACCGCATCCTGACGCATTACGGCGTCCCGCCCGAGAGCGTGCGCCGCGAGGTGCTGCGTATGGATCAACTGACCGACGCAGCACGGCACCATCGCATCGGCGCGGTTTTTGTCGTCGCGCCCGTCGCCGGCAAGGTGTGGCTGCCGCTCTACACGGCCCTGCGCAAGGGCTCCGGTGCGCCGCGGACCTTCGAGGTCGACGAGGCGGCCGCGCTTGCCCGCGAGCACCCGGTCCTGAGCACGATCGACCTGCCCAAAGGCGCGTTCGTGGGCTCGATCCCGGCGCCCAGTGACGACATCACGACCCTGTCGGTCAGTCACCGGCTCGTCGCGCGCAGCAGAATGCCGGATTGGCTCGCCGGCGAGATCACGCGGGAGGTCCTGACCGGCAAGCCGAAGCTCGTCGCCATGGACGATGACCTCAGCGGGATCGAGGCGCCGGACACGGACGACAAGGCCCAGGCGCTGCCGATCCATCCGGGCGCGGCCGCCTACCTGTCGGGCAACCTGCCGAGCTTGTCCGACCAAGCCCAGAGCGTGGCCTATTGGCTCGGACTGGTGGCGAGCGCGATCGCCTCGTTGAGCGCGACCGGCATGGCGTTGCATCACCGCTATCGGCCGCCGCGACCGCCGACGCGGGTCATGCGCCTCCTGGAGATCTGGTTGGCCGTGCGCACGGCCGACGCGGCGGACTTGGCCGGTCTGGAGGCGGAGACGGACGCGATCGTGGAGGCCGTCGTCCGGGAGGAGGCGCACGGGCGCACGGAGACCATCGAGATGCGGCTCGTCGCGCTCCTCGCCACCCATGTGCACGAGGCGGTGCGCCGTCGGGCCGGGCGTGCCGTCGCGGGCGGCCCTCATCCCGTCCCGTGACAGAGGCCAGGAATCGCTGGCTTGGCTGAGGGGCGCGACCGGCGCCGCGTCCGGTGCTCGGCGGGACAGGGCGTCGAACCCGTCCCGGCCGGTGATCGCGGCGAACGGGCGAACCACGGGCCGGGCCTGCTGGTCCACAGCGCACGTGGCGAGCGCGATATTGATGCCGCCTTGCAGGCTTGATGACGATCCGCCCTGAATGCGGAACAGCTCGACGCTTCGCCCTGTATACGATCGATCCGAATGCCGGTGGTCCGGGGTTCGCGGGCGTCGGCCGGCCGGTACGCGTGACCGATCCCGTGAGGCTCTCTCTGGAGACGCTGGCGGCGTGGGGACACCTTTCGGTGCCGGTTCCTTTGGGGAGTGGTGGGCAGCATGAGTAGCGCGGTCGTCGTCGGCGCCTCGGGCGGGATCGGCCGCGCCCTCGTTGCGGCGCTCGCGGCAGGCGGTATGAACGAGCCCGTCTTCGCTCTGTCGCGTGCGCAGGTGTCCCAACCCGAACCTGTGCGCTCCCTGTCCGTCGACATCACGGACGAGGCGTCCATCGCGGCTGCGGCCCAGGCGGTCGGAACGGCGGGACCGGTCGGGCTGGTCCTCGTCGCCAGCGGCTTGCTGCACGGGCCGGATATCGCGCCGGAGAAGGCGATCCGCGCCCTGGATCCGGCCGCGATGACCCGGGTGTTCGCCGTGAACGCCATCGGCCCCGCGCTCGTGGCCAAGCATTTCCTGCCGCTGATGCCGCGTACCGAACGCGGT